>NZ_JBBHKW010000001.1:0-402778 GCF_037482625.1 Corynebacterium sp. H128 | reverse complement strand
GTGTGCGTGTGTTGTTTGAGAACTCAATAGTGTGCCAAGTACTTATTTTGATACTTTTTGTATCTTTTGATTTTTTGGTTGTGTGTTGGTGCCGGCAGGCCCGGAGGGGTCTGTGTAAGCATTTAATACTCAACTTTTTGTGGTGGCGGGTTTTTCCTCGTCGGATTGTCGGTCATCACTTTTTTGGACAATCTAGCTTTATTTTTTTGCTGGTTGTTTGTTTTGCTAGGTAGTTGGGCTTTTCATAGCACTGATTATTTAATCATTTGTTCTTTTATGGAGAGTTTGATCCTGGCTCAGGACGAACGCTGGCGGCGTGCTTAACACATGCAAGTCGAACGGAAAGGCCTCTTCGGAGGTACTCGAGTGGCGAACGGGTGAGTAACACGTGAGTGATCTGCCCTACACTTTGGGATAAGCCTGGGAAACTGGGTCTAATACCGAATATTCACTCCTCTTTAGTGTGGGGGGTGGAAAGCCTTGTGCGGTGTGGGATGAGCTCGCGGCCTATCAGCTTGTTGGTGGGGTAATGGCCTACCAAGGCGTCGACGGGTAGCCGGCCTGAGAGGGTGTACGGCCACATTGGGACTGAGACACGGCCCAGACTCCTACGGGAGGCAGCAGTGGGGAATATTGCACAATGGGCGCAAGCCTGATGCAGCGACGCCGCGTGGGGGATGACGGCCTTCGGGTTGTAAACCTCTTTCGACAGGGACGAAGCTTTTGTGACGGTACCTGTATAAGAAGCACCGGCTAACTACGTGCCAGCAGCCGCGGTAATACGTAGGGTGCGAGCGTTGTCCGGAATTACTGGGCGTAAAGAGCTCGTAGGTGGTTTGTCGCGTCGTCTGTGAAATCCCGGGGCTTAACTTCGGGCGTGCAGGCGATACGGGCATAACTTGAGTGCTGTAGGGGAGACTGGAATTCCTGGTGTAGCGGTGAAATGCGCAGATATCAGGAGGAACACCAATGGCGAAGGCAGGTCTCTGGGCAGTAACTGACGCTGAGGAGCGAAAGCATGGGGAGCGAACAGGATTAGATACCCTGGTAGTCCATGCTGTAAACGGTGGGCGCTAGGTGTAGGGGTCTTCCACGACTTCTGTGCCGTAGCTAACGCATTAAGCGCCCCGCCTGGGGAGTACGGCCGCAAGGCTAAAACTCAAAGGAATTGACGGGGGCCCGCACAAGCGGCGGAGCATGTGGATTAATTCGATGCAACGCGAAGAACCTTACCTGGGCTTGACATACACCAGATCGCTGCAGAGATGTAGTTTCCCTTGTGGCTGGTGTACAGGTGGTGCATGGTTGTCGTCAGCTCGTGTCGTGAGATGTTGGGTTAAGTCCCGCAACGAGCGCAACCCTTGTCTTATGTTGCCAGCGCGTTATGGCGGGGACTCATGAGAGACTGCCGGGGTTAACTCGGAGGAAGGTGGGGATGACGTCAAATCATCATGCCCCTTATGTCCAGGGCTTCACACATGCTACAATGGTCGGTACAACGCGTCGCGAGCCTGTGAGGGTGAGCTAATCGCTGAAAGCCGGCCTCAGTTCGGATTGGGGTCTGCAACTCGACCCCATGAAGTCGGAGTCGCTAGTAATCGCAGATCAGCAACGCTGCGGTGAATACGTTCCCGGGCCTTGTACACACCGCCCGTCACGTCATGAAAGTCGGTAACACCCGAAGCCAGTGGCCCAACCTTTTTGGGGGGAGCTGTCGAAGGTGGGATCGGTGATTGGGACGAAGTCGTAACAAGGTAGCCGTACCGGAAGGTGCGGCTGGATCACCTCCTTTCTAAGGAGCTTTTTGGCCTGCAGTTGTAGGCCGTTGATATGCCAATGTAGTGGGCGAGTGTTCTGCTGTTGGTTTATTTTGAATCGGGTGGAGACCAACCCGCGTGCCGTTAGGTGGCGTGTGGTGCGACCAGAAAATTCTTTGTTGTGGGTGCTTGGCATGCTGTTGGGTGTCTGGGATGACATGTGTTTGTGTTGTTTCCTGTTGATTCATCTGGTGATGGTTGCTGCGCTTTGTGTGTGGTGGTTGTTGGTGGGTGGGTGTGTTGTGTGAGAACTGTATAGTGGACGCGAGCAATTTTTCATCTTTATTTTTTGTAAGTGTTTTAGTATTTTTGTGTTGCCTTTATGGTGTTTTGTTACTTAGGGCACACGGTGGATGCCTTGGCATACTGAGCCGATGAAGGACGTGTAAGGCTGCGATAAGCCTCGGGGAGTTGCCAATAGAGCGTTGATCCGAGGGTGTCCGAATGGGGAAACCCAGCCGCAGTGATGTGTGGTTACCTGCCCATGAATTCATAGTGGGTGTGGAGGTTACGCGGGGAAGTGAAACATCTCAGTACCCGTAGGAGAAGAAAACAATTGTGATTCCGTTAGTAGCGGCGAGCGAACGTGGATTTTTGGCTAAACTGTATGCGTGTGATACCCGGCAGGGGTTGCGTGTGCGGGGTTGTGGGGTTTTATTGTTGTGGTGCTGCCGTGCCACTCATGATGGATTGGTTGTTAGGGGAAGTGGTGTGGAAACGCCTGCCGTAGACGGTGAGAGCCCGGTACCTGAAAATGACTGGTTGTTGTGTGATAATTTTCCCCGAGTAGCAGCGGGCTCGTGAAATCTGCTGTGAATCTGCCGGGACCACCCGGTAAGCCTGAATACTCAGTGTGACCGATAGCGGATTAGTACCGTGAGGGAATGGTGAAAAGTACCCCGGGAGGGGAGTGAAATAGTACCTGAAACCGTGTGCTTACAATCCGTCAGAGCCCTTTTGGGGTGATGGCGTGCCTTTTGAAGAATGAGCCTGCGAGTCAGCGGCATGTCGCGAGGTTAACCCGTTGTGGGGTAGTCGTAGCGAAAGCGAATACTAACTAGTGTGTTTAGTGGCATGTCTTGGACCCGAAGCGGGGTGATCTACCCATGGCCAGTGTGAAGCAGCTGTAAGAGGTTGTGGAGGCGCGAACCCACTTAGGTTGAAAACTGAGGGGATGAGTTGTGGGTAGGGGTGAAAGGCCAATCAAACTCCGTGATAGCTGGTTCTCCCCGAAATGCATTTAGGTGCAGCGTTGTATGGTGCTTGCCGGAGGTAGAGCTACTGGTTGGTTTAGCGGGACTACAATCTTAGCGACGTCAGCCAAACTCCGAATGCCGGTTAAGTTAGTGCAGCAGTGAGACTGCGGGGGATAAGCTTCGTAGTCGAGAGGGAAACAGCCCAGATCGCCGGTTAAGGTCCCTAAGAGTGTGCTAAGTGGAAAAGGATGTGGGATCGCTTAGACAGCCAGGAGGTTGGCTTAGAAGCAGCCATCCTTGAAAGAGTGCGTAATAGCTCACTGGTCGAGTGGTTCTGCGCCGACAATGTAGTGGGGCTCAAGCACACCACCGAAACCGCGGCAATATATTTATATGTTGGGTAGGGGAGCGTCGTGTACTGCGTTGAAGCATCCGGGTAACCTGGTGTGGAGTGTACGCGAGTGAGAATGCAGGCATGAGTAACGAATTGATAGGTGAGAATCCTATCCGCCGGATGACTAAGGGTTCCTGGGTCAAGCTCGTCTTCCCAGGGTGAGTCGGGGCCTAAGGCGAGGCCGACAGGCGTAGTCGATGGATAACGGGTTGATATTCCCGTACCCGAGTGTGTGCGACCATGGTGAATCAGTGATACTAACCACCCTGAAGCATATCTGGTCCAACTTTGTTGGTCTGGTGTTGTGGATGCGTGGGGCCTGATCTGGTAGTAGCTAAGTGATGGGGTGACGCAGTGAGGTAGCCGAGCCACTTATTGGATTGTGGTGTAAGCGTGTAGCCCGCGGCCTAGGTAAATCCGGGACCGCGTTATGGGTGAGGCGTGATGCGTAGACTTTTTAAGTTGATGTTGGTGATCCTGTACTGTCGAGAAAAGCCTCTAGCGATGTGCATATTCGGCCCGTACCCTAAACCGACACAGGTAGTCAGGTAGAGAATACTAAGGCGTTCGGGTGAACTGTGGTTAAGGAACTCGGCAAAATGCCCCCGTAACTTCGGGAGAAGGGGGGCCATGGCTGGTGATCATCTTTTCGGTGTGAGCTGGTTGTGGTCGCAGAGAATAGAGGGAAGCGACTGTTTATTAAAAACACAGGTCCGTGCGAAGACGATAAGTCGATGTATACGGACTGACGCCTGCCCGGTGCTGGAAGGTTAAGAGGACCTGTTAGGCTATTAGCCGAAGCGGAGAATTTAAGCCCCAGTAAACGGCGGTGGTAACTATAACCATCCTAAGGTAGCGAAATTCCTTGTCGGGTAAGTTCCGACCTGCACGAATGGCGTAACGACTTCCCTGCTGTCTCAACCACAGGCCCGGTGAAATTGCAGTACGAGTAAAGATGCTCGTTACGCGCGGCAGGACGAAAAGACCCCGGGACCTTCACTATAGCTTGGTATTGGTGTTTGGTGCGGTTTGTGTAGGATAGGTGGGAGACTGTGATGCAGCATCGCTAGGTGTTGTTGAGTCGTTGTTGAAATACCACTCTGATCGTAGTAGATACCTCAACCTCGGCCCATGATCTGGGTTAGGGACAGTGCCTGGTGGGTAGTTTAACTGGGGCGGTTGCCTCCTAAAGAGTAACGGAGGCGCCCAAAGGTTTCCTCAGCCTGGTTGGCAATCAGGTGGTGAGTGTAAGTGCACAAGGGAGCTTGACTGTGAGACTGACAGGTCGAGCAGGGACGAAAGTCGGGACTAGTGATCCGGCACTGGCTTGTGGATGCGGTGTCGCTCAACGGATAAAAGGTACCCCGGGGATAACAGGCTGATCTTCCCCAAGAGTCCATATCGACGGGATGGTTTGGCACCTCGATGTCGGCTCGTCGCATCCTGGGGCTGGAGTAGGTCCCAAGGGTTGGGCTGTTCGCCCATTAAAGCGGCACGCGAGCTGGGTTTAGAACGTCGTGAGACAGTTCGGTCTCTATCCGCCGCGCGCGTTGAAACTTGAGAAAGGCTGTCCCTAGTACGAGAGGACCGGGACGGACGTACCTCTGGTGTGCCAGTTGTACCGCCAGGTGCATGGCTGGTTGGCTACGTACGGAAGGGATAACCGCTGAAAGCATCTAAGCGGGAAGCCTGTTTCGAGATAAGGTTTCTTTTGAGGTTCCCTCTAGATTAGGGGGTTGATAGGCCAGATCTGGAAGTGGGGCAACTCATGGAGGTGACTGGTACTAATTGACCAAGACAAAACCCCATTGTGGGTAACGCTAAAAGTATTATGTGACGTGTCTTGCCGGAAATAAAGAAAAAGAATTGTTCGTGTTCATTGTGCAGTGTCTGACACAGCACACGTGTTGTGTGTGTTTGTGTTGTTGATTGTGTCGGTGGTTGTTAGCGTTGGGGAAACGCCCGGTCCCATTCCGAACCCGGAAGCTAAGCCCTTCTGCGCCGATGGTACTGCACCTGGGAGGGTGTGGGAGAGTAGGTCACCGCCGGCCTAAAAACTAGATAAACAAATACGAAGGGGTGTGTATAAGCAATAGCGCTTATACACACCCCTTTTTGTGCTTTGCGTCCTACAATAGAAATCTAACTTAACAGCTCGACAAATTGGAAGGTCCTCACAGACTATGGGTGACTACAACTCACGCAACGGAAACTCTTCACGTGGTGGCAGCTCGCGCCCCGGCGGATCTGAGCGACGATCTGAAGGACGTCGCGATGAGCGCAGCGACCGTGGGGAGCGACGTGAGGGGGAGCGTCGCCACGCTCAGCGCGGCGGAGCTGGACGTAACGACGGCAAATTCCATGCCGGCCCGAACCGTGCTGGCTTCCGAGAAGAACGCATTGCGAGCCGCCAAAACGAGCCTGATTTGCCGGCCGACCTGGATGCTAAGGATCTTGACCCATCCGTCCTCCAGGACCTGAGAAGCCTGGCGAAGGATAATGCAGACGCCGTCGCAAAGCACATGATCATGGCGGCCACCCTGCTTGCGGACGACCCAAAGCTGGCACTGCGCCACGCCCGGGCCGCAAAGGATCGTGGTGGCCGAGTATCCGTAGTGCGCGAGACTGCCGGCATCGCCGCTTACCATGCTGGTGAATGGAAAGAAGCCCTGTCCGAGTTGCGGGCAGCGCGCCGAATGAGCGGCGGCTCAGGGCTGATCGCCGTCATGGCCGATTGCGAACGTGCATTGGAGCGCCCGGAGAAGGCCATCGAGCTGGCACGTGAGGTTGCTGGCGAGCAGCTGGATGAAGAAACGCGCATTGAGTTGGCGATCGTCGTCGCTGGAGCCCGTCACGACCTAGGCCAAGACGAGGCTGCTGTCACCGAGCTGTCGAAGTTGCATCCTCAGCAGGATGCGGCGGGAGTTAGTGCTTCTCGCTTGCTCTACGCCTATGCTGATGCGCTGCTGCGAGTTGATCGCAAGGATGAGGCCAAGCAGTGGTTCGAGGCTGCTGACCGCGCCGATGAAGATGGCTTCTTGGACGCCAAGGAGCGACTAGCGGAGCTGGCTTAACCCCGCTGGAGTGGCGTCGATTAGAGTTGGGTGCATGAGTTTAGTCGACACCTATGATGCCCTGCTGCTGGACCTAGACGGCACTATCTGGGAGGGTGGCCGCGCGATCGAGCATGCGGTGGAGTCCATTCGCGATTCCGGCATGCCCGCTATGTACGTGACCAACAACGCTTCCAAGGCACCACAGGTCGTCGCGGAGCAGCTAGGCGCCCTCGGCTTGAAGGCTTCGCCAGCCGACGTCATGACCTCTGCGCAAGCAGCAGTTCTCATGGCCGAAGCAGTGTGCGAGCCGGGCGCAACCGTCCTGGTGTTAGGTACTGAATCCTTCCGCGAGCTTGCAAAGCAGGCCGGATTCCGCGTCACCACCACCGCAGATGACCGCCCAGCAGCAGTGCTGCACGGGCACAACCCGGAAACTGGGTGGGCTGAGCTGTCCGAAGCCGCCCTCGCTATCCGTCAGGGAGCGGTCTACCTTGCCTCCAATCTTGATACCACCCTGCCGATGGAACGGGGCCTGCACGTGGGCAATGGTTCGATGGTTGCGGCCGTCGTCAGTGCCACCGGTGTAACACCGCGCTCTGCCGGCAAGCCAGAACCGGAGATGTTCCGGCTGTCTGCGGCGAGGCTCGGATCCACGCGGCCACTCGCGGTTGGAGACCGTCTGGATACGGACATCGCTGGAGGCGTAGCCGCGGGAATGGATACGTTGCAGGTCATCACGGGTGTGAGCGGGCATCGCGACATCCTGAATGCGCCACCGAGTCAACGGGCAACCCTCATCGCGGAATCAATGCAGGCCCTGTTCCAGGACCCAGCGGAGTTGAGGCCCGGCGTACAAGGCGGCTTCGCGGCGCGTATCGACGGCCACACCCTCACGCTCAGCGGTGGCGATCCTGCCGGCACCTCGATCCAAGCCTTCCGTTCCGCCGTGGCGGCGGCCTGGGCTGTGGACGCCGAAGTGACCTCCATCCTGGCGGAAGGCGATGCTGCGCAGCAGGCGGTAGCCCAGTGGCGATAACACCAGTTCCCCGGGATCCGCGGCAACCCACCACCACCCCGGAAGACATCGACCAGGCGGTTGCCGAGGTGCTGGGCGAGCCGACCTCTTCGCTGAAGGAAGAAGCCGAGCAGCTCGCCCAGGCCCACGAGATCGTTCACAAAGCATTGCAGTAGCAGGAGGAGACGCGAAGATGGTAGCTCGTAGGAGGCTGGATGCCGAGCTGGTGCGCCGCAAGATCGCTCGCTCCCGCGAACACGCCACGGAACTCATCCGGGGCCGTCATGTCTATGTGGGCGGTATGCTGGCGCTAAAACCGGCGACCGTCGTGGAACCAGATGCTTCGATACGGGTGGATGAGGAGGTCGGGGACGACTGGGCGTCGAGAGGCGCACACAAGCTGCTCGGTGCGCTGGCTGCTTTCGAACCACGGGGCTTGAGTCTCAAGGCTAAGAAGGTCCTCGACGCGGGCGCGTCTACCGGTGGTTTTACAGACGTGTGCCTGCGTCGCGACGCCCGGGAAGTCGTTTCCGTGGATGTCGGGTACGGCCAGCTCATCTGGCGCTTGCAGAACGATGACCGCGTGCGCGTACTGGACCGCACCAACATCAGAAATCTCACGCTGGAGCAGACCGGCGGGCCGTGCGAGGCAATGGTCGGCGACCTGTCATTCATCTCACTGAACCTCGTGCTGCCAGCAATCGTCAGCGTTCTTAATGATGGCGCAGACCTACTGCCGATGGTCAAGCCCCAATTCGAAGTGGGCAAGGAGCGTCTGGGTAAGGGCGGCGTGGTGAAGAGCGCCGAGCTGCGCGCAGAAGTGACTGGGGACGTTGCACTGGCGGCACAAAAGCTAGGACTCAGTCTCAAGGGCGTGGTGGCCTCGCCGCTGCCGGGCCCCTCGGGCAACGTGGAGTATTTCCTGTGGCTGCGCAAGGATGGTGGCGACAACGCAAAAACCGAGGCCGAGGTGCGCGAATTGGTGCGCACCGCTATTGAGGAGGGCCCGCAATGACCGAACGTGAAGTACTGCTCGTGCCACACACCGGGCGCAAGACGAACCTGGACTCCGCTGCGCAGGCGGCGACCCAGCTCCGGGATGCGGGCATCGGCGTGCGACTCATCGTGGGGCCCGATGCGGAAGTAATCCGCAAGCATCCGGTGCTCTCTGAATTCCGAAACTATGGGCATGTCGAAGCTGCCACTGAAGGTGTCGAGTTGGTGCTGGTGCTGGGCGGCGACGGCACCTTCCTCCGCGCCGCCGACCTGGCTCATTCCGCCGATCTGCCGGTGCTCGGAATCAATCTTGGGCATATCGGTTTCCTCGCGGAATGGGAAAGCGATTCCATGGAGGAAGCGATCCGGAGGGTGATCGCCAAGGACTACCGGGTCGAAGACCGGATGACGCTGAAAGTGGTGATCCGAGACTCCGAACGTAATGTCATCGAGCGTGGCTGGGCGCTCAACGAGGTGAGTGTAGAAAACCTCAATCGCCGTGGCGTGCTGGATGCGACCTTGGAAGTAGACTCCCGCCCTGTCAGCAGCTTCGGCTGCGATGGCGTGCTCATATCTACGCCCACCGGCTCGACCGCATACGCCTTCTCCGCTGGCGGCCCGGTGCTATGGCCGGAACTAGACGCAATGTTGGTGGTGCCGAATAACGCCCATGCGCTGTTTGCTAAACCACTGGTAGTCAGCCCACATTCCCGGGTTGCGGTAGAGTCTCGGAACGCTGCCGCGATCGCGATCATGGATGGTTTCCGAAGCGTGCACATGCCCCCGGGTTCGCGCGTGGAAGTGCGCCGCGGTGAGCGACCGGTGCGCTGGGTACGCCTGGACGATCTGCCTTTTACTGACCGGCTGGTACGCAAGTTCCGCCTGCCTGTCGACGGCTGGCGCGGCCCCGTCGAGGACTAAGGTAGACAGCTATGCTCGCAGACATCGCAATTGAGAACCTCGGCGTCATCCCGAAGGCGGAGCTCGAATTCTCCCCGGGATTCACGGTACTCACGGGTGAGACCGGTGCCGGTAAAACCATGGTGGTAACCGGGCTGCGGCTGCTCAGTGGCTCCCGCGCTGACGCCTCCCGGGTGCGTACTGGTGCTGAGCAAGCTGTGGTCGAAGGCAGATTCCTCGTCGATGACCTGAGCAAGCAGGCTGCCGGGCAGGTGGCGCAGCTACTCGACGATGCTGGGGCTCGCACCGACGAGTCTGGTGAAGTCTTGGCCACCCGAGTGGTCAATTCCGGTGGCCGTTCCAAGGCGCATCTCGGAGGGCGCGCTGTTCCCGCCGCCACGCTGCACGACTTCGCGGCAGAAGTACTGACCATCCATGGCCAAAATGACCAGCTCCGGCTCCTAGTCCCAGAAGCGCAACTCGAAGCCCTCGACCGCTATGACTCGGCGATCCCCGAGCTGCGGGCCAGCTACGAGCAGTTGTACCGCACTTGGCGGAAGCTGGCGAAGGACTTGAAGGAACGCACCGAGAAGCGGCGAGAATTAGCTCAAGAGGTGGACCGGCTCCGCTTCGCCATAGCGGAAATCGCGGAGGTAGCGCCGACCCCTGGGGAAGACGCGGAGCTGCTCCAGTTGATTCGTCGCCTGCAGGATGTTGACGGGCTGCGAGAAAGCGCCGCCAGCGCACTCAGTGCCATCGACGGTGTCGAGGACTCCGAGGTACTCGGGGCGGCCGATCTCCTCGGTCGGGCTGAGGCCGCGTTACGGGGCTCAGATGACAGTGCCTTGGCGGAACTGGGGGAGCGACTAGGCGCCATCACCAGCGAACTCAGCGAGATCTCCCGGGAACTGGGCAGCTACCTAGAGAGCCTCCCCACAGACCCAGACGCCCTCGAAACCAGCCTGCAGCGCCAGCAGGAACTGAAGTCCCTCACGCGCAAATACGCGCCAGATGTGGACGGGGTGTTGGCCTGGCAGTCCAAGGCAGAATCCAAGCTCCGTAGCATCGACGTATCCAGCGAGGCCTTAGACAAACTCAAGCAAGAAGTCGCGCAGGCAGAAAAAGACATGGTGGCGGCTGCACAGCAGCTCCGGGCTGCACGGAAGGCGGCCGCCACGGCGCTGAACCAGGAAGTCACTACCGAAATCCAGGGATTGGCCATGCCGAAGTCTCGCTTCGAAGCCACCCTGGGCGAAGCCACCCCGAGCCGCACGGGTATGGACACCGTGGAATTCCGGCTCGCTGGTGCCCCGGAGCTGGAAGCGCGACCGCTGGCGACCTCCGCATCTGGCGGTGAACTCTCTCGCGTCATGTTGGCCCTGGAAGTGATTCTTTCTGCCGGCAGCAAGGGGGGCACCCTCGTGTTTGATGAGGTGGATGCGGGCGTGGGTGGCCGAGCGGCGGTGGAGATTGGGCGTCGATTAGCGCGCCTTGCCACATACTGCCAGGTCATCGTGGTCACTCACCTGCCACAGGTGGCGGCCTACGCTGACACCCACCTGCACGTGTCTAAAGAAGTATCCGATGTGGCGCAACGCTCCGGGGTGGAAAACCTCAGCGACGAGCGGCGTGTGGTGGAGCTGTCCCGCATGCTCGCCGGGCTCGATGACACCGAGACCGGAAAAGCCCACGCGCTGGAGTTGTTGAGCCGGGCGCGCGCAGATGCGCAGGAATTCCGGCAAAAATAGCACCGGCTTCCGCGCGCCTAGCACCAACACGTGCGCACAACCAGCACAATAAGGCGCATGAGTCTGTTTTCTCGCAACTCCGACCTGCCCGGACTGGCCGCGACGCTCCGCGACGTGACACACGGTGGCAAAGGCCTCAAGCGCCTAGCTGCCGGTGACATCGCGCTCATCGACGCACCCGACGTCGGGCGTGCTTTTGCCCAACAATTAGCGGATAAGAAGCCTGCGGCCATCATCAACATCGCGCAGTTTACTACTGGCACGATGCCGAATTTCGGGCCACAAATCCTGCTGGACGCTGGCATTATGCTGGTCGAAAACGTGGGGGAGAACATCCGCGAGGGCATCAAGGATGGCAAGAAAGCCCGGGTGACCGATGACGGCCAAGTGTTCGTCGGCGAGCGCTCTGTGGCCAACGGCACCGTGGTGACCCCAGCACTTGCGGAGGCAGCCTTTGGTGACGCCCAGCAGTCGCTGGTGGACCACATGGAGGCATTCTTCGGCAACACCATCCAATTCCTGCATTCGGAATCGCCGCTGCTGATCGACGGCCTCGGCATCCCGGAAACTGGTGTCAACATGGCTGGTCGAAAGGTGCTGGTGCTGAGCCCAGGCCAGGGGCACCGCGATCAGCTGAAGCGCCTGCGTAACTTCATCCGCGAATACGAGCCAGTCCTGATCGGCGTTGACGGTGCCGCGGATACCTTAGTGGAATCTGGATATACCCCGAGCCTCATCGTTGGCGACCCTTCCAACATCGGTAATGATGCGCTGCGCTCCGGCGCTCGCGTCGTACTGCCGGCCGCCCCTGATGGGCACGCCCCGGGCCTGGAGCGCATCCAGGACTTGGGCATTGGTGCAATGACCTTCCCCGCAGCATCCAATTCGGCTACCGACCTTGCGCTGCTGCTAGCCGACTATCACGAGGCTGACATCATCGTGGCGGCAGGTTCCAAGTTGGACTTAGCCGAGATTTTTGCTGGACACGCTTATGCCACGCCGTCGGCCCTGCTGACGCGCACCAAGCTGGGCGGCAAGCTTGTCGACGGCGATACCATCTCCGATCTCTACACCGTCAAGCCCACCGGTGGTGGCGGTTGGATCTGGGCAATGCTGGGGATCCTGGCTGCCCTAGCCGTCATCATCGCTATCGCGGGACTGTCCGGTGACGGCGCCTTCGTGGACAACCTCATTGATACGTGGAACAACATCGCGCTCGCGTTCCAGGGTCTGTTTAAGTAAGGGGATTTGAGACATGGCTAAGAATAAGCGCCGTTCCGGCGCCGGAGTAGCAGGTCTAGCGTTCGGCGTTGCTCTGGGTGTCTTGTTTGGCACCTACGTGCTGGCACCGAATCTTCCCGGTGGCCCGAACGAAGAAGGCAACAATGCGGTGCGGGAACTAGCTACCGCAAAATCAGATGCTGCGATCGCTGATGCACAGGCTGACGCCGCCGACTCCTACATCGAAGCGACGGCGAATGAAACCGTGACCGATGCGCTCAAGGATCGGCCAGTGCTTATCTTCCACACCGCTGACGCAGCCCAAGAGGATGTGGATGCGATTGCTGCGATGCGCGGTAAGGCTGGTGCTAAGGACGCGGGCATCATCAAGCTAGAGGAGAAGTTCTTTAGCAAGGACGGCGCGGACACGTTGAAGTCTGTCGCGGCCCATACACTGCCAGCGGGGGCGAAGCTTTCTACTACGCAGCTTGACCCGGGAACACACGCGGGCGAAGCCCTCGGTGCTGCGTTGCTCCTGAACAAAGATGATGGCAAGCCTTTGGCGGAAACCGACGAGCGGGCGTTGCTGCTCGGCGCCCTGCGCGACTCTGAATACATCAGCTACAAGGACGGCACCATCCTGCCGGCGCAGGTGGTCATCCTTGTGACGGGTGATTCCGATGGGGTTGGAGATGCCAACTTCGCAGCAGTTCACCAGGCGACCTTTGCTAAGGCGCTGGACAAGAGCGCAAACGGCGTTGTTGTGGCCGGTCGCGTAAAGACGGCCGCAGAAACCGGAGTGGTGGGTATCCTGCGCAAGGACGCGCAGTCCGGCGTCTCTACTGTCGATTCAGTCGACCGCGCTTTCGGGCGGATCGCCACCATCCTTTCCGCGCGGGAGCAGCTCGAAAACAAGCAGGGCGATTACGGCACTGCGAGCGATGTAGATGCGGTTTCTCCTGGCAAGCCTAAACTGTAGGGCATGCACAACTTCGAGGTTAAGAGCAGCGAGCTGCTGTTAGATTCGCCTATCATCGCGGTGCGTCGCGATGAGGTGGTCATGCCCGGTGGTGAGGTTGCTAGCCGGGAGATCGTGGAGCACTTTGGCGCCGTCGCCATCTTCGCGTGGGATGGTGAGCAGGTACCGCTGGTGCGTCAATGGCGTCAGTGTGTGCAGAAACGGCTGTGGGAACTGCCGGCCGGCATCCTGGATGTGGCGGATGAAGACCCGCTCGAGTGCGCGCGGCGCGAGCTGCAAGAGGAAGCCGGTTTGGCTGCCAGCGATTGGTCGCTCGTGGTGGACCTCGTGAGCAGCCCGGGCTTTTGCGAAGAAGCCATCCGTGTGTATCTGGCTACCGGGCTAACTGAGATTGAACGTCCCGAGCCTGAGCACGAGGAGGCCGATATGGAGCTGAGATGGTTCAGCCTCGATGAGGCGGTGGAAATGGTGCTCAGCGGTGAAGTAGAAAACGGTATCGCGATCGCCGCCATCATGACCGCAGCGCACTTGCTGCGTACCTCTCGGCCGGGTCGCTCAGTTGCTGAGCCTTTTGCTTTGCGTCCGAACTCTCTGCCGCGGCGTCGTAAGGCAGCAGGTCTGCGCGCAGACATGAAGCGGATATGAGTTCCGCGGCAGCGCTAGCCTCCGAGTGGCTGAGTCATCTTGCCGTCGAGCGAGGAGTCTCCGCGAACACGTTAAGTAATTATCGGCGTGACGTGCAGCGATACCTGGACTGGCTCTCGGCCGCGGGAATCGCTGACTTGGCGGCGGTGACCGCCAATGACTTAGAGAATTATCTGGCTGATTTGCGACGCGGGGATCCGAGTACTGGGCGGAAGCCGTTGGCGGCGTCGTCAAGCGGTCGAGCACTCGTTGTGGCGCGGGGACTGCACAAATTCGCCGTCGCGGAAGGGGCACTCGATGTTGATGTGGCCGCCGGTGTCTCGCCGCCCGCTACCGGCCAGCACCTGCCGGATACGCTGAGTGTGGCGGAGGTGAGTGCGCTTATCGACGCCATCTCCACCGAAACTCCCATCGGGCTGCGCGATAAGGCTCTGCTCGAACTGCTTTATGGCACCGGCGCTCGTATCTCGGAGATCACTGCGTTGACGGTTGATGAGCTTAAGGGGCACGAGGAGATGCTTACCGTGACGGGCAAAGGTGATAAACAGCGGCTAGTTCCGCTTGGCTCGCATGCGGCGCGGGCGGTATCCGATTATTTGGTGCGTGGGCGTCCGGCGTTGTCTAAGGGCAAGACCCATGTGGCGCTGTTGAATAAGCGTGGTGGGGCGTTGTCGCGACAGAGTGCGTGGGGGATCATCAAGGACTCGGCTGCGCGGGCGGGGATTTCTAAAGACATCTCGCCGCATACTCTGCGCCATTCTTTTGCCACTCACCTGTTGGAGGGCGGGGCGGATGTGAGGGTGGTGCAGGAGTTGCTGGGGCATTCTTCGGTCACCACCACGCAGATCTATACTCATGTCACGGCGACTAATTTGCGTACAGTGTGGGATACAGCGCATCCGCGGGCTTGAAGCATTGTCAAGTGTTGAGGCTGTACCAGCAAAATTTGGCGCGTCACGCTCTCCCAATTCGGGGTGGGGACTGTATTCTAGGAACAACAAGGTTGTAATTTACCTCGCCCTCTGAAAACATGAGGGTGAAGTCAAGGAAGAAGGGTTGATTCATGGCGAATTCGAATCAGGGTGGGAAGTCCGCGCTGTTCGATGCACCGCAGCCCGAATTGGGTCTTACGGGGCGCCCGATTCGCGAATTCCCTGAGCCTGCGCCACTGGATACCCACGGCCCGGCCAAAATTTTGGCGATGTGTAACCAAAAGGGCGGCGTCGGGAAGACCACCTCGACGATCAACTTGGGTGCGTGCCTCGCGGAAGCGGGACGCAAGGTGTTGCTGGTCGATCTGGATCCACAGGGCGCGCTGTCCGCAGGTCTGGGTGTGCCACACGACGAGCTAGATCTGACCATCTACAACCTGTTGGTGGATCATCACACTTCGATCTTCCACGCGATCCACAAGACAAACGTGTCTGGACTGGATCTAGTGCCAGCTAACATCGACTTATCCGCTGCGGAAATCCAGTTGGTGAATGAAGTTGGCCGCGAGCAGACGCTCGCGCGAGTGCTGCGCCCGGTGATGAAGGACTATGACTACATCATCTTGGATTGCCAGCCTTCCCTGGGGTTGCTCACCGTCAACGCGCTCGCGTGTGCCCATGGCGTGATCATCCCGATGGAGTGTGAGTATTTCTCCCTGCGTGGCCTCGCGCTGTTGACAGACACCGTGGAAAAGGTCCGCGACCGCTTGAACTTTGACCTTGATGTGCTCGGCATTTTGGTGACGATGTTCGACCGCCGTACCTCGCATGCCCGGGAAGTGATGACCCGTGTTGTTGAGGTATTTGGTGACCAAGTCTTTGACACCGTGATCACCCGCACGGTCCGCTTCCCAGAAACTTCCGTGGCGGGCGAGCCGATCATCACGTGGGCCCCGAAGTCCCAGGGGGCCGAGCAATACCGCAATCTTGCCCGCGAAGTCATTGAGCGCACCTCCTAAAATCCCGCCCCGGGTATCGCCCCCGCTTCCCGACGGCGTTGCCGAGCAACCCGAGATCACGGGCTTCCAAGTTGCTTTGCAGAACTTTGAAGGTCCCTTCGACCTGCTGTTGCAGTTGATCTCGGCGAAGAAACTGGACGTGACTGAGGTGGCAATCTCTACCGTCACCGATGATTTCATCGCCTACACCCGCGCCCTCGGAGAGACCGCAGACCTCGACGAAGTCACCGAGTTCCTCCTCGTGGCCTCTACTTTGTTGGATCTCAAAGCAGCCCGGCTCATCCCGCGCGGCGAGGTCGATGACATCGAGGACCTCGCACTGCTGGAAACCCGAGATCTACTTTTTGCGCGACTCCTGCAGTACAAGGCCTATAAACAGGTGGCGGAGATGTTCGCGCAGTGGCAACTGCGTGCCCAGCGTCGTTACCCGCGTACAGTCTCGTTGGAGGAACAATTCGTCGATCTGCTGCCACCGGTGACCTTGGGGAAGTCGCTGGCGGAGTTCGCAGAGATCGCCGCCGGCGCGTTCCGGCCGAAGGCGCCCGAACTGGTGGGCACCGATCATATTCATCAAGTTGCCGTGTCCGTGCCAGAACAAGCCGGGCGAGTGTTGGACACCCTCCGCTTGGCAGGGAAGGATACGTGGCTCAGTTTTGCCACGCTGACCCGCGACTGTTCGCTCTCTATGGAGAAGATCGGCCGCTTCTTGGCACTGCTCGAGCTGTACAAGGCCCGCGCCATCGGGGTTTCCCAGGAAGAATCGCTGGGTGAGCTGCGCGTTGCGTGGACGGGCATCGAGGTGGATCCGGCCGTAGTGGCGGCCGCAAACTGGAACTAAACTGGGTGGCATGACCGCTACTTCGCCGCTTGTCGACGTCCATTGGCTCGCCGAGCACCTGAACGACCCTGACCTCGTCCTGTTCTGTGCTTCCGCGGGACGCCCAGACAAGTCGCTTGAGACAGCGATTCCCGGTGCGCGCTTAGCTGACATTGATCAGGAGTTCTCCGATCCCGCCGCGGAGTTGCCACATACCGCGCCAGAGAATATCCAAAAGATCTTCGAATCGCACGGGGTGTCCGACGATTCAGTGGTGGTGGTTTATGACCGCCACGGCATCATGTACTCGCCGCGGATCTGGTGGCTGGCGTTAGCAGCTGGCTTGCAGAATGTAGTCGTGCTCGACGGTGGGTTATCGGCCTGGCAAGATGCCGGGTTCGCTACTGAGCCGATCCAGCAGAGCAACGTGCCACCTGGTCGCATCACCGCACAGCCGCGCGAGGTATTTGCTCAGCCAGACGATGATCGACTGGTCGTCGACGCGCGTAGCGCAGGTCGCTTTTCGGGTAGTGAGCCAGAGCCACGGGGCGGTATGCGTGCAGGGCACATTCCGGGCAGCGTGAACGTGCCGTTCCAGGATCTACTGGGTGCAGACAAGAAGTTCAAAGACCCGGCCGAACTCGAGCGGTTATTGCCAGCACCACAGCCGCTGTTGTTTAGCTGCGGTTCGGGTATCACTGCCTGTATTGATGCGCTGGCGGCCACCGTAGTAGGCCACACGGACATCAAAGTCTATGACGGCTCGTGGTCGGAGTGGGGTGCGCTGAATTCTGGAAAGCCGATTGAGAGCGCTTAGGCTGCGCCCCTATTTGCAGTGTTTTCTGTGAGCTCGCAATTTCTTCATTGCCCAGTCGTAGTGGCTTGCGGTTGCGCTGACGAAGTACGAACCTAACGTGCTGCCACCTACCCAAGAGAAAGCTCCTTTGGAAAACAGCTCATCGTTAGTGAATTCTTCAGCTAGCTTTATCACTTGTGAGTGGGTTTCCAGAAACATATTTCTGGCTTTTTCAGTGTCAGTGGCTTGGTGTTTTTCCCAGAATTCGATGTTCATCTTTCCATAAGTGCGCCAATTATATGGTTCAGGCAAAAACGGTGCTGCCGTGCCGGACAGATTGGAAGATACCCACGTTAATAGCAGTTTATGCCATTCGTAAAGATGGATGTAGATGTCCCGTAAACGCTTATCTCTAGACCAATGGGCTTCCTTTTTGGCGGGATCAGAAGCAAAGTCGAAAGGCGTGGAGAGTTCCGTTTCCGTAAGCGACTCCACAAGTTCGTTTAACTTGTGGAAGCTGCCTTGCGCGGAGACTAGTAGATCAGCTTTGGTCGTTGCCCGAGCCATAGTGGTCAACCTCGGTCTCATTGTTGAAATGGGATTCCAACCACATACTACTCCCGCCTGGCTGGTACTGGTGTCGCTGAAATGTCGTTAAGCTAACTCACTATGACCCTCCCGTTCATCTCCCCGCTGCGCTCCCAGATCGAATCGATGTTGCTCGTGGTTGATTCGCCGATTACGTGCGCGGCCCTTGCGCGGGTGCTCGAGGTGGAGGCAGTCGCGGTTGAGTCCGCGCTGAAACAGTGGCAGGCCGAGCTCAACGAGCGGGGTAGCGGTATTGACCTGCGGGAAAGTACTGAGGGGTGGCGGCTGTACACCCGGAAGGAAAATGCTGGGGCCGTCGAGAAGCTCGTGCTGGACGGGAGTCAATCGAAGCTTTCGCGGGCGGCGTTGGAGACGCTCGCGGTGGTGGCGTATCGGCAGCCGGTGACGCGTGCGCAGGTCGCTGCGGTGCGTGGCGTGAATGTGGATGGTGTGATGCGGACGTTGGAGCTGCGCGGACTCATCCGGGAGGTGGAGTCTGAGGGACACGCGCATCAATATGAGACCACGGAGCTCTTCCTGGAGCAATTGGGCATTGATGGCTTGCATCGGCTGCCGGATTTGGCTCCGTTGCTACCTGATGTGGATTCCATCGACGAAGACTACTAAACTTGAACACCGTTTAACGAAACGGAGTTCACATGCAACCAGCAGACATCGTCGCATTCGATCAAGCTCACCTCTGGCACCCTTACGCCCCGACGCCTGCGCTGATGGATCCGTTGCCGGTGGCGTCGGCAAGCGGCGTGCACCTTAACCTCACCGACGGGCGCGTGCTTATCGACGCCATGAGTTCCTGGTGGGCGGCCGCGCACGGCCATTCGCACCCCGCGCTTGTGGCTGCAGCTAAGAGCCAGATTGATCGCATGAGTCATGTCATGTTTGGCGGGCTCACCCATGAGCCGGCAGTGCGACTAGGGGAGCGCCTGGTGCGGCTGACCGGCCTGGATAAGGTCTTTTATGCCGATTCGGGTTCGGTATCAGTGGAGGTAGCCATCAAGATGGCGCTGCAGTATCAGCGCGGTATTGGTCACCCGGAGCGAACAAAACTGCTGACCTGGCGCGGCGGTTATCACGGGGATACTTTTGCGCCGATGTCGGTGTGTGACCCGGAGGGCGGGATGCATGCGCTGTGGCGGGGGACGATCGCGGAGCAGAAGTTCGCGCCAGCGCCACCCGCGCTGGGTCAGCCGATAGCGGAGTACGTGGAGAACTTTGAGCGCTGCATCGACGACACGATTGCTGCGGTGATCATTGAGCCGGTGGTACAAGGGGCCGGTGGCATGCGCTTCCACGAGCCTTCGCTGGTGGCAGAGGTGCGCCGACTATGTACTGAGCATGGGATCCTATTCATTGCGGATGAGATCGCCACCGGGTTTGGGCGTACCGGCGCGCTATTTGCGTGTGAGTCCGCCGGGGTAAAGCCGGACATCATGTGTGTTGGCAAAGCTCTGACCGGCGGGTTCATGACGCTAGCTGCCACGCTCAGCTCCGCGAAAGTGGCGGAGGCGATTCAGACCCCGGAGGGCGGTGGCGCTCTCATGCATGGCCCCACTTTCATGGGAAATCCGCTGGCTTGCGCCGTGGCCGATGCAGCAGTTGAGCTGATAGAAACTGGAACTTGGCGCGAGGATGTCGCCCGGATCCAGGCGCAGCTCTGCGCGGGTTTGCTGCCACTGCGGGAGTTGCCCGGAGTGCAGGACGTGCGGGTGCTCGGGGCAATCGGCGTGGTGGAGATGAAAGAGCCGGTGGATATGGCTGCAGCTACCGCGGCTGCCGTTGCAGAAGGGGTGTGGCTCCGCCCCTTCGGGAGGCTGATTTACTGCATGCCACCCTATATCAGTAGTGAAGCTCAGATTGCTCAGATTGTGCGGGGAGTAGCCGCAGCGGTGGGAGGCTCGCGATGATCCTGTGTATCACCGGCACCAATACCGACGTTGGCAAGACGATCGCCACCGCAGCATTGGGCTTGCGCCTCCAGCAGGAGGGCTGGGAAGTAGTAGCGCTGAAGCCCCTACAAACTGGGGAGCCAGCTGGGCAAGGCGATGCGAACACCGTGCACACGCTTACTGGACTTGCTACCTTCGAGTTTGCGCGCTACCCAGAGCCGCTCGCCCCGAACCTCTCAGCACGACGGGCCGGAATGAAACAAGCCTTGCTCCCCGAGGTCGCGGCGTGGATCCGCAGCTTCGATGGACCGAATCGAGTGCTCCTCGTCGAGGGCGCCGGAGGACTGCTCGTGCGGCTTGCCGACGACTGGACCCTCGCGGACCTCGCGCAGGAACTGGACGCGCCTTTGATCGTGGTGACCTCCACGCAGCTTGGCTCGCTTAACAGCGCAGAACTCACCGTCGAAGCAGCGCAGCGACGTGGGCTCGAAGTACTGGGTCTAATCGGTGGGCGAGTGCCGATCGATCCAGACTTGGCCACGCAATTGAATCTGGATGAACTGGGCGTCGTTACGCAGGTGCCCTACCTGGGGTCGCTGCCGGAGGGGTGCCTGGCGCACCTTCGGGAGGTGGCGGCAACACTTCAGCTGCCGGAGAAGGTGACAAGTCCAACGCTGGTGAGCTAGGCTCTGGGGCGAACTTCATAACCGCATAGATAGGACACATTTCGTGACCACACCCGCTCGCCGAGACGGCACACCGGACAAGAAAAGGCAGGCCCCTAAGGGCCGTAGCGCTTCTTCTCGCCCTCGCCGTGGCGAAAACCGCTCTAAAGAAACCGCCGCCAACATCTATGTCTCTAAGGCGAAACCCTCCCGCCACCAGCATGTTTCCGAGAATCACTCCTTTGCGGGAGATGGCGAAGGAATTCGGCTGCAGAAGGTGCTGGCTCAGGCCGGCGTTGCTTCCCGTCGCATGGCGGAAAAGCTCATCGAACAAGGTCGCGTTGAGGTTAACGGCAAAATCGTGATGACCCAGGGCATGCGTATCGATCCAGACACCGCCATCGTGCGTGTCGACGGCGTTCGCATCCGCATCAGCGAGGACCTGCAGTACTTCGTCCTGAACAAGCCTTTCGGCGTGCAGTCGACGATGCACGATGACATGGGTCGCCCTTGTATCGGTGACATTGTTGGTGAAAAGCTCGATGCAGGTCAGCGACTCTTCCACGTTGGACGCCTCGACGCGAACACGGAAGGTCTGATCCTGCTCACCAACGACGGCGAGCTGGCCAACCGACTCATGCACCCAAGCTACGAGGTCAACAAAACCTACCTCGCTACCGTCATCGGTGAAATGAAGCCGGCTGATATTCGCGCGCTGAAAAAGGGGATCGAGCTCGATGATGGCCCTGCGAAGGCAGACAGCGCCCAGATCATCGAGGTGTGGCAGGGCAAGTCCATCGTCCGCGTGGACATCCATGAAGGCCGCAAGCACATTGTGCGTCGTCTGCTCAAGGAATCTGGCTTCCCGGTCGAACGCCTCGTGCGTACCAAGATTCACACCGTCCAACTCGGCGAGCAGACTCCAGGCGCGATCCGTGCCCTCAACTCCGCTGAATTGGCCAGCCTGTACAAGGTGGTGGAGATGTGATGATTTCAAACATGCCGCAAGGCGGTTTGATCATGGCTGTGGATGGCCCTTCGGGCGCCGGTAAGTCGACTGCGTGTCGCGCCGTCGCAACGCAGCTTGACGCAAAATACCTGGATACCGGCGCGATGTACCGCGTGGCTACCTTGCATGTGTTGCGACAGGGCATTGATCCCGCCGACGAGGCTGCTGTCGTTGCTGCAACTGCGTCCCTGCCACTCATGGTCAATGATGACCCGCAATCTTCCGAGGTGCTGCTCGCTGGCGAGGACGTTTCTGCTGAGATCCGCGGCCCCGAGGTAACCCAGCAGGTGTCCCAGGTTTCCGCCTACCCACAGGTCCGCGAGAACTTGGTGGCGTTGCAGCGCGCATTGTCCGCTGAGGCGCATCGCTGCATTGTCGACGGCCGGGACATTGGCACCGAGGTGCTGGTGAACGCCCCAGTGAAGATTTTTCTTACTGCTTCCGCCGAAGTACGTGCCCGTCGTCGTTTTGAACAAGACACGGCGGCTGGACGCACCGCGGACTATGAAACCGTGCTTGCCGACGTCCAACGTCGTGATGAGCTAGATTCGCAGCGCGCAGTCTCACCATTGCGCCCTGCAGAGGATGCCACCATCGTGGATACCTCGGAAATGACCTTTGAACAGGTCGTCGATTCGCTGATTGAGCTGGCACGAGTGTCAGCAAGTAACACCCAGGAAGGGGCATAACTATGAGCTCCAAAGATCGCGACCTCCACGACGAACCAGAAACCATGTTCGTCTACCACACCCAGGGTGGCGAAATTTCAGCCGATAAGGCCTACACAGACGAAGAAGTAGTGGCCCCAGGCGGCGGCTATGCTGCGGCAGATTTCGATGAAGATGATTTCAGCTTCGAAACTGACGATGATTTTGATGACTCGGAGTTCGGCGAGGCCGACTTCGGGGAAGAGCACGATGAAGAAGAATGGGATGAAGTCGAACGCGAATTCGGCCTCACCCCGCTGACCTTTGAAGAAGAAAACCTGTGCACCGTGGCCATCGTGGGCCGGCCGAACGTGGGAAAGTCTTCCTTGACCAACCGTTTCTTGGCTCGCCGCGAGGCCGTGGTGGAGGACCATCCGGGCGTGACTCGGGACCGCATCTCCTATCTCGCAGAGTGGACTGGCCAGCGCTTTTGGGTGCAGGATACCGGCGGCTGGGATCCCGACGCCCGCGGCATTCACGGTGCGATCGCACGCCAAGCAGAAACTGCCATGAAGACAGCAGACGTCATCATCATGGTGGTAGACACCAAGGTGGGCATCACCGAAACCGATTCCGTTATGGCTCGTAATCTGCAACGCGCTGAAGTTCCAGTAATCCTGGTGGCCAATAAGGCTGACTCTGACAACCAGCTTGCAGATGTCGCTGAGTTCTGGGCCCTCGGCCTTGGCGAGCCATACCCAGTGTCTGCGCAGCATGGTCGCGGTGGCGCTGATGTGCTGGACAAGGTCGTCGCTTCCTTCCCAGCGGAGCCGCGCAATCCTTCGATTGTGCAGGGGCCGCGCCGCGTTGCACTCGTCGGCAAGCCAAACGTGGGCAAGTCTTCGCTGCTGAACAAGATCACTGGTGAAGAACGATCGGTCGTCGATAATGTGGCTGGTACCACCGTCGACCCGGTGGACTCCCTCGTTCAGCTGGACAAGCAGTTGTGGAAGTTCATCGACACCGCCGGGCTGCGCAAGAAGGTCAAAAACGCGCAGGGGCACGAGTATTATGCCTCCTTGCGTACCCGGGGCGTCATCGACGCTGCCGAGGTGTGCGTCATGCTTATCGACGCCTCCGAGGCCATCTCAGAGCAAGACCAACGCGTGCTGTCCATGATCATCGAATCTGGTCGGGCACTGGTCATCGCGTTCAACAAGTGGGATCTGGTTGACGAGGATCGCCGCGAGCTGCTTGACCGTGAAATCGACATTCAGCTGAACCACATCCCATGGGTGAAGCGCATCAACATCTCCGCATCTACCGGTCGCGCATTGCAGCGTCTCGAGCCCGCAATGATTGAGGCGCTGGAGGCGTGGGATAAGCGCGTGAGTACCGGCCAGCTGAATAACTGGCTGCGCGCTGTGATCGCACAGAATCCACCTCCGATGCGGGGCGGACGTTTGCCGCGCGTGTTGTTTGCCACCCAGGCTTCCACGCGACCACCGGTGATCGTCTTGTTCACCACTGGCTTCCTTGAGGCGGGCTATCGCCGCTACCTGGAACGCATGTTCCGGGAGAGCTTCGGCTTCGATGGCACCCCAGTAAAGATTGCCGTGCGAGTGCGGGAAAAGCGCGTCCGCAAGTAACCGTACGTCGGGTAAGTGCCCGGGATCTCCAGCTGCTAGTGGGAGAACCCGGGCACTTTGCTTTGCAAAATTGTTGGACACTGCAGCGTGAGCATGGATACTGGGGCGCGACCTTGGGAGAGCAAGGTGGCAATATCAAGGTTTGGGACTTGATGGTTTCTGGAATGCTTCGGACACTTGTTAGTCGTGTGACTAAAGTGCCTAGAGGTGTCAATGTTTCACGTGAAACCATTGGTAGGTATGTGGCAATTATGGTCGCATGACGTCAAGTCCAACAACTTGATTTATTGTTTTGATCACGAAATGATCAAGAAAAATCCGAAATTTGTTAACGAATCTGTAACCTTCCCGATTGACTAGTTGTAGGCTTTCGCGCCACCGCATAAACCCTGTTAGGCCCATGAAGTAGGAATGATGAATTTTCAGCACACCACGGCAGCCATCAATGCTCGAGCTTCCCGCGAGGATTACAATGGTGTTGTTGCCGTCGTCAAGCGCGGTGCGGGCTTGCTCGGCTTAACTGCCGTGCTGGCCACCGCTGCGGGCTGCGCTGTAAGCCACGCTGAAACCGTCACCTCTCCTGCTCACCGTGGCACCGACTCTGTCTTCAGCTCAGTTGCCGGCCAGACCACATCTGAGGTCACCTCCGCGTTCCCATCGACTACTACCAGTCAGGTGGTTACTGGCACCGTGCCCGCGAACGCGGATGGCACCACTGCTGGCGACTTGAATGGGCTTGCGGACAATGCGGCTTGGTCGCTCACGCTGGACAAGGAGATCGACGGCATGCGCCTCGGCCCACTGCACGGCTCCGACACTGTCGCCCCGCTACAGATCGGCGATGTGATGTTGGTAGGCCTGCGCAGCTCCGTGCTTAACGACGCCGGTACCGCTGCCTTCTCTATGAAAGACGGTAGCCTGCTCTGGCAGGATCGTTCCCTGGAATGCCAGCGAGTCGACCTCGGCGGGGCATTGCCGTGCCGACAGAACTCCGGCACCTGGGCCCCATTCAACCCATCCGCAGCCGCCTTCGGCACGGAGATCAATCCGGGATTCGTCCCAGAGGCTTTCGGTTTTGCTGACGGCGTGCTCTATTCAGCGCGCACGAACGGTGCCGGAATGATTGAAGTTGCAGCTGGAACACCTGAAAACCCTGCTGAGCGGTGGACCGTGGCCGTGCCGCGCGCTGCCGAAGCCATGGTTCCTGGCAACGGCGCTCGGATCGAGGTTGCTGACACTGTGAAGGTTGTCATGGGTGCCGCGGAGCTCGAACTCAGCAAAGAGGGCACGCCCCTCACCCCAGAAGCAACATTGGCGCAACCGGCAACTGCCGAGCAAGTGGTAGATATCGCGCAGGACATCGACGGCATTCAGCTTCGCAACACCGACGCGGACACGATCGAGGCGACAGGTACCGCCACCTGGACTATCCCATCTCGCGTGGTCTCTGAGCACACCGTCACCGACGGCAAGAACCTCAGCTATGTTTCTGGCGATGACTCTGATGGCAGCAACTTGATCCGCACGATCTCGCTAGCAACAGGGGAGACCGTGTCTGAGCACAAGGTCATCGCTAATGCTGCCGAGCCTCGCGATCTCCAAAGTGCTGCCCAGGGCCTGTTCGCCTACGACAAGCAGTTTTCAACCATCGCTTACTACCCAGCGGGTTAACGCTCGTAACGGAAAGCATCGCAACGATAGGGCAACTCGATCTGTTGCTCGGGTGTGAACCCTAGATGCTCATAGAGATACCAGGTCAGGTTGGAAGTCATCTTCTGCCTGACCTGTTCTCCGTTGCGTAGCCAATAGGCGCGCGTGGACATCAGCCGGAACAGGTCTTGAGCTTTGAGAGCCTGCCGCCAGTTTGTCCTGACTTCCCGCGCGAGTTGCCACGGCGCATGTACTTCGGGGTAGAACCCCGGCTTCTGGATATCTCCAGCGTGCATGATCCGCGTTAGCCGATGCACCCACGGCTCGCGAACATCAAGGGTGTTCCACAACAACACCAACGCGCCACCAGGTTTGATGATGCGATCCATTTCGGAGCTAGCCCGAACCGGCTCCACCCAGTGCCATGTCTGTGCGCTCGTAACAGCAGCGGCCGCGCCAGCTAAGAGGGCAGTGTCCTCCGCAGTCGCCTGCCACACGGGCACGCTTATCGACGCCCGCAGCTGCTTCACCATGTCCCGACTAGGATCCAGCGCCCAAACTTCTCCCGATAATTGCTCGGTGAGCTTCCCGGTGCCAGCACCTACATCCAGAATCGGGCCTTCGATATCTATTAGGAGATCGAGTGCCTCTGCAGGATATCCCGGCCGTATATCGGCGTACTCGCGGGCGCCGGATTGAAAGGCCTGTGCGGTGTGCGTTCGGTGTTCGGCGGAGCGAAACTGAGGTGTGTCTTGGCCAGAACGGGGCGGGGTGGTCATGCTAGTAGAATACCCAGTCTTTTCCGTGGAATAGCGTCCGCTGTTGCGCGCGATTCCTTTTCAATGACCTGTAGGTTTCGGGGGCGCAAGGCTAAAGGCGGGCGGATTTCCGCTTATGACAAACTTCACCAATAGCTGTACGGTGCCTTTCATGCGGAGAATTAGCCTAAGCTGACGTCTTTAGAAATTCTCGCGCACCCCAAAACTGGGAGGACAGAAAGATGAAGCTGCCAAGCTAGCGCGATCTCTGATTTGGCCACAGCGAAAGCGAGGAATATGTGGAATAGAAAAATAACACCCTTGGAATGGGGAGCCTTGATTGTGGTTTCGATTCTCTGCAACATAGCTCCACTTGTTGGCTGGAGCCAACACAACGCATATCTGGGAGTTACCCTGGCGTGCTGTGTAGCCGGTTTGGGCTATGGGATCTACAAAAGATCTGTGATTTTCGCCTGCTTAGGGGCTATACTCCCAGGTTTCCTTGTTTTCGGGATGGCTACCTTGATTATCTTGCAAGCGGTAGTTTCAGGCAGGCCGGTGGGCGTTTAGGAATAGGGCGACCACGCCGAGGGGCTAGCTCCAGCAGATACCCACGGTTCGCCTCAGATCCCTGCTCAGGTCGAAGGCTGGAGCGCTAGTGTCTCTCCGGTCCTGAGTCCGTGGAGCAAGCAGATGATTGCCGCCATCCTCAGGTTGTCCGGCATCTGCGAACACTGACCACACCATTCGGTACACCTTGTAGTTCCGGTTCGGAAGTATCGATGTACAGCTCGCGTAGTCTCTGCTGCCAGTTCGTTACCTGTTTCCTTAATAGGCATCGAGCACAGTGTTTCGCCTTGAGATAGTAACGGGCTAGATCGCCAACCGTGGTTGTGGTGTCCTCAGTCTTGATCGGAGGCGGCCAGATGCCCAACGCGATTTCTCGGCTCGTTCTACTCAGGCAGCCCAGTGCTTCAAGCTCGTCATGGAATGCGTGAAGGGTGGAGTACATCAATCTGTCAGGTGCTTTGAAACGGGCTTGTGCCGTACCTGAGGGTAATTTCCCTGTCACCAACTCCGATTTTCAGCATTCGCCACCGTTCAAAACAGGGCTAACAATGAAAAATCTGGCCCAGCAGGTGTAAAAAACCCTCTGGCCAGGAAAATGTCGGGCTGACCGGATTCGAACCGACGACCCCTTGACCCCCAGTCAAGTGCGCTACCAAACTGCGCCACAGCCCGTTGTTGCCTTTAAGAAAAGCAACGAATTCTAGGCTACAACATTCGCCGATTTTGAAAAACATTCGGGTCGGGTAATTCAACTAAATCGCCCGACCCGAATGACAACGCTAGGACCACTTCGCCGCGGGTGGGGTCCAGGAGTGGATGCTGCGCAGCAGCTCATCGGGGTTATCAACGACGATGAGCGCGTCCACGAAGGCGGCGTCGATGAACCCTTGATCGCGCATCTTCTCCAACATGGTCATCAGTGGCGCCCAGAAGTCGCGTCCATAGAGGGCCACCGGCATGTGGTGGATGCCGAGGATCTGCCAGACCCAGGCCTCGAATAGTTCTTCCAAGGTGCCTGCGCCACCGGGCATGGCCACGAAGGCGTCGCCAAGCTCAGCCATACGGGCCTTACGTTCGTGCATGGTGGTGACTATTTCTAGGTTGCTTACGCCCGGATGTGCGAGTTCCTTGTCAGCAAGTCCCTGCGGGATGATCCCGTGGCTAGTACCACCTGCGGCGATGTGTGCGTCGGCAATGTCGCCCATGAGCCCGACTTTGCCGCCGCCGTAGACCAATACAAGTCCGTTTTCTGCCATCGCGGTGCCGAGTGCCTTCGCGGCGCTGGAGTAGGCAGGGGAGTTGCCGTGGGCGGAGCCGCAGAAAACGGTGATGGCGCGCACTGGCGCAGGCAGAATCGGGAAGACCTGCTGGGCGAGCAGCGGTGCCAGCGGGACGTGTGGATCGGCTGGATCCACCCACGCCATTTCTTCAATCTCAGCAGCTGGCAGTGGCTCTGCGACACTGACAGCGCTGAACACCTCGGCGGACACGGTGTGGTCTGCTTCGTTGGCAGCCGGGGCGCTGAAGGATCCGACATAGCGCAAAGAACTGAGCTGCAGGCCCAGCTCCTCGCGAACTTCCCTGCGCGCAGCTTCCTCTGCCGTCTCTCCGGGTTCTGGTTTGCCGCCTGGGAACATGAACAAGGAGGTGCCGCGTTTGCGCACGGTGAGGATGCAGCCGGCTGCATCGCGAAGGAGCACTGCAGAGACGGTGATTAGGGACAAGGTTTAGCCTTCCTCAACATAGAGCCAGGATCCGTTGACCTTGGCGAAACTGGAGTGTTCCTGCTGGCTTCCGCGTTGCTCGCCAATGCGGAAGTGGGCTTCGAAATCGACGGCGCCAACGGAATCGAGTGGCCCGCCGCCTTCGCAGGCCACGATGTCGAGACGGTAGAACTGCACGGTGTCATCGAAACCCAAGGTGCTCGGCCTGGTATCGGGATGCCAGGTGCGCAACAAATAGTCCTCGTCGTGCACGACAAAGGCCGTGTAGCGCGAGCGCATCAGGGCTTCTGCAGTAGGTGCAGTGGCCCCGCGGTGGTAGCGAGCGCAGCATTCGCCGTAGCTTAACCCGATCCCGCAGGGGCAACGGGCGTCGTGAGTGATCACCGCAGGGTGTCCTTGACGGTAGCACCGAGCAGCGTACCGACGGCCCCAGTGCCCACCGCGGCAGCCAATGTGGCACGTTCGCTGTCTGAAAGCTCTCCGACAAGGGTGACTTCCCGCTCGATGGCGCCATTCGATGCAGACACAGTTACCTGCACGTCCTCGAGGCCGCGAATCCGGTGTTCCTGCGCCGCGGCACGCACTGCATTATTGGCGTCGCTAGCCAGCGCGGAGACAAACAATGAG
The DNA here is from genome assembly GCF_037482625.1 of Corynebacterium sp. H128. NCBI lineage: Bacteria > Bacillati > Actinomycetota > Actinomycetes > Mycobacteriales > Corynebacteriaceae > Corynebacterium > Corynebacterium sp. H128. Next base: position 373,453 of record NZ_JBBHKW010000001.1, on the reverse strand, counting down.
GTAGGGGAGATGTCAAGGTCTTTGCCGCCGCCGGAACGCGGTTGGTCGGTGAAGAGCTCGCGCGAGCCGGTGGCTACCACGGCGCTCATCTTCGTCGAGCGGGTTGAGCGCGCCTCGGCGACAGCCTCCGGCAGGTCAGGGCGCTGTGGCTCTGGAAGGTACTTCTTAAACCACGTGTAAATCATGCTGGCGGCATGTTGCGCGGCACCCTCGCGGGTCATCAGATGGTCGACCTTATCCAGCGAGACCAGGGACTTCGGGTAGCGCGCGACCAGATAGATCTTCTGCGCAGAATCAATACCGACGGTCTGGTCGACCGGGGAGTGCAGGATCAGGAGTGGCTTGCGGAGCCGGCCGATGTACTCCTCCGGGTTAATCTCCGCGAGGTCTTCCAGATAGGGGCGAGAAATCGTGATTTCCCGGCCGCCCAAGGTCACTGGTACCGCGCCGTTTTCGTCCACCTCGCCGATTTTGTCGGCAAAGTGCAGCACGGAGTGGGCGGGGTCGAAAGGCGCGCCCATGGTGGCAACCGCGCGTATCGACGCCATATCCTTTGCAGCCTTAATCGCCACTGCGCCACCGAGGGAGTGGCCGATCAGCAACTGTGGGGCTTGATAGTTCTCGGCAAGCCACTGGGCGGCGGCTTGCAGGTCGGCCACATTCATTGTGAAGGAGGAATCTGCAAAGTCGCCTTCAGATTGGCCGAGGCCGGGGTAGTCGAAGCGGAGACAGGCGATGCCATGTTCGGCTAGCCATTTGGAGGTGCGAGATGCCGCTGGGGTGAAGCGGCTGCCTGCGAAGCAGTGCGAGAACATTGCCCAGGCCAAGGGCGTGGTCTCGGGCATGTCGACGGTGCCGGCGATTTTGTAGCCGGCGCTGCTCGGGAAGGAAACGCTGATGGAATGCACTTGACAGTAGCGTCCTTTCATCTACCTATGGATCAAGACAGTGGGGGTAATCCCCGCTAATCCTAATCAAAGTCTCGCGGCAGTGATCGCACCGGTGTCCTGCCCAGCTGCGTTAGAGTTGTGGGGATAAGCAATGGCTTGAGAAAAGAGGGTGTCGCGATGGATTGGCTGTGGAAGGCGCTAGGTGGAAAGTCTGGGCGCAACCAGAAGCGGAGTCAGGCGATCGTCGATAAGGCGCAAGCCGCCGCTAATGCTTTAGAGCAGCTCGATGATGCCGCGTTGGCGCAGCGGGCGCGCGATGTGACGTCGACGGGTGAGCTCAGCGATCCTGCGGAATTCTTGGCGATCCTCGGCATCGCTACCAAGCGGACCCTGGGGATTCAGCCCTTTGCTGTGCAGTCTCAGGCGACGCTGCGCCTCTTGGAGGGCGATGTGGTGCATATGGCCACCGGTGAGGGGAAGACCCTGGTCGGGGCGATGGCAGCAACCGGTTATGCGCTCATGGGCAAGCGCGTGCATTCGATTACCGTCAATGATTATCTCGCGCATCGCGATGCTGAGTGGAACCGTCCGCTCATGGAGTTCTTCGGGCTGACAGTTGCCAGCATCACCGAGCAGATGGATGCGGTGGCACGTCGAGAAGCATACAAGTGCGACATCGTTTATGGGCCGGTCAATGAAATCGGCTTTGACGTGCTGCGCGATCAACTGATCACCTCCCGACGCCAGGCTGTACAGCGTGGCGCGGACGTCGCGATCGTCGATGAGGCGGACTCAGTGCTGGTCGACGAAGCGCTGGTACCCCTGGTGCTCGCAGGTTCTGAACCCGGCACCGCGCCGACCGGGCAGATCACGCAGGTGGTGCGCACCTTGGTGGAACAGCGTGACTTCACGATTGACTCCGACGGCCGCAACGCCTTCCTCACCGACGAGGGCGCACGTCGCGTGGAACAGGCACTGGGCATCGACTCGCTTTTCGACGACGAGCACGTCGGCACCACACTCGTGCACGTCAACCTGGCGCTGCATGCCCGCGCCCTGCTCATCCGCGATGTCCACTACATCGTTCGCGACGGCAAGGTGCAGCTCATCGACGCCTCCAAGGGGCGCGTTGCGGATTTGCAGCGCTGGCCCGATGGGATTCAGGCCGCCGTGGAAGCTAAGGAAGGGCTGGCTGTGACGGACGGCGGCCGGATCCTGGACTCGATTACTCTGCAAGCACTGATGGGGCGCTATCCGCTGGTGTGCGGCATGACCGGCACCGCGGTGGAGGCCACAGATCAGCTGCGTCAATTCTATGGGCTGCATGTTTCCGTCATTGATCGCAACCGTGAGTTGCAGCGTTTCGACCAAGCTGACTGCATCTACGCCACGACGGAGGAGAAGAATCGTGCCATCGTCGCCGAGATTCGTCGTCTGAGCGCCACCGGCCAGCCGGTGCTCGTGGGTACACACGATGTCGCCGAGTCGGAGGGGCTTGCCGCCGCCTTGGCGGAGTTCGACATCGAAACCTCCGTGCTCAACGCTAAGAATGATGCCGAGGAGGCCCGCATCATCGCGGAGGCTGGCGATATCGGGCGGGTGACAGTGTCCACACAGATGGCCGGCCGCGGTACCGATATTCGCCTCGGCGGTGCGGACGAGGCCGACCGGGATAAGGTTGTTGCGCTGGGAGGCTTGGCAGTTATCGGTACCGGCCGACACCGCACGTCCCGCCTGGATAACCAGTTGCGGGGCCGCGCCGGCCGTCAGGGTGATCCGGGTAGCTCGCTGTTCTTTGTGTCGCTGGAGGATGACGTGGTCGCCAGCGGCGGGGAAGGGGAGAATCTCACCGCCACTCCGGATGCTAGCGGCCTGATTAATACGAAGCGCGCGCAGCAATTCGTGGATCACTGCCAGCGGGTTACCGAAGGGCAGCTGCTGGAGATCCACGCACAGACCTGGAAGTACAACAAGCTGATTTCTGACCAGCGTCAGATCATCGACGAACGTCGGGCAGCGTTGCTGGATACCCCACGCGCCTGGGACGAGCTCGCCGAGCGTGCCCCGGAGCGGGCTGCGGCTCTGAGCGGGCTGCCACAGTCGGTGCTGGAGCAGGCCGCCCGTGAGATCATGCTCTTCCACCTGGATCGTTCCTGGAGTGATCACTTGGCCTTGCTCGACGATGTCCGCGAGTCCATTCATCTGCGGGCCATCGCTCGCGAAACGCCGCTCGACGAGTTCCACCGCATTGCTGTCACCGAGTTCAAGCAGTTGGCGCAGGCGGCCGTCGACAACAGCACGGACACCTTCCGCACGGTGCTTATCGACGCCGATGGTGCCCACCTCGAAAACGCCGGTTTGGTTCGCCCATCCGCCACGTGGACCTACATGGTGGGGGACAATCCGCTCGCTGAAACGGGAAGTTCTCTGGTTAATGGCTTTCGATCTATGTTCAATTGAGCTGCGGAAAGTCCAGTTTTCGGCAGTTTCGGAGGGCATGTGGTGCACCACGGGTAGGAACACCCGCTATGATGGAGCCATTACTTAGTAGGTGTAATCCAAACCCGGAGGTTTAAGAATAATGAGCGACAACACCGGTATTCCTGACGCAACAGTCGAGACCACCTCTGTTTTTCGTGCTGACCTGTTGAAGGAAATGGAATCCGGCGCGAGCTCCACTCCAGCTGTGGCGGGTAACGACAATCTTCCTGCAGGTGCAGCGCTGTTAGTGGTTAAGCGTGGTCCGAATGCTGGTTCTCGCTTCCTCTTGGATCAGGCCACGACCACTGCAGGCCGTCACCCAGAGTCCGATATCTTCCTGGATGATGTGACTGTTTCTCGTCGCCATGCAGAGTTCCGTATGAATGATGGCGAGTTCGAGGTTGTGGACGTCGGATCCCTCAACGGCACCTATGTGAACCGTGAGCCAAAGAACTCCCAGGTGCTTTCCACTGGGGACGAGGTTCAGATTGGCAAGTTCCGCTTGGTTTTCCTCGCTGGCCCTAAGGTCTAGGATTTCTTTTCATCGGCGCACGCGTGGCGCAGCTTAAAAGCTGGTCCCTTGCGCCGATTGTCCCCTGTCCCTACGAGCACACGAAGTGAAGTGACGCGTGAGCGCAGTAACTCAGCCAGCATCAGCAGCTGCAGCTCGAGCTCCGAAGCCCGCCAGGTCGGCCGCGGCAGCACGGGCATCTAAAACCTCGAAGACTCCGAAGACGATGTCTATCGGTGTGGTGCTAGACCGCTTGCAGCAAGAATTCGATGACATCACCGTCTCTAAGATCCGGTTCCTAGAATCGGAAGGCTTGGTGGCCCCGCAACGAACCGCCTCCGGCTATCGACGCTTCACCGAGGCTGACGTGGAGCGCTTGCGCTACATCTTGGTGACCCAGCGCGACAACTACTTGCCGCTGAAGGTGATCCGCGAGCAACTCGACGCGATGGACAATGGCACGGTCACTACGCTGTTGAGCGCCAAAGAAGCCAGCCCGATCATCAGCCCGGATAACTTCCGGGCGCCCGGCGCTGCCCGCCTGACCAATGATGATGTTGCAGAGCAAGCGGGAGTAACCGCCGAGGTGGTTGCGACTATCGCTGCTGCTGGTTTGATCCGTGGCGACCGTTCGGGATTCTTTACCGCGGATGATGTGCGGGTGGTGTCCACCTGTGCTGCGCTGGAAGAATTCGGCTTTGACGTGCGGCAGCTGCGCTCCCTGCGAAATACGGCCCAGCGTCAGGCTGACCTCATCGCTCAGGTAGCTGGTCCGATCGCGCAGTCTAAGAGTGATACTGCTCGCGAGCGCGCGGAAGAACTCTCCCAGCAGCTGACGGCTCTCGTCGTTTCTTTGCATGCCTCGCTCGTCAAGAGCTCTTTGCGCGACCAGCTGGGTTAAGGGCCAAAGTTATGGCATTCCTTCCCGTTGAGTTCGGTGGCGTCACGCCCATTGGGCCGGAGATGTTTCCTTGCGTGCTCCTACAATGGCTCGATCGTGGTTTGGTGCTTCCGATGTGGATCGCCGCCGCGGTAGCTGATGAGCTTGATATCCGCGACTCCGGAATGTCGCCACGACGTCCTAATGCTTATGACTTGTTGGTGGATGCCTACCAGCAACAGGGTGGCGGTGTATCTGAGATCCGTATTGTCAGTCAGCACCAGGGTGTGTTCATTGCTTCAATCGTGTTGCTTAATGGCGATGAGGTCGATGCCCGTGCGAGCGATGCCTTGGTGATTGCTCGGATCGTGCAGGCGCCGGTCTTGGTGGACGAGGATGTCTTGAACCAAACGTCGCTCTTTGTATCGGCCCCGGATCTTGCTTCCTATTTCGATTTGGTTATGGAGGCACCCGAAGTAGGGGAGGAATCTTCCTTCGGTGACGCGCAAGCAGATGCCGACTTTGAAGAGCTGATGCGCAGTTTGGGCGTATCCGAGGATGATTTACTCGGCGATGAGTAATTCTTGTCGAATCACCATGTGACCTGCCTGTGGGCAGGTTTTTTGTTTGTTAAAGAAGAAAACTAATGACACGCCTGTGATTAAAGGTGACAGAGTGACCCATTAGGCCTAAACTCTAAACTTGAGGTTGAAGTTTAGGGCGTGTCTGGTGGTGAACACTTGACGTTGGTCTAACCTTGCTTAAAGATAAGTGGTATTGCGACGAGCAAATAATTACAAGGGAGAAATTACGTGGATAACCGCACCGCAGAATTCGAAGAGCGCGCCGTGCAGGGTTCGCTGTTCGACGTCGGCCCCGACCAGGAGGTCGGCTACCGCGTACCGATCGCTTGCCAGGTCGCCGGAATCACTTACCGCCAGCTCGATTACTGGGCACGCACCAAGCTGGTTGTTCCCACTATCCGCGGTGCGCACGGCTCCGGTTCCCAGCGCCTGTACTCCTTCAAGGACATCCTGGTCCTGAAGATCGTCAAGGGGCTGCTCGATACTGGTATCTCCCTGCAAAACATCCGACTGGCCGTCGATAAGCTGCGTGACCTCGGCGTGGAAGACCTCGCCAACATCACGCTCGTCTCCGACGGCACCACCGTGTATGAGTGCCGTTCCAGCGAAGAGGTCATTGACCTGCTCGGTGGCGGACAGGGCGTCTTTGGTATCGCCGTACCGGGAATCATGAAGGAACTTACTGGCACTATTTCTGCCTTCCCTTCCGAGCGTGTCGACGTCGAGACCGCTTCTATCACGGACGAGCTTGCCGCACGTCGTCGTCGCCGCGTCGTAAGCTAAGTACCCGCAGCAACGATAAAGCCACCGCCTTCCTTGTTAACTCCCTGGGGAAGGCGGTGGCTTTTGCTGTAGTTAAGGAATTAGTTACCGAAGGCCTTGTCCAACGCCGGACCGAACTCCGCGTCCTTGCTAGCGACGGCTGCGGCGCCACCATGTGAGCTAGCCCAGTCGCTGAGTTCCTTATCCACTTCGCCATCGCCCACGTGTACCACCTGGAGCTGCACCTTGGTGGTATCGATGCCTGCCAATGCGGAATCCAATTGCCCGGCAGCACCGGCATCTGCCGTGCCAGTGGTGACAAAGACTACCTTCTGCGGCTTGTTGCTTTCCTTCGCATAATCCTGCGCGGTCTGCAGCGCACTCACCAACGTCGCATGCGTCAGCGGCTTACCGCCAGTTCCGAAGCGGGTGACCGCCGTGGCGGCGTTCTCACCGCGGCTGGTATCTTCCAGACCGACATTCGGCCGCCATCCGCGGGTGACACCAGGGGACATTGGCGAGGAATAGTTCCACAAGCCCACTTGCGCGCCCGCGGCACCAATCTTCCGAATCCTATCCGCCAGGGCGGTAGAGACTGCCGGGAACACCGGGTTGATGCCCTCGGAGGTGTCCAGGACGACCAGCGTATTAGATACCTTGCTCTGGGCTGCTGGCGTAGTGGTGGCTGGTGCCGCAGGCGTTGCAGGTCCAGCGACGGCGGCCGCAATCGTATCCGCTGCTGGGCCCTCCACCTTCGCGGAGTGCTCTTCCGCATAGCGAACAAACTCGGCGGCCGCGCGCGCCTTCTCCTCACTGGTAGCGGAGGAAGGATTCACAGCCAAAGCTCGGTTTGGCACGCTGAACACTGATGGATTCTGAGGCGCCTGGAAGGAATAACCAGCAGGAAGATCCTCATTCGGAGTGATGATTGCTTGCTTCTTCGCCACCGCCTGGTCGCAGGCCACCAGCTGAGGGGCATCATCCTGCATGGCCTTTGCTGCGATAGCGGCGGCGAGCGGTTGTTCCTTCAGGAAGGCCACATCGCGTACTTGCTCCCAGGACTCCAGTTTGTTTTTATCCAGGTAGCTCTGCGGCGCCGCGATTCCAATATCGCTCAGTGAAACAATGGGCCAGTCGCTGCTGGCAGCAGACTGCTGTGCAGCTGCTAGCTGCGCCTTCGTCCCAGCATCGCTGTCATTGCTGTAGACCAGTGCTGCTTCCGCCAGGGGAGCTTCGCTGAAGCCAGTGATGCAATAGTCCTGCACCATCGGATGCGTTGCGATGAACTCGTCCTGCAGCTTCGTGGCGGCCTTCGTCTCGCCGAGGAGGGCGAAGGGAACACTGAGGTCGCCGGCGGGGCACAGCGCTTTATTGTCGTGAGAATCGGCGGACTTGCCACGCACGAGGAACCACGCTGCCAGGAGCGCGATGACCACAACGACGGCAATCACACCATAGATGAGCTCTTTGGCAACTCCGCTGGTGCGATTGTCTGAACTGTGGCGACCCATGTACTTAACTCCCGGCTTCGACGCTGAATCTGTCTAATGCATTAATAAGATATTGCCTGATTGGGCCCGCAGAGTCACTGAGGGCGCGCTGGCGTGTCACGTATTCGGCCTTGCCAGCTGGGGTTTCAATAGGCACCATCCCCAGACCGAGGCTACGGCAATCGTAGGCAGAGGCCTCCATATCCAGCTGGCGGATGTCGCACGCTAGTTCGAAGGCATCCAGCCAGATATCCCCGGCAACCAGCGGGCCGAGCTTGTACGCCCACTTGTACAGGTCCATCCCGGCGTGCAAGCAGCCGCGCTGCTCGCACTCGACCTGGTCAGTGCGATTGAGCACCCGGAAATTTAGTGGTCGGGCCGGTTCGGTGAAGAATCGGAAAGCATCGTAATGAGTGCAACGAATGCTGTGAGATTCCACCACCCGGGCTGTTCCTTCCGGGCCCAGACGCAAGGGGAGTGAGTGCCGAGGTTGCTCGGTTCGGTACACCATGGCCCATTCGTGCAGCCCGAAGCAATCGAAATGCGCGGGATTGTCCTGCGTACGCCGGAGCAGTTCCGCAATAAACTCAAAGGATTCGCCCCGGCGCGCATGCAAGGCCGCGATATCGGCGGTCACTGCGGGTCCAGCATCCGTCTCGATCTGGCAGTAGTCGCGCCAGTCTAGGTGCGGGGGCGGGCTTTTGACGTCGATAAGCAGCGCGCGGCCGATACCCGGGTGCCAACGCGCCAGAATCGCCGGTTTGATCGGGTAGTAGTTGAACAGGAAGTCCCACACCGGGTGAGTTTCGCCCGCTTTACGACGCCGCAGGTGCTCCCGCGTCAGCGCTTCCGCGCGATCCTGGTGTTCTTGCTGCAACTGTTGCCACTGGGCCGGCTCAAGTAACTCAAGCACCCTTATGCGTCCCATCGCGAACGGTGCCCACGTATTCCTCGATGAGGTCCTCGAGGGTGATCAGGCCGATGAGTTGGCCGGAGTCTCGCACCTGCGCCATGTGGGCGCGGCGCTTGCGCATGGTGGCCATCGCTTCATCGAGTGAGGTGTTGGCTGCGAGCGTGGTCAACGGGCGCAGACTTGCGCGTGGCAGGATGGTATCGCGCTCGGCCTGGGTGCCGTCGAGACGGTCTAGGATGTCCTTCACATGCACATATCCGACGGGATTACCGCCCTTGGCAGTCACTGGGAAGCGCGAATATCCGGTGGCATTGACAGCGTCCATGAGCGCGCCCAGCGAAGGCCCCGTGGTGCCAAAATTCAGCATCCGTGCGTTCTCAATAGGGATGAGCACCTCGTTGATGCTGCGGGCATCGGAGCGCAGTGCCTTAGTCAGGCGGGCGGATTCCTCGGCATCCAGCAGCCCCTCCGAACGGGACTCCCGGATCATGGAGGCCAGTTCCTGCTGGTTGACGGTGGAGTCGAGCTCATCGCGTTGCTCCACTCCGAAGATTTTGAGTGTCAGTCGGGCCATGGAATTCATGGCATGCAGCAACGGACGGGTGAACTTCACAAAGAGGATATGTGCTGGAACGAGCATCATAGCGACTGTCTCGGGGCCGGCGATCGCGATGTTCTTAGGCACCATCTCGCCGAAGAGAATGTGCAGAATCGTGACGATGAGTAGAGCAATCGCAAAGGAGAGGGGATGCAGCAGGGCGTCGGGTAGCCCGGCGGCGTGGAAAGGAACCTCGATGAGGTGGGCGATCGCCGGTTCGCCGACTTTACCGAGGATCAGCGAGGCGATGGTGATGCCGAATTGGGCGCCGGCGAGCATCATCGAAAGGTCTTCGGAGGCCGCTAGGACCTGGCGGGCGCGTCCCTTACCCTGGGCGATGAGGGCTTCCAAGCGATCGCGGCGAGAGGTGATCAGGGAGAATTCGGCGCCCACGAAGAAGGCGTTGAGCGCGAGCAAGAATACGGTCAGCGCGATGGCGGATGTGAAACTCATCGTGTCAGCTCCTCGGCGCGTTCATTGGAGATCGGCTGGATGGTGACCCGGTCGACTCGGCGACCGTCCATCGCCAACACGAGCGCGGTCCACCTGCCGCGGATACCGGACTCAAACTCGTTGAAGGCGTCATTGCCCGCATCCGGCAGCACCACTAGATCGCCTTCCTCGGGGATCCGGCCGAGGACTGTCATAATTAGCCCGCCGAGGCTCTCATAAGGTCCCTCGGGTGGGTAATAGCCGATGGTTTCCGGAATGTCATCGATGCGGGCTAACCCGGAAACAGTCCAGGCGGCGCCGTCGCGAACGAAGTCACGTTCGGCCTCCGCGTCATCGTATTCGTCATAGACCTCGCCGAGGATCTCTTCGACCACGTCCTCGATGGTCACCAAGCCGGCAGTGCCGCCGTATTCGTCCGCTACGAGCACCACCTGCGAGCCCGCCGAGCGTACAGCCTCCAGGACGGAATCGCCATCGAGACTGGCGGGGATGACGGGCACCGGGCGTGCGATTGAGCGCAGCGTCACCGTCGCCCGCTTCTCGACGGGCACTGCAAAAGCATTCTTGACGTGCACGACACCGATAGTGTCATCGAGGTCTCCGTCGATGACGGGGAAGCGGGAATGTCCGGTATCCCGGGCCAATTCCAGCAGATCCGCCACGGTATCGTCTACGCTCAACGCTTCGATTTTCGAGCGCGGAGTCATAAAGTCTTCTGCGCTGGATTCGCCGAATTGCAGGGAGTTATTCACCAGTCGTGCTTTGGACTGGTCGAATTCTCCGTGCTCCACCGAGTTACGCACCAAGGACTGCAGTTCTTCTGCGGAGCGGGCGGATGCCAACTCATCAGCAGGTTCGATGTTGAATTTGCGCAGCACCGCATTCGCAGTGGAATTCATGCCGACGATGAACCATTTGAACACCATGTTGAAGGCATGCACTGGCCGGCTAGCAAAGCGGGCAGCCCGGAGGGGCTCGGTGATGGCATAGTTTTTAGGTACTAGTTCGCCGTAGACCATGGACAGCAGCGTCGCCACGATCATCGCGATGACCAGTGCTGCTGCCGTAGCAAGGGACTCACCCAATCCCGCCAGTTTGAGCACGGGCGTGAAGTAACGGGCCAGGATGGGCTCCGCAAGGAAACCAGTAGCCAGGGTGGTGATCGTGATGCCCAGCTGGGCGCCCGAAAGCACGAAGGAGAGGTTGTTATGGTCGCGCTGGACCGCGCGGGCTAGACCGTCGTCCTTCATGCGCACATGCTCTTCCACCGAAGATCGCTCGAGACCACTGAGCGCAAACTCGATGGCAACAAAGAGTCCGGTTCCCGCGGTCAGCGCGATGAATCCGAGCAGTGAAACGATGCTGATGAATATGTCCATGTGTAGCGGGCGAGGTGTCCTTTATCTGCGTTTACTGCGACGCGGTGCGGCCTTTTGACCACGTGGCGTTGCGATCGGGGTTTTCTTGGTGCGACGTCGAGGAGCGGAACCACCCTGGCCGGTTGCAGCCTTCCTTGGCTGTTGCTGGCCTGGTGTAGGCAAGGCTGTGCCACTAGGGCGACGCGCCCCCGTAATATCGACGAGCTTGCCGGGGTGGGCGAGGACATCGACCTCCGGGGCGGAGACTCCAGCCTTGTTTACCAAAGTGTCCACTTCCTTACGCTGCTCACTCATGACTAACGTGACGACGGCTCCGGAAGTTCCCGCACGCGCGGTACGTCCCGAGCGGTGCAGATAAGCCTTGTGCTCGGCGGGCGGATCGATGTGCACCACCAGCGAGACCCCCGAAATGTCGATACCGCGGGCCGCGATGTCGGTGGCAACCAACACGGGTACATCTCCGGAGGTGAAACCCTCGATCGCTGCGATGCGAGTGTTTTGGCCCTTGTCACCATGAATTCCGACGGCGTTGATGCCGACGCGACGCAGCTTCTTCACCTGGCGGTCCACACCATGCTTGGTCCGCATGAACATGATCGTTTTGCCTTCGCGGGCCGCGATCTGCAGCACGACCTCGCCACGCTGATCACGGTCGCCACACAGCAGACGGTAGTGCGTCATCGTGTCTACCGACGCCTCCACAGGCGCGGTCGAGTGAGTCACCGGGTCGTGCAGGTAGCGCTTTACCAGCTTATCGACGTCACCATCAAGCGTCGCAGAGAACAGCAAGCGTTGCCCCTGCGCGGGTGTCAGATCTAGCAGCTTACGAACCTGGGGCAGGAAGCCCATGTCAGCCATGTGGTCTGCTTCGTCGACGGCGGTGATGTCCACGGCGTCGAAAAACAGCTGCTTCTGGTTGATGAGGTCCTGGGCGCGGCCCGGGGTAGCCACCAAAATGTCTACCGGTCGGCTCAATGCCTTGATGTTGCGGCTGATGGCTACGCCACCAACGACGTCGATAATCCGCAGCCCTAGAGTGGCAGCCAACGGTTCGAGACGCTGTTGGATCTGCGCAGCGAGTTCGCGGGTGGGTGCGAGGATCAAGCCACGCGGATGTTTCGGCCGGGATGAACCGCTCTGCGATAGCCGAGTGAGCATCGGCAGGCCGAAGGTAAAAGTTTTACCGGAACCCGTAGGGCCACGGCCCAGGATGTCCCGCCCCGCCAAAGCGTTGGGGATAGCGGCTTCCTGGATCGGGAACGGGGCGGTGATGCCTTGATTGTTCAGCTCCTGAACAATAGGAACTGGCAGACCAAGGTCGGAAAAGGTATTCAACAGGTTTTAAGCCTCAATTTCAGAGCGATCGCCGCTCCACAGGGTGTGGAAGTGGCCCGACTTGTCGGTGCGCTCGTAGGTGTGTGCGCCGAAGAAATCGCGCTGGCCCTGGATGAGGGCTGCTGGCAATCGCTCTGCACGCAGGGAGTCATAGTATGACAGGGAAGAGGCGAAGACCGGGATAGGCAGGCCGAGTTGGGTCGAGGCAACTACCACGCGACGCCAAGAATCCATCAAGTTTGCCATTTCGCCATTGAAATATGGGTCGAGCAACAGGGACTCGACATCCGGGTTGGTGTCGTATGCCTCCTTGATGCGGTTGAGGAACTTAGCGCGGATGATGCAGCCGCCACGCCAGATGGTAGCCAGGTCACGAGGATCCACATCCCAGCCGTTCTCCAGAGCACCGGCCTTGATCTCATCGAAGCCTTGGGCATAAGCCACCAGCTTGGAGGCGTAGAGCGCACGGCGGACATCTTCGATGAACTGCTCGCGATCAGTTCCGAGCGCTTCCAAAGAGCTCAATTCGCCGGTTGGCAGGTTGCCCATCGTCGCGGCGCGCTGCGAGCGTGCACCGGAGAGCGCGCGGGCGAACACGGCTTCACCGATGCCAGTGGTAGCGATGCCGAGATCCAATGCGGCTTTCACTGTCCAACGGCCGGTGCCCTTTTGGCCAGCGGCATCGACAATGACGTCGATAAGCGGCTTGCCCGTTTCTGCATCCACCTGGGACAGCACCTCAGCGGTGATTTCTACCAGGTAGGAGTCCAGATCGCCGGTGTTCCATTCCTTGAACACCGCTGCGATCTCGGCAGGCTCCATGTTCGCGGCATAGCGCAGCAGGTGGTAGGCCTCGCCGATGACCTGCATGTCGGCGTATTCGATGCCGTTGTGGACCATCTTCACAAAGTGTCCAGCGCCGTCGGCTCCGATGTGGGTGCAGCACGGAACACCATCGACGACTGCAGCAATGGACTCCAGCAGCGGGCCAAGGGACTCATAAGATTCTTTAGGGCCGCCTGGCATGATCGCGGGACCGTTCAGTGCGCCTTCTTCGCCGCCGGAAATCCCAGCGCCCACGAAGTGCAGGCCACGAGCGGAGATTTCCTTTTCACGACGAATCGTGTCGGTGTACAGCGCGTTTCCGCCGTCGATGATGATGTCGCCGGGCTCCATGGCGTCGGCAAGCTGGTTGATCACTGCGTCGGTTGCGGCACCGGCCTGCACCATGATGATGGCGCGACGGGGGCGTTCCAGGGAAGCGACGAACTCTTCGATCGTCTTTGCCGGGATAAAGTCGCCGTCGGCTCCAAACTCGTGCATGAGCACTGCGGTCTTCTCGTAAGAGCGGTTAAAGACGGCGACAGTGTGGCCACGTGATGCGAAGTTGCGAGCCAGGTTCGAGCCCATGACGGCCAAACCAACAACCCCGATGTGAGCGCGGGCAGTGTTTCCGGTGTTCTCAGTCATGATGCCCATCGTACCTGCTCCACTCAGCGAGCTAGTTCAGCAACCGTCTAGAATCCCAGTCATGGAGATTTCCCAGTTGTTTGCGCAGGCCAAAGAACGACCATTGAGCCAGGAGGAACTCGCAGCTCTCAGCGAGGCCAATCGGGGCTTCGCGCAGCTCATCGGAATCAGATTCGTTCACGTCAGCACCGAGCGGGTGCAGGCTGAAATCCCCGTGACTCAGGATCTACTGCAGGTAGCAGGGCTAGTGAACGGTGGCGTGTACTGCAGCATTGGGGAAACCCTTGGTTCGATTGCGGGCCTGTGTGCTGCTGGTGGTCGCCCGGTGGTGGGGATCAATAACAGCACCAATTTCATTGCCTCCTGTGGCTCAGGTGTCATCGAAGCGGAGGCGGTTCCGGTGCATCTGGGGCACAGCACCCAGACTTTTGAGATCAAGTGTTTTCACCGCGATCGGCTGTTAGCGCAGACCATGCTTCGGACGATGGTGCTCGGGGGCTAAGCTCGCTGATATGAGTACCTGGAAGCAAATCGTCGCTGCCAATCCGGATCATTCCGAGAACTATGCGCGACGTTGGAAGAACTTTGCCGCAGAGGGCAGGGACATCAATGGGGAGGCGCGCTTTATCGACGCCCTCGCGCCCCGAAACGCCCGCATCCTCGATGCCGGCTGTGGGACGGGACGCGTCGGTGGTGAACTAGCGCGTCGCGGACACGACGTGGTCGGTGTGGACATCGACGAAACTCTGATCGGCTACGCCCGCGCCGATTTCCCGGACTGCCAATGGCATGTCGGTGACCTGGCCCAGGGCGAAGTGCCGGAGGGGCCATTCGATGTGATCGTATCGGCCGGCAACGTGATGACATTCCTCGCGGTGTCGGAGCGGCAGGCCGCTCTAGCCGCCTTAGGCAAGCAACTGTCCGCCGAAGGCCGCTTGGTGATTGGCTTTGGCACCAATCGTGGCTACCACTACCGCCAATTCCTCACGGACTGCGCCGCAGCGGGACTGAAAGAAAACCTGCTCCTCGGCACGTGGGACATTCAGCCTTTCACTCCCCAGTCCGACTTTATCGTCGCGATACTGAATCGCTAACTGCTCGCCCCGCGCAGACGCACACCGTGGTCCACGGGGCCGTTGCCCTGGCCCACCTCGAGTGCGTCCGCGTGCGCAATGGCCTCGCTGAGCCAATGCGTAGCCCACGTCAACGCCTCCGCCCAGTCGCCCGTCTGCCCGAAGCGGGTGGCCACAGCAGCGCTGAGGGAACATCCGGTGCCATGAGTGTTCTTGGTCGGGATGCGTGGGGTGGAGACCTGGGTGACGATGCCGGTGGCGTCGACAAGCCAATTGCCGGCCTCACTGCCGGAGAGATGACCGCCCTTGACCACCACGTGCGTTCCCGTCGCAGCGGCGAAGTTCTGTGCTGCCTGGAGGGCTGCCTCGGCGGTGTCGAGGTGCTCAGCGCTAAGCACCTCTAGTTCGGGAATATTGGGCGTGATTAGGTCGGCTTGGCCACACAGCTCGCGCAGGGCCGCTTCGGCCGAACTATCCAGCAAGCGGTCTCCGGAGCTTGCCACCATCACTGGGTCGAGAACCAGTGGGGCAGTGATGTCCGCGTACCACTCGGAGACGGTACGAATGATCTCCGCGTTTCCCAGCATCCCGACCTTAATGACGTCGATGTGCACATCATCCGAGACCGCACGTAATTGTTCTAGGAGGAAGTCCACGGGCGGGATATGGACGCTGCGCACTCCTTGGGTGTTCTGCGCAACCAGTGCGGTGACCACACTCATGCCGTAACCACCTGCGGCCAGGATTGCCTTCAAATCTGCTTGCACACCGGCGCCACCGGTTGGGTCGGTGCCGGCGATACTTAAAACTCTTGGGATAGCACGGTTCATGTTTGCGTCTCCTTGCAGCTATAACTAACCCCCGTGGCAGCGGTTGATTGTCGCAGAGGCCACGGGGGAATGAGGGAAGCGGGCGCTATTACTCGAGGAAGCCGCGAGCCTTACGCTGCTGGTCAGTAACGGTCATCTGCCAACGCTTAGGGGAGAGAACGTTGAGTCCCCACGCCCACGCGGCGGTCCAACGGTTGCGGTAGCCCACCAGGAACATGATGTGCACTGCGAGCCACATGAGCCAGCCGATGAGGCCGGTAGCCTCGATCTTGCCCATCTTCACCACTGCAGAGTAGCGGGCGACGGTCGCCATGGAGCCCTTGTCAAAGTACTCGAACTTAGGGCGTTCGGTGTTGGAGCGGCCCTCCAGCTCGAGGATGATCTGCTCGGCTGCGTATTCGCCGCCCTGCATTGCTACCTGTGCAACGCCCGGAAGGTTCTCGTAGTTGGCCATGTCACCAACCAGGAAGACGTTCTTGTAGTCGCCGACAGTGAGGTCGTCGTTGACAATCGCGCGACCTGCGCGGTCGGTTTCCGTACCGGCCTGCTCGGCCACCATCTTGGACAGTGGGCTAGCTGCGACGCCTGCGGACCAGATCTTGCAGAAGGATGGGATGACCTGAACGGACTCGTCCTTCATGTTCTTAACAGTGATGGCCTGCTCGTTGACATCGGTGACCATGGAGTTGAGCACGACGGTGACGCCGAGCTTTTCCAGGCGGCGCTGCGCATTGCGGCCCAAGCGCTTGCCGAATGGGGGCAGGACCTGTGGGGCGCCGTCGAGCAGGATGATCTTGGCCTGGGAAGGATCGATGTTGCTGTACTGATCCTTCAGAGTGCGGTTGGCCATTTCAGCAATCTGGCCAGCGAGCTCGACACCGGTTGGGCCGGCACCGACGATGGTGAAGGTCATGTAGCGCTCACGCTTTTCCATGTCCTCCGTCATGTCGGCGCGCTCGAAGGCCTCCATCAGTCGGGCACGGATCTCTAGGGCGTCATCAATAGACTTCATACCCGGTGCGAACTCAGCGAAGTGATCGTTTCCGAAGTAAGACTGACCGGCGCCAGCAGCAACGATCAAGGAATCGTAGCTAAAGATCTTGGTGTTGTTGCCCAGCTGGGTGGTGACGGTCTGTGCTTTGATATCGATGTCAGTCACGCGCGCCTTGACCACGGAGGCATTGTCCTGCTCGGCAAGGATCTGGCGAGTCGCGGGAGCAATTTCGCCAGAGGCGAGCAGGCCAGTTGCTACTTGGTAGAGCAGTGGCTGGAAGAGGTGGTGATTGGTGCGGTCGATGAGGGTGACATCAACATCGGCCTTCTTAAGGCGCTTGGTCGCGAACAATCCGCCGAAGCCGGATCCGATGACGACGACGTGGTGGCGACCACCGGATGGGCGAAAAGGCTGCTCGGTCATGAAAATGGTGCTCCTGAATGCTGAAGAAAACGGGTTGCATACTAATAGTAGACCCTGCTGGGATAGTGGTCACATTCAAGGTCAGACGGCGAAAATTTCGTTATGGAAAGCTGCCGTTTCCGTGTCGCTTCTCTAGTGTCACCAGCGGGCAAACTAAGCTGTCACTGTTCCCGCGTGTTAGCGATGATTGGAGGCCAAACTCGGTGGCAACCTATATTCCCGATCATCTCTCGACTGCTGATCCAGAGACTTGGCCGGCGATCGTCAACGTCCCAGAGCCTGGGATGCTCCTCAACATGCGCACGCGTCGCGCAGAACGACTGTTCGCCACTGCCTGTGCCAAGGCTGCAATAACACTTGAGGGGCCACACCCCGACGTGGTTGTCCTCCATGAGGAGCTGTTTGTTCGGCTAGCGGAGTCTGGGTGGCTGGGCCTAGCCGAGTCCTACATGGCCGGGGAGTGGACCGCAGAAGACTTGCCTGCTGTGTTGGCAAAGCTCCTGGCCAGCGGTTTTTCCCTGCGTACCCCGCGTTCCTTCCGTGGGCTTTCTGGAAAAGACCGCGGTGACGGCGCTGAGCTGCCCTCGGACCTAGTTCAGCTGTGTTCCACAGATGGGGTGAGCACGTTCGGAGGGTTGTTTGCCTCTGGTGTGCCGACGACAGTGCGCACCGCGATGAAGAGCTTCGTCTCGGGTGCAGGGCGGGGTAGTGAACCGGCGACCCATTTCGTGGATGTCACCTCGCTAGCGGCCCCGATAGATGTGGAACGGGCAGATCTGGGTGATGCGCAGCTGCGCGCCGCAGACAGTGTGCTGGATGCCAGTCACGTTGGCAGTGGCTCGGATGTTCTGGAGTTTCCAAGTTCCGGCGGTGCTTTGGCACTGCAGGCCTCGGCACGTGGCGCCACGGTTGATGTGCTCACTTCAGATGAGGAACACCGCCTCGCCCTTGATGAATTTATTATCCTCAACGGGGCCTCGGATCACGTCCACCCTTACTTGCTGGAGCATCCCATTCCGACCCGTGAGGACTGGCGTGGTCGCTATGACTGCATCCTGTCCTTGGAGAAGTTCGAGCACATGGGCAAGACCGGTCGCGTTGGGTTCCTGCGTTCCCTTGATCGGATGCTCACCATCGGCGGCTTCATCGGCATGCAGACAGTAGTGGCGACGGAAACCTTTGGGCCGAATAGTCGTGAGGCGCTGTCG
The DNA here is from genome assembly GCF_037482625.1 of Corynebacterium sp. H128. Lineage (NCBI taxonomy): Bacteria > Bacillati > Actinomycetota > Actinomycetes > Mycobacteriales > Corynebacteriaceae > Corynebacterium > Corynebacterium sp. H128. The sequence continues at coordinate 355,179 of NZ_JBBHKW010000001.1, read as the reverse complement.
GTCCTGCGCGGCTATGTGTGGCCGGCTCTTCGCTTCTCGACGACCAGAGAAATCCACCAACTCGTCGATAAAGAAACCGGCTTGCGGATCATCGCTGAAAAGCACTTCGGTGCCCACTATCTAGCGACCCTAAGATTGCAGCGAGAAACCTTTGAGGGCAACCTACGAGAAGCCGCGGCCGCGGGCTATGACCCGGTTTTCCGCCGGATGTGGATTTACCACTATGCCTTGTTGGAAGCGCTCTTCCAGCTGGGATGTCTAGACGCGGTGCAACTGACGTTGACCAGTAGGAATCGTTCGGGGCGTCGTTAAGCGAGCTAGAACAGCACCCAGCCTGCGAGCGCTGCGCCAAGAGCGATGGCCCAGGCAGGCACCTGCCACTTTGCCATTCCTAACCAACACAGTGCTGTGATGCTCAGGCTAGGGATCCCGGTAATACCGTGGGTGAACACTGGGTTGTAGAGCGCGGCTGCGAGCAGGCCGACGACGGCAGCATTAGCGCCCGCGAAGGCTTTGCGGGTGACAAGCGAGTGGGAGAGTCGATCCCAATAATGCAGGCCGAAGAGCACCAGCAGTGCTGACGGGGCGAAGATCGATATCGTGGCCAGCAATGCTCCCGGAATACCTATGTCGGCCGCTCCTAGGAAAGACGCGAACGTGAAAAGGGGACCAGGGACGGCCTGAGCTGCGGAATAGCCAGCCAGAAATTCTGTTTCACTGACCCAGCCTGTAGCTACCGTGTGTTGCTCCAATAGCGGCATCACCACGTGGCCACCGCCAAAGACAAGCGCACCGGAGCCGAAGTATGCGTTGATGAGTGAAATTAGATGACTGCCGGTGAACCTAGCGAGGAAGGGGAGTGACACTAGAGCTAGGACGAGCACAGTGAGAGAAGAAAGCGCGACCGATCGTGGCACGGAATGGATACCGTCGGTACTACTTGGCTCGCTGGCGGAGCAAAAACGTATTCCGAACAGCGCGGCGAGAGCAATGACTGCGATATGGGTCCACGGACTCGGGGCCGTGAGTATCGCGAGCCCGGCCGCCACGGCAATCGTTGCGGTGGCTTTGGAATGCGCCAAGTTTCTAGCCATACCCGCCACTGCGTGAAAGACCACTGCGACGGCAGCAGCGAGGAGGCCTTTGAGCCAGCCACTGTTGGGATCAACAAGGTCGCTGTCTTTGAGTAACAGTGCGAATGCGGTCAGAATAGCTGCAGAGGGCAGGGTGAAAGCCAGCCATGCCATGAGCATGCCGAGATACCCAGCTCGCCGAAATCCGATGACCATTCCAACTTGTGAAGATGCTGGGCCCGGTAAGAATTGGCACAAGGCCACAGTGTTGGCATAGGAAGCCTCGCTGAGCCAGCGACGTTCGTCCACGAATGCCGTCTTGAAATAGCCCAAGTGAGCAGTCGGGCCACCAAAAGATGTGAGCCCGAGCCTGGTGAATACAGTGAGCACTTCAAGTGCAGCGTGGGTGGGCATCTTAGAGCGAGCAGTCATAGTTGCTCAGTCTATGGTTGCCAAGTGCACTGTGCAGGGTAGGCGGTGGTTCTCTCTGGAAGCTTAGGGCGTATCTCTTGGGTTCCGGCCACGTTCTTTGTGCGCCTTAATAACCCGCCCGCAAAAACGGTATGGCGCTCAACGCGATCGGCATCATCGACAGGCCAGTAAGGTTGGTGAGAAAGTGATTAATCGCTAGCATTAGATCAGTGAACATTGAAATCTCCTTCAGGTTGTGAGGTTGCAGTATTAAGTAACTGAATCTATAAATCAGATTCGGAAACTTAGGCCCGAGTGTAACCAAGGAGATAATCGCCGTCTAGTGTTGCGGCCAACATTTGCTCGACGGCTTTTGGTGTGACTGCGTCCTTAGTTGATGCAGCACTTGGTTTCAGTGTCCCGTGAAGGTTCTCGGGTCGGTGGGAAAAGAGCGAGCACGCATGCGGGGCGGCATGGCGAGCGGATTAGGGGACGCTGTACCCACAACTCCTATTTGACATAATGTACATTATCGGACAATTGCTACATTTGCCGCTTATGTGGCCTTTAATGTCACAGTGACGTTATTGCCCTGGGTTCTCGCTCTTAGCTCGATAGGCAGATTTGAGTTGAAAACTTGTTAAGACGAACAATGCCAGCGCAATGAACGCTACTAGCGGCATGTCCCGTGTCAGTACGAACACAAAGAACCCAAGGATTCCTACGAGTCGTAGCCAAAGCCACGGAATCATGCGTTGCTGCATTAGTTACTTCTCCAGTGCCAGGCGGATGTTGAGATGGCCCTCGGCATCGATTTTCGCTGCCACAAAATCTGGAGTTTCTACGCCGTAGTCCAAGCGATTAATCGGGATCGCTGCGCCCACGACAAGGTTCTCTCCGGTACGCAGGACGTCCAGCTTGGCGTCGATATGCTTGGAGACGCCGTGAATGGTTAGCGTGCCGGGAACCGTCACTTGGCCGATGCTTGCATTTTCTGGGATGTGGCTGACATCTACGTTCGCGTTCTCATCGGCGACGAAGGTGGCTGTCGGATAGGAATCGGTCTCCAGTAGCTTCATGCGAACGTTGATGTCGCGCTTCTGGCGGTCCGTTTCAATTGTTGCCATGTCAATAGTAATGTTGGCCTTGGTGAGCTTGCCATTTTCAATAGCTACATCTCCAGAGGCATCCTTAGTGCTACCCGAGGTGGCGCGCCGCTCACCCGGCAGGATCTCCCAAAAGGTGTACCCCACAGAGGTCGGGTTACCAGGAGCTGCCTTTGTCACAGTCCAATTGCCATTGAAATCCGTAGAGGCATTCTTAGCCCCCTCGACCGTAATACCCTCAGTTTTCACACCAGGAGTCATGTAGGCCTTGTATGCCACGGGAACTACGCTGACCAGAGCGATCGTCAGGATCGCGACAACGGCCGCGATGACCAGTTTGTTGTTATAGGTCTTCTGCATGTTCGGTTTCAACCTAACGTAGTTTCTCAATAGCGCGAGTAAGCTCGACTAAATCTTCACACAGCTCGCGTAGTTCTTCACCGGTTGCGCCTTCCGACGCTGCCGTCGCTATGTCCTCCGCGCTGCAACGCAGTTCGAAGAGCGAATCCTTGAGCTGCGAAACCTTTTCTGGACGCAGTATCACTGCCTCGGCTGGGATACTCGTGCCTGCGACGTTACTGCGTTGCTCGTAGGCTCGTTGCCGGCAGGATTGGCCACAATACTTCTTTGGGCGTCCACGCCCAGAAGCATCGATCTGCTTTCCGCACCAAGCACACGTGACTTCCTTCGTAGAATCCACAGCGGAGCCTGCCGAAGATGAATACGGTTTCACGCAGTTCACCATAGCTTATTCTTCAGGCCTCTTCCTAAACCCCACGTGCATAGACGCACCAACAACAGCTATAATGGCCAAATATTCTCCCGTGTCCACCTTTTTGTGGGTGTGCAAACAATCGGGTACCGTCCCCTAGACAATAAAGGACTGAACTTACATGGCAGATCGCGTACTTCGTGGCAGCCGCATGGGCGCCGTTTCTTATGAAACGGATCGAGACCACGACCTCGCGCCACGCCAATTGGTCAAATACAAGACCGATACCGGTGAGGTTTACGAGGTCCCCTTCGCAGACGATGCTGAAATTCCTAGCACCTGGATGTGCAAGAACGGCCAAATGGGCACCCTCATGGAGGGCGAAGGCCAAGACTCTAAGGAAATCAAGCCGCCGCGTACCCACTGGGACATGCTGCGCGAGCGTCGTAGCCTAGAAGAACTCGACACGCTGCTTGAAGAGCGCGTGGAGCTGCTGCGCAAGCGTCGTCGTAACGCCGCCCGCCTACTCAAGCAACAACAAGAAGAGGCCGCACAGCAGGCCCAGGGTTAATCCCCCGGCGACCTATCGCCTACCAATCGCGCAATGTGCAGCGCTAGGTAGGCGATTTCGTCTTTTGTGAGCTCCGTGCCAAGGCGCAGCTGCAGGATCGTAGCAAGCTTCTGTGCACAATCGACCACTAAAGGCTGAGTGGCCGCTAACGACTCCCACAGCGCCTCAGCCCCATCCTGCAGTTGTTGGCCGTGTGCGGCCCGGATGAAAAAGTAACGCATATGGGTGATAAAGCGCGCGGCGTTGACGCCCGTTGGGTCAATTTCCAGGTCGAAAGCCTCCGAGATGATACCTAAGAGCTGAGGAAACACATCAGTCATGGCGAAAGTGGAAGTTAAATCCGCCGTGCGGAATCCCGCATTGACCAGGTGTAAGGCGATGGCGACCTTCTCAGAATCCGGCAGTGGCGGCTCGATCTCCTGGTTGATCTGCGCAAGTATCTGACCTGCGATAGCAAATTCGGTGGGATAGAGATGGACCACTTCTGCAGCCAGAGGATTTGCGCGTGGACTTGGATCCAAACGCAGCCTTTGCATTGCCATGTGGAGGTGATCTGCCAGGGAAACTATGGTGGCCGACGATACTGCCACCGGTAGCTGGTTCCGAACAGCTTCCAACGCGCGAGTTGCCATATCCAAGTAGCCAAGTGGGATCGCCGCGAGCAGCCCGGCCATGCGATGAGTGTCTAGCGCTCTCTCCGGGACGAAGATCCGGGTCGCTTCCGCTGCGTCGATGGAATCACCAGGTCGCTTCTGGAAGCCTATTCCCCATCCGGTGAGCACAACCTCCGTGCCATCTGGCTTTTGAGACAGCACGACGTTGTTGTTCAATGCCCTGATCACCTTCACAGCTTCTAACCTACCGAAGGCTTCTTCAGCGAAGCACCGTTTGACTCGATCACCTGCTTGTACCAATCAAAGGACTGCTTGCGGTAGCGTGCCAGCGTCCCGGTGCCGTCATCATTACGATCCACATAGATGAAACCGTAGCGTTTGGACATTTGGGCGGTTGATGCCGAAACTAGGTCGATGCAACCCCAGGTGGTGTAGCCCATCACGGGAATCCCATCGCCAATTGCCAACCCCAGCTGGTAGAGATGGTCATTCAGGTAGGAGATGCGGTAGTCATCGGCGACTGTTTTGCCGTCGGGGCCGCCGTCGATAAGCTCATCGCGCGCTCCCAGACCATTTTCGACGACGAACAGTGGCTTGTGCCAGCGGTCCCACATCGTATTCGCGATGATGCGCAAACCCACAGGGTCGATAGCCCAGCCCCACTCGGATACTGGAACCTCAGGGTTGACATAGCCACCCATGACATTTCCGCCACCGGTGGTAGCAGAACTCGGGTCGGCGGTCTCCCCTACGGACATGTAATAGGAGAAGGATACGAAGTCGACGGTGTTTTCTTTCAGCAGCGCGGCATCATTCGGCCCCCATTCGATGGCTACGCCTTCTTCCCGGAAGACGCGTTGCAACGCGGCGGGGTATTCGCCGTAAACGTGGATGTCGCCGAACGCCATGTCCACTTGGGACTGCCACTGCGCTGCCCGCTGGTCGGTGGGTTTGGAGGTCAGCGGATAGCGCGGGATCGCGATGACCATGCACCCGATCTGGTTCTCCGGATCAATCTCGTGCGCGATTTTGGTGACTAATGCACTGGCCACTAGCTCATGGTGAATGGCCTGGTAGAGCTCCTGGGAGGTAACTTCCTTGCGAGCGACTTCGATGCCGCCGGCCATGAATGGATTGTGCAGGATGGCATTGATCTCGTTGAAGGTGAGCCAGTACTTCACGCGGCCCCGGTAGCGCTCAAATACGGTGCGGGCGTAGCGAGCGAAGAAGTCGATGAGCCTGCGGTCGCGCCAGCCGCCGTATTCGCGGGCCAGCGCCAAGGGGGTCTCATAGTGTGAGAGCGTCACCAACGGCTCGATGCCATACTTTTCCAGCTCGTCGAGGACTCGGTCATAAAATGCCAGCCCTTCCTCATTCGGCTCGGCCTCGTCACCGCGGGGGAAAATTCGGGACCAGGCGATGGAGAATCGGAAGGTCTTAAAGCCCATTTCCGCAAAGAGTTTGATGTCTTCGGCGTAGCGATGATAGAAATCGATGGCCACGAGCTTGAGGTTCTCGGGAGTTGGTTCGGGAGAAGACAAAGTGGCCAGGCCGTCCGGCATCACATCTTGGATCGATAGCCCCTTGCCCCCTTCGTCATAGGCGCCTTCGATTTGGTTTGCGGCTGTCGCGCCGCCCCACAGGAAGTTATCTGGAAACATGTCTGCTCCTATAGTTCGATGTCGATGAGTTGCTCACCGGCGGACGCAGTACCGGAGGTACGCGGCGAAACCTTTGTGAGCTTCTTGGAATTGGTGACGATCAGCATGGTCGTCGCTTGGTATCCGGCCTGGCGGATTACGTCGAGGTCTGCAGTGCCGATGACCTGCCCGGCGGTGACTACCGCGCCCTTATCGACGCCGATGTTAAACCCCTCTCCGCGCAATTGCACTGTGTCGATCCCGAGGTGGACCAGCACTTCCACCCCATTATTCCCCTTGATTCCATAAGCATGCCCGGACTTTGGTGCGGCGAGCACCGTGCCAGTGATCGGTGCAATCACGTTAATCACGCCGCCACCTGTCGGTTCGATTGCCGCGCCCTCCCCCATCGCGCCCGAGGCGAACACCTTGTCAGGGACTTGATCGAGTGGAATCAGCCTGCCGTCGATAGGCGCGGAAATGGTGTTAGTAGTCGGCGCTACGTGCGTTTCGACAGCCGTCGCTGCCATCTCATGCTGCCGCTCCGCGGACGGAGTCAATACCCACGATCCGATGAATGCGATCAGGATTGCGACTCCGGAGCCAAGGAGCTGCGCGTTAAACGAGCCATAATGCATCGCAGCCGGTAGCGCCATGAGCGAGGGGAAGACGAAGGAGTTCATTGCATTACCGCCCATTGCGATAATCGCGCCACCCACGGCACCGCCGAGGCAGCCAGCGTAGAACGGGAGCTTCAGTGGCAGGTTGACACCGTAGACGATAGGTTCCGTAACACCAGCGAGGAAGCCGGAGATGACGCCGGCACCGGCCACCTTCTTGCGGTTTTGGTTCTTGGTACGCAGGAACACGGCTAGTGCGGCGGCTGCTTGTGCGAGGACCGGTGCCATAAGCGCCCCCAGCATGAAGCTATGCCCGTCGATGGCCAGCTCATTCAAGAAGACTGGGACGAAGGCCCAGTGCAGTCCGAAGATCACCAAGACTTGCCAGAACGCACCCATCACTGCGCCGCCGAGCCAAGGCGCGTGGACGAAGAGGTAGTTGATACCGTCTGCAATCGTTTGAGATGCCCACACGGTGGCAGGGCCAATGGTCAGCAACACCACGGGAACCATGACCGCCACGACGATGAGCGGGGTGAGGAAGTTACGCAGTGCTCCCGGGAGCAGTCGTTCCAGCCCACGTTGGAGGAACCCTGCGAGCCACACCGCAAAAATCGGGGCGATAACGGAGGACGTGTAGGAAGCCGCGGACACTGGGATTCCGAACAGCTGGACGTCGCTGCGTTCCGAAAAGGCAACGATCGCCGGGTAGACCAGCGGCGCGACTGTAGCCATCGCAATATAGGTGTTGACCTTGAATTTCCGTGCGGCCGTATCGGCGATGAAGATCGGCAGGAAGTAGAAGAAGGCATCAAAACATGCGTTGAACACCAGGTAGGTGTCGGAGTCAGCTGCTAACCAGCCGAAGTTGGTGGCTAGCCCGAGGAAGGCCTTTCCCAGGCCGAGCCCTGCCAGGCACCACACCAAAGGTGTGAACAGCGCAGAGATCAAATCCATGAAGGCGTTCAGTGGGTTCTTGGACTTCGGGCCGGAATCCGCGGCCGGGGTTGCTGAGCTGTCCTTGGTAGCCTTGGCCGCCATCCCGGGTAATGTCGCTAGCGCCTGGTAAGCCAAGGGAACGTCGTTACCGATCACCACTTGGTGCTGCCCACCGGCTTTGACAAGGGAGAGCACCCCGGAGATATCTGATACAGCGGATTCATCGACGCGGCGTGGGTCGGCCACCTTAAACCGCAATCGGGTGGCACAGTGCGTGAACGTGCGAACGTTGTCTGGACCGCCGATCGCGTCCAGCACACTCTGCGCCAGTGGAGCAAAATCCTGCTTTGTGACCATGGCAATCTTTCCTTTCCGATGGACCCTGCCGAAAAGGCTGTGGGAAAAGAAAAGACCCGAGACCGCATGGTCTCGGGCATAAGCCGATGAGCGTCTCAGGTCTTGCCCCTCACTTTTCGAGGGTTACACTCCCTAGCCTCCCCTATCAGGGAAGTTGACTTCCTTAGCTTCTCATATTTCGCGGCAATTCCGGATCGAAATGATCGAAATCACACCGCAAGCTAGTACAGACGCTTCTTGCGCTTGTTTTCTAGCTCGTACTTCGCCAATCCGACCATTGCTTCGGCGAGGTCCTTGATCTGCTCGCCACGGTGCGCGATGCCCCACTTGGTTACCTCTAGCAAGGAATCCTTGACAAAGGAACCATCGAGCTTGGATTCGCCGATCTCGCGCTCGGTGAACGTAATGGGGACCTCTACGACATCCCAGCCGTCCGTGACCGCGCGGCGAGCCACGTCTACCTGGAAGATGTAACCGGCTGCGGAGAGTTCATCGAAGTCGAGGGATTCGAGCAATTCGCGTCGGAAAGCGCGGTATCCGGCGGTCATATCGGACAGCCCGGTGCCTAGCGCTAGGCCGATGTAGGTGTTGCCGCCCTTGGACAGCAGCCAACGCTTCTTCGGCCAGTTAACCACTTTGCCGCCTGGGATATAGCGGGAGCCGATGACAAGGTCTGCGCCTGCGTCGATCTTCTCCAGGAGCAGGTGGAGCTGCTCTGGAGCATGGGAGCCGTCCGCATCCATTTCGCACAGGACCTGGTAGCCCTGCTCGAGGCCCCACTTGAAGCCGGCGAGGTAGGCGCCGAGTAGGCCGGTCTTCTCGGTGCGGTGCAACACCTTGATGTGGTTGTCCTCGGCGGCGAGCTTGTCTGCGGCCTCGCCGGTGCCGTCCGGGGAGTTATCGTCCACAATGAGGATGTCTACCTCGGGCGTTGCCTTGCGCACACGCCCAGTGATGAGCGGCAGATTCTCCAGCTCATTAAAGGTAGGAATGATGACCAGTGTTAGGTCGCTTGGCTTACTCATCAGTGGTTTTCTCCCAAGTTGGTAATTGATTCTCAACGCGGTTAACAGTCTACCCGGCTCTCCGGCTGCGCAGGAAAGCAAGGAGGGCGCACACTGCCCCGAAGGAGGCTAGTGCCAGCTCCAGATAGGTCCCGTAACGCACCGCTAGTGTCTTCGTATCTCGCAGTGGCAGCGTGTCCTGCAAGACTGCGGGCTGGAAGATCTTCGTCTGGGAGATGATCGAACCGTCCGGCCGGATCAGCGCGGAGGAGCCAGATGTCGCCGCGATGACCACGGCGCGATCGGTCTCGATGGCGCGCAGTCGACTCATCGCCATCTGCTGGTAGGTCATGTCCGTAAAACCAAAAGTCGCGTTGTTAGTCGGCGTGGTTAGGATCTGCGCGCCATTATCGACGGCCGTCCGCGCCGCCGCATCGAAGGCAACCTCGTAACAGGTGGCGATGCCCACCTTGACATCCCCCATGGTCACCACGCCATTGCCGGTGCCCGGCTGGAAGTTGCCCGCTTGGTCCACAAACTCGGAGAACTTCCGGAAAAAGTCCCGGTACGGCATGTATTCGCCGAACGGCTGCAGGAACTTCTTGTGGTGGTACTCCCCTGTCGATCCGTCCGGATTGAACACGACCATCGTGTTGCGAGGCCCGACCTGGTCGACAGTGATGGTGCCCACGAGCGTGGGGGCTCCCACCTTGACCACGGCGCCTTCGATGAGCGCCCGCGCCTGCGGGTCGGCGAAAGGATTGACGTCCGAGGAGTTCTCCGGCCAGATCACCAAGTCAACAGGTTCCTTGACCTCGCCCGTCTCTCGTGCGTGATTAGCGAGCACCGCGCGCCGCTGCGTATTAAAGTCCAACCCCATTCGTGGCACGTTGCCCTGGATCGCGGCGACCTTCACGTCGCCAACATCGTGTCCGCCAGCAGGGATGAGCAGGCCCGACAGGATGATGCCGAGGGCAAGTACTCCTTGGATTGGTCGTCGACTAGCCAGCAAGGCGGCGGCGAGGACGGCCACGAAGGTGACCAACGCGGGACCGCCTATCGACGCCCAGTGCGCCAGCGGCCCCTCGATCTGTCCCCATGCCAGGCGACCCCAGGCGAAGCCCCCGAAGGGCCAGTTGCTGCGAACGTATTCGGCGGCGACGAACCAGAGAGCGAGACCCGGCCCGCCCCAGCGACGCCAGCGAGCGATCGGGATGGCTAGGGCGCCAAAGACGATGAAATAAAGCGACTCCGTGACCGCGAGCGCCACCCACGGCAACGTGCCCACGAACTCGCCCACCCAGGGCAGTAACGGCAGGTAGAGCGCTAGCCCATAGACAAGCCCAAGGAGGGCGCCGGTGCGCTTGCGGGGTTCGTGATCCCCCCACGGGGCGAGAGATACACACAACAGGGCGAGGCCGAGGATTCCTGCCCACCACCAGCCGAGAGGCTCGAAGGAGGCATAACCCAAGTAGCCCCCGCCGGCGGCGAGGGCAAGACGAATCAGGAGCTTCACTTAAAGTCCTCGGGGTCGAGATTGTCGGACCACTGCTGGATCTCGTCTTCGTCGATAACCGACTTGTTAGGGTCCTTGAAGCTACCGTAACTCGCCTCCTGACGGTAGCGATTGGTGGCCTCGAAGCCGCGCATGCCCAAGTTCTCCACCTTGACGCGCAGCTTCTTGGCGAGCATGCCCCGGAACAAGGCCCGGGTCGGAGGCAGGATCAGCAACAGGCCGAGCACGAAGGTGACGAATCCCGGCAGGGCCACGCCAATGGCTCCGGCGGCGATGAGACCGTAATCTCCCGCGATCCTTCCCGCACTGACCTGGCCTTGGTTCCGGAGTGCACTCCGGCCGATGCGTTGCATCTCGAAGGCGGCGAGGACCAGCCCGCCGAAGAAGCAGACGAACAACGCCACCAGCGCCCAACCGACGCCGATAAGTTTGGAAACGCCCCAGAAGGCGAGCGCCTCGATGATGAAGTATGGGATGGCAATGAGCAATGGCACGATGACTACCCTACCTTTTGAAAATTCCTTACCGCATAATATCTGGACTACACAGGCTGGCTGTGGCGTTAGACACAAGAGGACCAGCCCCTGATGCGTCGCGTAGCCATGCTGGAGAACTAACGTCTTTCGCAGGAAGCCTGTTTAGGGAATAGAAGGTGCTGACTTGGCCCTCCGCCGGCCTGACTCTTCGCAGTTATCGCGAGCATTCCCACACGTCCTCTGCTGAGAGACCTGATGGCCGTCTTCCCTGCTGACACGGTAAACGAGCTGATCCACCTCCGTTGCCAATGACTCCATGGAAAGAATGGTGACGATTGTGCCCGCCAGTCGTTTGGAGGAATTCCACCGTAATGCTCATTTCGGTCTGGATCTCGCTGAGCCAAGCTGCCTCCGATGGTCTGATGCCCAACTCTCCTCATACGTATGACAGCCTGGCTACTCGGCAAACCTCAGAGCCGCAATTTGTTGTTAAAAACGGAGACAATGTCGTTAGGGGGAATCTACACTGGTGGGGCACACTATTTGTTAACTGAATGGAATCTCATGTTAGGGAAAAAGTAGTGGCTTCTGTTGCGGCTAGTTTCCTCATTTTCACCGGCACTGCCGTAGCACAGCCTGATTCTGAGGTTGAGGAAACCAATAAGTGGTACGCGGAAGTCCTGGCTGATGAGTCTGTCGCGGATGGAGTTGACACTGACAGTGCAGTGTCCCTTGAACAAGCTCAGGTTGAGGCTCAGGCCACTGAGGTTTCTGAGGATCTAACGATGTCTGCATTGGGGCTTGTGGGTGACAATGAAGTGCAGAGCATTTCAGACGGTGAGATGCAAGCTTTGGCGGTGCGAAACTGTCAGACTTTCCTCCCGCTTAATCATCAGGTTTGTGGTGCGATCTTGGCGAAGTATCTATCGATGGGTGGTCCGACGAGTTGGTTGTTGTGGCCGACGAGCGGTGAGCTTGGGAATCCGGATGGTGTGGGTGCTCGTTCGCAGTTTCACAATGGTTTGATCTATTGGCATCCCAATCATGGGGCGTGGTCGGTGCAGCCGTTGATGATGGAGATTTGGGGCCGTACCGGATATGAGCGTGGGGTTCTTGGTTACCCAGTGACGGATAGTTTTGCTGGTGTTGATCGTGTTGGTCAGAAGCAGTTGTTTGCCGGTGGGGGCGCGTATTGGAAGTTGGGGCGAGGCGCTGCCGTGTACGGGAAGATTAACGAGAAGTATGTTTCGATGGGGGCGGAGAACTCGTGGCTTGGATATCCGGTTGCGGAAGAAGTGGGCCTGCCTGATGGTGTGGGGCGGATGTCTCGGTTTGAGCATGGTTGGATCTATTGGCATCCGCAGCATGGTGCGCATCCGGTCGGGATGGACATGTTTGGTCAGTGGGAAGCGCAGGGGTATGAACGTGGCGCTTGGGGTTATCCAACGTCCGATCCAGTGATGGATGCTGATGGCGCATATGAGTATCAGCAGTTCCAAGGTGGGCAGAAGATCGGTCTCACACCACCGCTTTGGATAATCGCTCAGTATACGAACCGAAACGTTATCTCTGAAACAGTGGCTCGATCCAGGGAATATTCGAAGATGGCGAATTTGAGTGTTCGTGCTGCAATCAATGAATCAGCAAAAGAAGTCATTGGGCAAGATGCTCAAACACAGATTCAAGGTATCGCAAGCAGGAACGGTGGAATTAGGTCCGAAGTTATTGATCCGAATTGGATTCAACCACATGGAGTAGTTAAAGAAGCAGTAATAGTAAGCGAAAACCAGCATCGAAAAGGCGACGTGTATTACAACTGGGCTGGAGAACACAGCGAAAACCGCATGGTGCAGACCGATCCTTCTGGGGTACATGTCAACTATGGGCATGTCGGTATGTTTACGGATTCGACTCATATCGTCGAGGCGGTAGGAGTGGGTTCAGTTACCACTAAGTTCGCTAAGGATAATACGCCTTATCGATTTAAAGTGAGAAGATTTCACACCGGAACATCTATCGGTGATTTGCATATTGAATCTGCCACCGCCTACGCAGAAAAAGCTGCTGCTCGACAGGCGCCGTATGATCTGAATCCGGTTTTTAACAAACTTCCTGGGGCCGATGAATCTCTTAACTGTTCGGAACTGGTTTGGCGTGCGTACAGGAGCCTCGGTGGATGGGTTGACTTAGATTCTGACGGTGGTCCTGGTGTGTGGCCACGTGATGTTCGCAACAGTGATCATCTGGTGGAATACAAATGAAATACAAGGCAGTAGCTGCGCTATTCCTGTGTCTAATACTCGGATCGTGCAGCCGTGTTGTTCAGCCTCAAGCATCGACTTGGTCGGGGCCTCCCCTGAACATAATTTCGGGTTCATCTGGAGGTGATTCCGGGCTCTTCCGTGTCAGCAAAGACGTGACTCTCATTGATCAATTTAAGCAAGAGGGAGATTTTGATGCTATTGCCACGGTAGGAGGCGTTACCTGGTTCGGATCGGGCGAACTAAGAGCGTTGACTGGCGAAACTGTCAAGTCTGTTGACTGGGAGGGAGTAAATCTGCGTCCAGTTTCACGTACAGAGGAGTACGCCTACCTCGTCTCTTCAATGCAAGGTGGATCTGTCGGATGGACTACTCACGTCGCAAGGATTGATGTGAATGGGAATTCACAAAAGACGAGCGTGTTGGGTGATATCGCAAACATTGTTCGGTGTGGAGATGCGGAGTATATCCTCGCCCAGACTGATTCAAGTGACGGTCAATCGGCAGCTAATTTTATTGCGCCGTTGCAATCTGATGGTTTGTCCGACCAGATTACGCCAATAGAGCTGCCGAAAGAATCAGAATTCCGTGGAAAGATTGGTGTCGGCAAATGTATTCAATTACCAGATGGAAAGTGGACGATTGTCCAATTGTTCCAGCGTGAATCTGACAATCGATACGTTCTCGCCTCAATTGACCCAGATTCCGGTTTTGTGGGAAAACTAGTGGAATTGAGTTTTGATCCCGAGATGGAAGTCTCACCTATCAACGCCTCGGGATTTCCACAGTGGATTAATGAAGACAAGGTCACATGGGCTGATTCCAATGGCATCAAAATGCTGAATGTCGGAAGCAACGAGTTGACTTCATTGTGGAGCCGCCCAGGGGCCAACAACGTCGAGTCTTTCGATTATGTCTTTGCGTATGACACCATTGGCGAAGAAGTAATTTTTGCGCAACAGTCTCTTTCTGGCGGAGTCGAGTTCAAGAGTTTCAACCTGAATAGTCGCTCGCTGGAGAACTTTGGCCCAGTGGATTTGGGCAGTGGATTCTCAGACGTATTGGCCTTTGAAGTCGTCGATGACAACTGATCAAGTGGGCGCAGCTTTTCGTAACGACTTCTTCGTAAAATCAAGGTGGCCCTTATTGAAAATAAGTGACCACCAGGGAGTTACGAAGAAGTCGCCACGAAAACCTACCGCTCCTCCAAATTCCCTTCCATCTCCAAGAAGGTGGACCGCAGCGTATCCAAGTCCTCCGCGGATGGCTCGGCCCACATTCCCCTATCCGCGGCCTCCAAAAGACGCTCGGAGATGTCCCGCAGCGCCCATGGGTTGGACTGCTCGAAGAATGAGCGCATCGTCTCGTTTCGCACGTATTCTTCGGTCAGTGTGGAGTACATCCAGTCGTCCATGAGACCTGTGGTGGCGTCGTAGCCAAACAGGTAGTCCACGGTCGCACTCATCTCGAAGGCGCCCTTGTACCCGTGATTCCGCATAGCTTCCAGCCAGCGCGGATTGACTACGCGAGCACGGAACACTCGGCGTGATTCCTCGTGCAGGGTGCGGGTCTTCACGGTCTCTTGGCGGGTGGAGTCTCCGATGTAGGCCTCCGGATCCTTGCCGGTGAGCGCGCGTACCGTGGCCACCATGCCGCCGTGGAACTGGAAGTAGTCATCGGAGTCGGCGATGTCGTGTTCCTGGGAATCTACGTTCTTCGCGGCCACGGAGATGCGTCCGTAGGCCTCGCGCATCTCATCCTTGGCCTCGATGCCGTCGACACCGCGACCGTAAGCGTAGCCACCCCAGGTGGTGTAGACCTCGGCTAAGTCTTTGTCGTCACGCCAGTTGCCGGATTCGATGAGCTGCAGCAGTCCCGCGCCGTAAGTACCCGGCTTGGAACCGAAGATGCGGCGGATCGGCTTACCCTCCACCGCATGCGCCCGGACGAAATTCTCGGAAGAAGGCTCGTCCAAGTCCGCGACCAGTTGGACGGCGTCGTCAAGCAGGGCGACGACGTGTGGGAAGGCGTCGCGGAAGAAACCGGAGATGCGCACCGTGACGTCGATGCGCGGACGACCGAGTTCCTCCAAGGGGATTACCTGCAGGTCTACCACGCGGCGCGAAGCCTCGTCCCAGATCGGGCGCACGCCGAGCAGCGCGAAGACCTCGGCGATGTCGTCGCCGGAAGTACGCATCGCGGAGGTACCCCACACGGACAGGCCTACGGACTTCGGGTGCTCGCCGTGCTCGGCAAGGTAGCGATCGATCAGCGAATCGGCGAGCAGTTGGCCGGTCTCCCAGGCCAGGCGAGACGGGATGGACTTCGGGTCTACCGAGTAGAAGTTGCGCCCAGTGGGCAGCACGTTCACTAGGCCGCGCATCGGGCTGCCGGATGGTCCGGCCTCAATGAATTCGCCGCTCAATGCCCGCAGGATCTGCGTGATTTCCCGTGGCGTCGCCTCCAGGCGCGGCACCATCTCCGTGCAGGCAAACCGCAGGATGTCCTTGACCTGCTCGGGTGCGTCAAGCTTATCGACGGCCCCAGCATCCCAACCCTGACCCGACAGAGTTACGAGGAGGGCTTTGGCTTGAGCCTCCACCGCGTCGACACGCGTGCGGGTCTCATCGCCCTGCTCGGAGAGTCCGAAGGCTTCGCGCAGCCCCGCGACGGACTGTTCTCCTCCCCACAGTTGGCGGGCGCGCAGCATGGCGAGGACGAGGTCGATGAGCATTTCTTCTTCGATCGGTTGGCCCAGGATGTGCAGGCCACCGCGGATCGCGACGTCCTTGATCTCACAGAGCCAGCCGTCGATGTGCATGAGCATGTCATCGAAGACTTCTTCATCTGGGCGTTCCTCCCAGCCGAGGTCCTGGTCCATCTTGGCTGCCGTCAGAAGGGTCCAGATCTCCTGGCGGATCGCCGGGAGCTTGGAGGGATCCATCGCGGAGATGTTTTGGTGCTCGTCCAGCAGTTGCTCCAGGCGCGTGATATCGCCGTAGGACTCGGCGCGGGACATCGGCGGGATCATGTGGTCTACCAGCACGGCGTGGGCGCGGCGCTTGGCCTGGGTGCCCTCGCCGGGGTCATTGACCAGGAATGGGTAGATCAGTGGGATGTCGGCGATGGCTTGGTCGGTGTAGCACTCAGCGGACATACCGACGGTCTTGCCCGGCAGCCATTCCATGTTGCCGTGCTTGCCCATGTGGACGATCGCGTCGGCACCGAAGACAGAGCGCAGCCAGTAGTAGGTGCCCAGGTAGTGGTGGTTCGCCGGCAGATCAGGGTCGTGGTAGATGCCAACCGGGTTCTCGCCGAAGCCACGTGGCGGCTGCACCATGACGACCACGTTGCCGAACTGCAGGCCCGCGATGTAGATCTCCTGCGTGCTTGGGTTCACGTAGTGCGTGCCCGGAGCTGCGCCCCAGTGCTCTGTCATCTCTGCCTGGGTAGCCTCCGGCAGTGTGGCGAAGTATTCCCGATACTTGGCGGCGGACAGCTTCAGCGGGTTGTTGGCCAGCACTTCCTCGGTCAGCCACTCTGGGTCATGACCGCCCGCCGCAATGATGGCGTGCATGAAAGCATCGCCGTCCATGTCGTTGTAGCCGGGGATCTGGGCGGTGTCCCCGAGGTCATAGCCCGCCTCCTCCATCGCGCGCAGCACGCGCAGCGTCGATGCTGGGGTATCCAGGCCGACAGCGTTGCCGATGCGGGCGTGCTTGGTCGGGTACGCCGACAGCATGACGGCGATCTTCTTGTGGGAATTGTCTAGGTAACGCAGACGGGCATGCTTCACAGCGATTCCCGCAAGGCGTGCGCAACGCTCTGCATCCGGGACATAGGCGATGAGACCATCGGCGTCGTATTCCTTGAAGGAGAAGGGCACAGTGATGATGCGGCCGTCGAATTCTGGCACTGCCACCTGTGTGGCTACATCGAGTGGGGTCATGCCGTCATCGTTCTCGTCCCACTGCTGCCGCGGTGTTGTCAGCGCGAGGCCCTGAATGATCGGGATGTTCAGGGCAGCCAGTTCCGCGACGTCCCAGGCCTCGTCATCGCCACCGGCCTGTGCGGTCGCCGGTTTGGTTCCGCCTGCTGCCAGGACAGTCGTGATCGCGGCGTCGGTCTTGGCGAGCTCAGCGAGTAGCTCCGGGGAGGCCTGGCGTAGCGACGCCGTGAAGATCGGCAGCGCAGTCGCGCCCTGCTCCTCGATCGCGCGGCTAAGAGCCTTGATGTATTCGGTGTTTCCTGCGAGGTGCTGGGCGCGGTAATACAAGACGGCGATTTTCGGGCCGCTTTTGGACTCCCCGGTTGCCCAGGTGCCGCGTTCCAAGAATCCCCACAGCGGCATGTGCTCCGGCTCGTCGAAACCGAATCCGGTGAGCAGAATCGTGTCCGAGAGGAAGCGGTAGAGATGCTCCAGGTTCTTGGCGGAGCCCTCGGCGAGGTAGGTGTGGGCGGTCGTCGTTACGCCCGCGGGGACGGTGGATAGCTCGGTCAGCTCGGCGTCGACGGCCAATTCGCCCGAGACGACCACGGTGGGAATACCAGTCTTCAGGACGGCTTCCAAGCCAGCCTCCCAGGCGCGCTTGCCGCCCAGCAACCTGACGACGGCAATGGATGCATCGCCCAGCCATTCTGCTACATGGTCGGCCTTCAGTGACATCGGGTTGGCGTATTTGAACTGGACGTTCTCGGCCTCGTTGGCAGCCTTGGCGGAGAGCAGGTCAGTATCCGAAGTGGACAGCAGGGCAATCACGTTTGGTTCGTCCTTAGAAATGCAGTGGTCAGGGTTACGCGCCCATTCGCTGCGTCACACAAAAGACGGGGTTGCAGGTCTGACTGTGACAGTGGCGCGACCGCCCGGACTTGCACCGGATTCCGCGAGACCCCTCATGTGACACTGGCATGATTGTGGCGTACCTGACATGGTACGTGACCAGGTGTCAAAGGCGGTCGAAAGGGCGCGCTGCTAGGGAGCTATTTTGTAGCGTCTGTGCCGTAGTTCTCTGTCAGCTCCGGTTAGTGGTGAGCCGCTAAAAGGCAATGTAGATAGCATGATTTCGCTTGCGGCTTTCAACGTGTCGTTGTTGATAGTTCGCGCAGCCGCGATCGCCTGAACGGAAGTATCTTTCCTATTTGGGGTCCTGGCGCGGAACTAACTGTGCATAACTGTACAATTCGGAATTTTCCTTCCGAATTCGTGCGATGAGCCTTACACACTCGTTGTGGATCTCTTAAGCTCAAATTCATGGCCTTGTTCAACCGTGTACCTCGTGCCCAATCCCCCGTCCTCCACACTTTGATTGCAGACCATTGCATCCTGACTCTAGAAGCTCAGGAAACACTCGGCGATTGCGCTGGTGACGAAGATTGGGCTGTAGATATTTCCACCGGCACGATCGCGTTCGGCGAGTCCAGCTTTCCTGTGCAGGTGCTGGGCACGCTCGAAGGCTCAGTGTGGCAGTGGGCCTGGCACGATCGGGGCTTTGCCGAGCGCCTGGATCACCCAGCTATCAGCGGAATCACCGAGCTGCAAGGTCGCGCACAGGAACTGCAGATCCCTGAATTCGCGGAACCATCCATCAAGATCGATGAGCTGAATGACCTTGGTCTGCTGCCTGGTGCTGGGCTGGCATCCGTGGCTGCGCAGTTGATCGGATTCAATGCCTTCTTCGGCGGAGACATTGGCCAAGCCACGATGTTCTTCGCCGTGGATATTCCACTAGATGAACCCAGGATGGAAGATCTCAACCGCTACACCCAACAGGCATTCCACAACACGGACAACATTGAGGACGCACTTCGACTGTGGGCTGCCAAGCGTAACTCGCGCGTTTTGGAAATTGACGGGGGAATCAAAGTCACTCTGCCAGATGACACCTTCTGCGAGTTTTTCCTCAACTAGCGCAGTCGCTCCAGTAACCACTCCATCTGCTGCGGCACCGACAGGTAGTACGGCAGAAAATGATTGAGTGAAGTGCGCCCAGGCAGCGGTACAAACCGAGATTCCGTATAGGAGACTTCCCCACCCTGCGCACGCCAGCGGTCCCGCAAGGTGCGGACTTGCCCGACCGGAATAACGTCGTCATGGCGGGAGCCCCACAGGCGCACCGGAATCTTTGGGGATGTGTGGCCGAGCTCTTGACGTCGTAAAGCAGCCGCGACTGCGGGTAGTTCCGCGACGACTTCGGCGAAAGAACGGCCATCTACGGTCCAATTGCGAGTGTGCTCATAGCCGCTGGCGAAAACGGTGCCGCCCGCGCAGGTGGTGATGTTGGCCAGGATCTGCGCCCGCCCGTGCTCGTTGAACAGCGGCCACAGCTGCTCCCACAGCTCGGGAGTCTCCACCATGAGGCCGGCCACCGAGTACGCCAGCGTGCCGACGACCAGAGAGCCATCCACGTGGCGCATCACCTCCTCAAGCGTCGAGGGCGGAGCTCCCACCACGGCGGCCTTAACCTCCAGTGCAGGGTTCTCCACGCACCACCCGACTGCGCCGCCACCCTGGGAAAACCCCCACAGTCCGATGGGCTGATCCTCGTGGATGCCCAGGCTGCGGGAGGCTTTGAGGGCATCGTAAAGGGCGTGGCCTGCGGCGATGTGATCAATATAGTACTGGATCGCAGCATCCGGATCGCGCGGATAATCGATGAACACCACATCGCAGCCCCGATGGAGGAACGCGAGCATCACCGGCAACTCATATGCTGCGATGACGTCCCGAGGCTTCTTGTTAAACACCTTGAATCCGATCGCGGAGCTATGCGATGGGTCGCAATGCTGCGCCACGCCCTGAGTTGAAGGCGCAAAACCAATGACCGGCCGTTTCCCCTGGGGCCATGGACTAGTCGAGCGAATCACAGCTCCAGTCGCGGTGAGCTGCCGACCATGGGAATCAGTGGTGACGTACTCGAAACGCTTGGAGCTGCGCGGATTCTTACCCGCTCCGAGAAAACGCAGCGCACCCACCTCGGTGACGGTTCCCGGTTCCATCCCGAACACGCGATCCGACCCGCCGAAATGCGGAACCTTCACGTTATCGATGATCGTGCGATGCACGGGCTGGCGACGCAGCAGGAAACGGATGAAGTCCCTTCTTAGCGGCGCAGATACCTGTGCGAGTAGAGCGGCATCGGAAAGCTGATAGCCGCGCAACTTTTCAGGGCGCCGGGAAGACATGTCTCCCAGAATACTGCGCTGGGTCGGCATTGTCGGATCATGGAAGTCGGATCTCGGGGTGGTATCAGCACAATTGGCGATAGTTCGCGGCGATCGCAACCGAAATCCGACTTCCATGATCCGACTTTCGTGGAATTGTTAAGACTTGTGAGTTAGCTCCGCGCAATACTGGCTGGTGAAAAGTGTCAACGGCTCAACAGTTAAAGGCAGTTCGGAAAGTTGCCCTTCCCTTTATCATGCAACTGCATGATAATAGATGGAGAGAGGAAGGAAGCAACTAATGCCGAAACTGGTTGACCATGAGGAAAGACGCCGTACGCTGGCAAAAGCCATCGTTGACATTGCTGGAGAAAAGGGATTAAAAGGGGCGACCCTTCGGGCCGTCGCAAAGCAAGCAGGGCTCTCAATGGGCACCGTGCAGCACTACTTCACCGACCGGGAAGCCATGCTCGACTTTGTCTTGGAATTTGTCCAGCAGCAGCGCGGCGAGAAGATTCGCTGCGCGATTGAGCAACTCGAGAATCCACAACCAAAGTCAATGCTGTGGGCGATGGTTAAAGAAATCCTCTTTGCGGATGAAACGAACTTGACCTTCCAAAAGGTACACATGATGTTTGTGTCGCGGGCGTTCGGACATCAACCCACAGCTGCCAAGCTAGGTGAAGGTAGAGCAACCGTTGTGCAGCTCTTTGAACAGCTCTTAGGCGACAGTGGAGCCAAGAATCCGAAGGAAGCAGCGGAAACGCTGTGGTCCCTGCTCGAATCGCTTCCCACCGACATCATTCTTGGACAGCACACCTATGACAGTGCAGTGAACACCACCAAGGCAGTCTTGGCAGCATTTGGAATCACCGATGTCGACGACTGAGTCAACTAAGACCCGTATTCACGGTTTGGACGCAGTCCGTGCTGCAGCATTGTTGCTTGGCATCGTTTTGCATGGTCTCATGCCCTACACCGCTCAGATCCCCTGGCTTGTCGATGACTCTCAGCGCGCGGAATGGCCCTTGGTGGTGATTTCTGCGATCCACTTCTTCCGCATGACACTCTTTCTGGTACTTGCCGGATATTTCGGTCGACTAGTCCGCTCAAGGCGAGGTACTCGGTCTTACCTGCGGGATCGACTGATCCGCATCGTGCTTCCACTCTTTGTGTTCTGGCCGTTTGCCGTCTTGCCACTCGGTTTGTTGGCAGCTTGGCACGCGAGCCGTGTCGGCAAAGAGTTGGTGCGTCCCGATGTTGCTGGACACGGCGGAGTTCTTGGCGCATTCGACCTGGGACACTTGTGGTTCCTCTGGGTGCTTGCTCAATGCATCGTGCTCGCCCTTTTGCTGCGCTGGGCAGCTACCAAACTGATGCCAGAACCTTCCGCCACTGTGCGAAAATTCCTCATGCGGTGCCTAAGTTCCCCACTGGGTGTGTTGCTGGCGGCAATTCCTTATGCGATTACGACGAATATCCAGCAAGAGGCTTCCGGCCTTATCGCACCTACCACTTTGATGCCTGACCCGGTTGCGCTGGTGGCCTATTTGGGTGCGTTTGGGGTGGGTTGGGTTCTCTCCTCCGATGATTCCGCACTCCGACGGATTGGCAATCACGCATGGTTCCACAGTGCTTTTGCTGTGGTGGCTACCGCTCTGACATTGGTTACCACTGGTGCCATTTCTATCGGCATCGATGCACCTCAACCAGTGTGGTCAACCCTGCAAGCATTGGCCGGATGGTCATGCTGCTACGCGCTGTTGGGACTGTCGGTGCTTTACCTGAACGTGTACCGACCGTGGGTACGCTACCTTGCCGATGCGTCCTACTGGATGTACCTGATGCATCTTGTCCTGTTGACGTTTTTTGAAGTCCTTATCGCTAATCTGGCTTGGCCGATCATGGTGAAAGCTAGCCTGAACTTCGTCGTAACCTCGGCTCTGCTTTTGTTCACTTACCACGTGTTCGTGCGCTCTACCTGGCTAGGTAGTTGGCTGAATGGCCGTAAAAGTAGCCCTAGCTCGAAGGCCTAAAATAGTGGGCATGACTTTCCCTCTTCATGCCTCCACCGAGAAAGTAGCCTGTGACCTTGGTTTGGGCGACCGCTCGCGTGTCGACGGCTGTCCCGGCGCGCTCAGCTTTCACCACGCCGCCGATGGTGCAATTGGTCGCGTTCGCTTCCCCGGTGGTGTGATGTCTGCTACCCAGTTCGCTCAGTTTGCTCAGCTTGCAGCGGACTTCGGCGATGGCGACATTCACCTCACCACCCGCGGCAACGTCCAGGTCCGCGGGATCTCCGACACCGACGGCTTCTCGACGTCCGTCTTGTCCGCAGAGTTCGTGCCCAGCATCCCGCACGACAAGATCCGCAACATCATCGCCACTCCCCTCGCCGATATGGAAGAGCTTGTCGCAGCATTGGACGCCGCGCTGCTTGCGGAAGCAGAACTCTCCGGTTTGTCCGGTCGCACCCTGTTCGGAATTGACGCCGGCAACGGAGCCATCCTGGCTCAGCAACCCGACTTCGGCATAATCTACCGGGACGGTGCAGCTCACCTCATCCTCGGTGGTAAGGCCACCACGCAGGTGTGTGAAAATCCTGCCGCCGAGATCGCAGCACACGCATTGCGATGGCAGCGCGAGCGCGGCGAAGCTTGGCGGGTGGCAGAAAAGCCCGAGTTCTGTGAGCTAGGCACCGTGGATGTAGAGGTCCAAGAACCGACCCACATTGGCTGGTTCGACCGTGAAGACGGCACAGTGTCCCTGGGTGCAGGCTTGCCTCTCGGAGTGTTGCCGCGCAAGGTGGCTGAGCTGCTGTGCGCCGTCGAGAAGCGAGTGCAAGTCACCCCATGGCACAGCGTCCTCGTGCATGACCTAGACGAAGGCGAAGCTGAGGCGGTGGTAAAGGTGCTTGCCCCAATGGGGCTGATTTTTGATGCGCACTCCCCTCGGCTGCTCGTCACTGCTTGCACTGGCCTGCCGGGGTGTACGAAGTCCCGATCCGATGTGCGCAGGGACGCGCTGCAGTTGATGTCGCAGGGTGTGTCCGAACGCACGCACTTTTCGGGTTGTGAGCGCCGCTGCGGACATCCGCGAGTGGACTACACAGACTACTTGGCGCTCGGCGAAGGTGAATATGAGGTCGCTGGCAGCTGCTGAGCGCTCTGGCCGAATTTCTCACTCTGAATGCGCCAGGCGGAAATGACCGCAAGGGGTGAGAAATTCCGCAGCACGACTGACTAGTCTAGAAACATGCACAGCTACATCACCGACGGTAATGAAATTTACCGCCAGTCCTTTGCCATGATCCGCGAGGAATCCGACTTCTCCGCTTTCGATGACCTGCAAGCTCAAGTCGCGGTCCGGATGATCCATGCAGCTGGTCAAACAGATCTGGCGGAGGACATCGAGTTCTCTGCCGGGCTCGTTCCTGCAGCTCGCACCGCCCTAGAGAACGGCAAGCCGATCATCACCGATGTGAACATGGTGGCGTCGGGAATCACTCGCCGACGACTTCCCGCGGACAACGAAGTACTGTGCTTCTTGAAGGATGAGCGCGTGCCAGCTCTTGCCGAGCAACTGAGCACCACCCGTTCCGCCGCAGCCGTTGAGTTGTGGGAGCCAGTCTTAGAGGGTGCCGTGGTGGCCATCGGTAATGCGCCGACCGCCTTGGTGCACCTCATGACATGGCTAGCCGAAGACGAAACTAGGCCTCGCCCTGCCGCTGTTCTCGGAATCCCCGTCGGCTTCGTCGGCGCTGCTGAATCGAAGGCCGATCTCTCCAATGTCGCGCACGACCTGGGCATCGAATTCCTCACCGTCCACGGTCGACGCGGTGGCTCCGCCATCACCTGCGCCGCGATCAATGCGCTGGCTACCCATCAGGAGATCCTGCCATGAACAAGCTGTACGGCATCGGCGTCGGCCCCGGCGACCCCGAGCTGTTGACTATCAAGGCAGTCAAAGCCATCCAGGAGGCCGACGTCATCGCCTATCATGCCGCGCCGGGCAAATCCTCCACTGCGGCGAAGATCGCGCGGGAATACTTCCGCGACGGTCAGCACCAGGAGCTGCTGGAATACCCCGTCACCACGGGCAGTACCAATCACCCGGGTGGCTACGCCGGTGCGCTGGCTGACTTCTACTCAGAGGCCACTTTCCGCCTCGCCGCGCACCTGTCGGCCGGCAAGACCGTAGCCGTGCTCTCCCTCGGCGATCCGATGCTGTACTCGTCTTACCAACACCTCCACCGAGCGCTGCTGGAGCACGCGGATGAGGCCGAGATCATCCCGGGCATCCCGTCCATCACCGCGGCCGCGGACGTGCTCGGCATGCCACTGGCGGAGGACGAGGAGGTCCTCACCGTCCTGCCCGGCACCCTGCCGGAGCAAGAGTTGATCCGCCGCTTATCGACGACCGATACCGCCGTCATCATGAAACTCGGCCGTACCTTCGACAAGGTACGTTCTGCTCTCATTGCTACTGGCCTGGCTGATCGCGCGTATGTGGTGATCCGTGCGACGATGTCCGAACAAAAGGTAGTTCCTGTCCTCGAAGCCACTGAGGTTCCCTATTTTGCGTGCATTGTGGTGCCTTCGCGCGTCGTGGCTCCTGCTCCAGCATCCCGCGGCGAGGTTGTCGTCGTGGGACTTGGCCCAGGCGCTGATCGCTGGACCACCCCGGAAGTTGCTGCCGAACTGGCGCAGGCCACCGACATCGTTGGCTATTCCACCTATGTAAGCCGCGTCCCCGAACGTAAGGGGCAGAACCGACACTTGTCCGACAACAAAGTCGAGGCCGAGCGCGCCGCGATGGCGCTGGATATGGCGAAGCGTGGCGCCCGCGTGGCTGTCGTATCTTCGGGTGACCCAGGAGTGTTCGCGATGGCCGCAGCTGTGCTCGAGACTGCGGATGATGACCTGTGGCGCGATATCCCGGTTCGCATCGTCCCCGGTATGACGGCAGCGCAGGCTGTCGCTTCCCGAGTCGGAGCGCCACTGGGACACGACTTCGGCATGATTTCGCTCTCGGATCGATTGAAGCCGTGGCCTGTCATCGAGAAGCGCATTCGTGCGCTCGCTGGTGCAGACATGGCATTCGCGGTGTACAACCCGGCATCTAAGACGCGCCGGGAACAAGTGGCGCTGCTCCGAGACATTGTGATGGAGTATCAGGCTCCAGAGACCCCGGTGATCGTAGCTCGGGCAGTCGGATCGGTGCAGGAAAACGTTGTTGTGACCACTCTGCGCGATTTCGATCCAGAGATCGTCGATATGCGCACCATGGTGATTATTGGTGCTTCGACGACTCAGGTCTACGACGGCGTGGATGGCACGCGGGTGTTTACCTCGCGGCGGTACGAAAGCTAGTTGCGGAGCAGGGACTCAACCTTGGGAATTCCCTGCTCTTTGAGGTGTGCAAGGTCGTAAGCCGCTTGCATATCGAGCCACAGCTTGGCGTTCCCGATGCCGGCGACTTCAAACCGCAGTGCGAGCTGGGGCGACATCGCAGCATGACCGTGTAAAACACGGCTCAGTGCCACGCGCGATACACCGAGACGACGACTGGCCTCGGCAATGCTGATCTCCAACTCACTGAGGACATCTTCCAGAATCACCTCACCCGGATGTACGGGACTATACATATTCATCTTTCACCTGCTAGTGGTAGTCCAGATAGTCGACAAGTTCTACGTCAGTACCGACGAATCGGAATACGACTCGCCAATTCCCTGACACCTTCAGTGACCAAAAACCTGACCGGTTTCCCGCAAGGGCGTGAGTGCGGTAGCTGGGAATCGAAAGAAGTGGATCGATGGATTCTGTCACGTCTAGCACGGAAAGAATGCGGGAGAGTTTTCTGGCGTGTTCGGCTTGTATTCCCTTCCTGGAACCTGTTCTAAAAAAGCACTCCAGTCCGCGATGTTTGAAACTCACGATCACATTTCCAGTGTATCGCGTTGCGATACACTGTGTCAACGAGATCTGAGGCTCTTGTGTGGGTTATCAATGTGGAATAGTTTCTAACCTCGTGGACGTAGAGGTCGGTGCCAAAAGGTAACTAGTTAAATAAATGGAGACATTATGCGCGAGTAAGCACTCACTTTCAGGGGTATCCTACTTCTGGCCAATCGCATACAAACCACGCTCGACCGGGCACTCCCCGATCTCACCCTCAAACAGTGGTTGTGCCTGGTGATCATCGCCGCCGAAGGCAGAGTGGATTCGATGGCGGAGGTCGTCGATAAGCTCGGCGCCTCGCACCAAAATGCCGCCAAGCTTGTGCGCGCGGTCGCGGCGAAGCGTTTCGTCGTAGTAGCGCAACGTCTTGATTGCCAGGCCCGTGCTATATGAAAACTCTCCGATGGAGAACATAATTTCCTTCCCATGCTTTGAATGTGGAAACTCCGTTACCGGCGAATACCGGCTAACTTCAGGATGAGCCATCCAGCTACTGGAGAGTCAAGAAGCATGCGAAATTTCACCTGCCAGCCCGAGGCTAACAACCCGGTTGGACGCAAAAACAGGCGAAAGGAAGAACGATTACTAGGAGCTACACTTCCCGCAGCGCATGCAGCGCCTCAAGCGGGGTATGTACCAGGTAAGCGCGGGAACCAGCCGGCAATGGTGGCCGCTGCACCATAATCACCGGGATGCCTAAAGCACGCGCCGCCTCCAATTTCGCAGCGGTCATCTCACCACCGGAGTTTTTGGTGACCACGCAGTCGATCTGGTTTCCCATCATCAGTTCCTTCTCGCCCGCCAGGTCAAAGGGGCCTCGCGAAAGGATCAGACGGTGCCGGGCTGGCAGTGGTGCGGCAGGCTTCTCGACGCACCGGATCACATACAGGTTGTGCTTGTCAGTAGCAAAGGGCGCTAGCTGTTGGCGTCCCACGGTGAGGAAAATGTGGTGGTAGTCCTGCGCCGCTAAGGAGGCTGCCTCCGACATCGATTCCACTGCGATCCAATGATCTCGCGGCCCTGGTTCCCACGCCTTACGGTGCAGGCAGATTAGCGGAACGCCAGTGGCTCGGGAGGCTTCGGCTGCGGACGTCGATATGCGCTCGGCGAAGGGGTGGGTGGCGTCGATGATGACCTCGATGCCGTTTTCGAAGATCCAACGCGCCATGCCAGCGGGGCCACCGAAACCGCCGATGCGGACTTCCCCAACGGGAAGATGCGGGTTAGAAACGCGACCAGCTAGCGAGGAAGTGACCCACCAGCCCTGCCCCATCATGAGGCGGGCGAGCTCGCGGGCCTCGCCGGTGCCGCCGAGGATTAATGCACGCATGGGATGGTCCTGCCGTGCTCGTCGCGGGGGCGATCGTCGGAATAGAGGAAGGAATCTGGGAAACCCTCGGCTCCTAGGACGCGACCGACAATGATCATCGCAGTACGCGAGATGCCAGCGTCCTTGACCTGCGTCGCGATGGTGCTCAAAGTGCCGCGCACGATCTGCTCCTCGGGGCGGGAGGCGAAGGCCACCACAGCCACCGGGCACTCAGCGCCATAGTTGGGAAGCAACTCGGCGACTACGCGGTCAATGTCGTGCGCCGCAAGGTGGATGCACAGGGTTGCTTTGGATGCCCCTAGCGTCGCCAGTTCCTCCCCTTGCGGCATCGCGGAGGCGCGGCCACCTACCCGGGTGAGGATGACGCTCTGCCCGACGGTGGGCACAGTCAGTTCGTGTCCGAGTGCCGCGGCGGCTGCGGCGAAGGATGGCACGCCGGGAACGATCTCATAGTCGATACCAAGAGCTGTTAGCCGACGAGCCTGCTCCGCCAATGCCGAATACACAGCTGGGTCGCCCGACTGCAGGCGCGCGACATGCTTGCCTTCCGCGTGAGCGCGTTCAATGACGGCGGTGATCTCATCCAGAGGCATGCGTGCGGTGTTGATCAGCTCGGCGTCTTCCGGAGCGTTTGCCAATACCTCGGGCGGGACGATACTGCCCGCGTACAAGCACACTGGGCAGGTCCGAATCAGCCTGTCGGCCCTTAAGGTCAGCAGATCTGCCGCGCCCGGACCGGCGCCAATGAAGTAAACCGTCATGGAAGTAACTATAGCTGCTTGGTTATCTTCCACTGCGTCACTGGTAGCGCCGACTTCATCGCCCGGAAGGAACCCACCTCATGAGATGCTGCCACGGTAAATTGGGTCAGCGTGCCGCCGTAGTGCGCGTGCAGATCGTAGAGCAAGGACGCTGATTCTAAGGTCACGGCATTTGCCACCAGCACGCCGTCTGCAGGGAGCGCGCTCCAGCAGCCTTCGAATACTCCCGGCGCAGTCAGTCCCCCGCCAATGAAAATCACATCTGGGGTCGGGGCCGACGTAGGAAAGGCGCCCTTTACTAGCAAGTGCGGTACTCCGAGTTGCTCGGCGTTGTGCCGTATCCGGGCGCGCCGCAGGTCGGATTGTTCGAAGCAGATCGCGGAGGTGCCGGGTGTAGAGCGCAGGAACTCGATAGCGACGGACCCCGATCCCCCGCCAACGTCCCACAGCAGCTGACCCGGCTGCGGAGCTAGGGCCGAAACTGTCAACGCGCGAATGTGCTGCTTGGTCAGCTGGCCGTCGCTATCAAAAGCGTCGTCAGCTAAGCCAGGGACAAGCGAGCGTGAGCTAGTCGGGGTGATCGCTAGGATATTTAGCGAGCTTTCCGGGGCACTAACCTCAGCAGCCGAGGTGGTCACTATTTTCGCCTCGACTGAGCCAAGGTCGCTGAGCACAGTGACGGTGGCGTCGCCTTGTCCTTGCGCCACTAGCACGTCCGCAACGTCCGTCGGCGTACGCCGATCCCGACCGAGCACTAGGAATGCTTTGCCTTTATCGAGCGCCGGAATGATAGCTGCCGGTTCCGACGTCACCAGCGACACCACCTCGGTGTCATTCACAGCCCACTTCAGCTCCGCGCAGGCCAGCGCAACGGAAGATGGCGCAGGAAGCACCCGAAAGCTCCCCTCGAATTCGCGCGCCAACGTGGTGCCGATGCCGTGAAACATCGGGTCTCCCGAACCCAGCACCACGATATTCTGGAAGCGCCAGCTAGCCAGCAACACTGGGATAGCGGGCACCAGGGGGGACGGCCACGTCTTGAGCTGTGCCGATAGTCCAACCGGAAGGAGATCCAGTTGACGGGCCGAACCAATAATCAATCCGGCTTCTTGAATCGCCCGCTGCGCACTCCCGGAGAGATCATCAAATCCGCCCGGGTTTATCCCCACCACGGTGACACCTGTGTACGGAATCCGCACGGAGAAGTCGGGGTCCACGGCCGATAGCGTCGGGCGTGCGGGCTCGTCGTGGGAAATGGCTGCCGGGCTGGTCATAACTTAAGACTCTAGCGTGGCATTCGTCGCCACAGTGGGCGCGGCACGAGCTTCATCACCCACGCGAGCACGCGTAGCCGCCCAGGTACCCACACGGTCCCCGATCGCCGCTGCTTAACGACGGCATCAGCAACCTCACTTGGCACCACTGACATCGGGGCTGGTTTCATTCCGGTGGTCATGGACCCGATCACGAATCCGGGGCGAGCGAGTACCAAGGAAACACTCGATCCGTGGAGCTCGTCCATGAGCCCCTGACAGAAAGCATCCAGCCCGGCTTTGGTGGAGCCATACACATAGTTGGCTTTGCGGGCGCGCCAGCCGGCGATGGAGGAAAAAGCGTAGATGATGCTGCGTTGAGGTTGCTTGCGCATGACGTCGGCAAGCACGGTGAGGATGCTGACCTGCGCGGTGTAGTCAATGGTGGCAATTTCAGCGGCGTGTGCCTCATCGCGTATTGCCTGCTCTTGGGAGCCCAGGATGCCGAAGCACACAACAGCGTGGCTGATCGGGCCGAACGCAGTGGCCTGCTCGACGATATCGCGGTGCGAGGCTAAGTCGGTGGCTTCAAACGGTAGGACGTGAACGGCTGCGGCTTCGGGTAGTTCAGGTATGGCGTCGACACGGCGAGCACACAAGACGACGGTGCGACCAGCGCAGAGCCGACGCGCGATTTCGCCACCGATGTCACTGGTAGCGCCGAGGATCAAAACTGTCATGCGCTAAGGGTATACCCCGTCATTGATAGGGAGCCCATCGTGCGCATTTCATTGAACGCCTTCATCTCACCCTCGATCTCCGCGGCTGCGCCGGCGATGTAGGCCAGCGGCAGGAAGTGATCCGGGGTCGGCACAGACTTGGCGAAGTCCTGATGGTTAGCGAGTTTTGCCAGCGCGGAGGGATCATCGAGCATAAGGTCCATCGTGTCCTTGTCAAAGCGCTCGGCCCAGTCAAAGCCGGTGTTGCCTGCATTCCAATTCATGGCGCCCAGGTTGTGAACCACATTGCCCGAACCGACCAGAAGCAAATTCTTCTCCTGCGCGAGTTTTGCCAGCTTAGCGCCGAGTTCCATGTGATGGTTCAGCGCCTTGGTGCCATCAACACTCACCTGGAGCACAGGGATGTCTGCCTGCGGGAACATGTGAGTGAGGACGGACCACGTGCCGTGATCAATCCCCCAGTCATAGTCCTGCTGCACCAAGGTCGGTTTAGCGATGTCTTGCACTAAAGCAGCGATCTCTGGATCGCCCGGGGCTGGATACTGGACGTCAAAGAGTTTCTGGGGGAAGCCGTAAAAGTCGTGGATCGTACGGGGATCCTGCATCGCGGTTACGGCGGTGCCACGGGTGTACCAGTGTGCGGAAACGGCGATGATGGCGCGGGGCTTCTTGGTGTTGTAAATCTCTCGGCCGAGGCCTACCCAGCCGTCGGTGAAGGAATTTTCCTCAATCGCGTTCATTGGGGAGCCGTGGCCTACGAAAAGTGCATTAATTGGTGACATGTCACTAATCTAGCAAGGGGGTGGGTTGGGTGCAAAGGTGGAAAAACTCACACTGAATGCGCCGGCCTCCAGCGACCTTAAGGAGTGGGAAATTCCGCACGACCACCTAACACCGATTCAATACCTCGCAACCGTCCTCGGTGACCACCACTATGTCCTCGATTCGGGCACCGCAATCAGCGAAGTACATTCCCGGTTCCACGGAAAACGCCATTCCGGGTTCGAGCACTAGGTCATTGCCCTGCATGATGAAGGGCTCCTCATGCAGCGAAAGCCCGATGCCGTGTCCGGTACGGTGAATGAAGCTGTCCCCATAACCAGCGTCCGCGATGTGGGAGCGCGCGATGGCGTCGATATACGCGGCAGTGACTCCTGGCCGCACTGCCGCGACCGCTGCACGCTGGGCCTCTTCCAACACCCGGTACCAGGCCGGGGGTTCGTTGAGAAAGTACGTGCGGGTGCAATCCGAGTGATAGCCCACTCCCCAGGTTCCCCCGATGTCCACCACGACGATGTCGTCTGGCTTTAGCTTTCGTGAGGAATGGGAGTGGTGCGGGTTGCCACCATTGGGCCCCGAGCCGACGATCACGAAGTCCACTGCGGTGTGCCCGGAGGCCAAGATCAGTTCGTGTAGCTCCGCTGCGATGGCAGTCTCTGTTTTTCCTGGTATCAGGAGCGAGGAAACCTGTGCGTGCACGGCATCAATCGCGGCGGCCGCCTCCCGCAGTTGCGCGACCTCCTCAGGAGACTTGCGCATGAAGAGCTCTTTGAGGATTGGCGTCGCCAGGCATGCGGGCGCATCCAGCGCGGTTTGCAAGGCCAGCAGGTGCGTCGCCTCGAGGGCGGATCCCACCCCAAAACCATCCGTAGACCCGAGCACCGCTCGCACCAGCGCATAGGGGTTCTGCCCGTCCTCCCAGCCCTGCACGGGAACTGGGACGTCGAGGTTTCCTGCATCGACAGCCGGCGCGATGTATGTCGGCGATCCCGAAATCGGGATCACCAGGCCGGAAAACCGCTCGTGGGTGCTTTCCCAGCTGCCGGTCAGGTAGGCCAATTCCGCGGACGGCCCGAACACTAACCCTGCGATTCCGTGGGCCGCAGCTTGTGCGCGTGCCGCTTCGATGCGCTGGACATAAACTGAATCAGGAAACTTGGTCACTGCCCCAGTCTAGGAGTCCCTGATGCGCAGCGCCGTCCGCCTCACCGCGCGCCACAGTTGTGCCAGTGGCGTGCTCAGTAGCCCCGCGCTTATCGACGCCTCCCTCCGCAGCTACTTTGGCGCCTCCGCAGCTCAGTCACTCGCAGACCTTGGAACGCATGTGCTCACGGCAGCGCATTTTCTGCGCGACGCGGGCGAGGCTTCACAAGGCATCCGGGTGTCCTCGCCGATCGTGCACACGAGCGTCGCAGAGTGGCAGGTGCTGCCCGGGACGGACATCGCCGTGGGACGACTGCAGCGAGCGGTGCACACCACGCTACTTCCGATTGCCCCACAAACCCGGGTTGGCGCACAAGTGATTAGCTGTGGCTTCAGCGGCCAGGGGACGCTTACTGCTGAGCAACTCGTTCCCCGCCTAGTAAGAAGCGCGGTGATGTGTGAGCTGCCATGGATACTCTCAAAGGACCTGCGGACTCGGGCGCGGCATGGTGCTCTCCTGCTGCCCCTCGGTTTGCTGTGGGCTCGTAAAGGAGATTCCGGCGGTGCCGTGATCAGTGAGGGAAAGCTAATCGGATTGCAGTCCATGGTCGCGATGCCCTTGGGGATCCCGATCGGAGTGGCGGGAGTGAACTTGCTAGGGCCGCATTTGCCGGCGCTGAAAGCAGCTATGAACCGATAGCCACGACTCCCCTACGGATCGCGTCGACGGCCTTGCGGGCGTTGGCACAGATCTCGTCGGTGTAGCCGGTCTTCTTGACCTGTTCGAGGGCGTCGATGACCTGGCGGCACCAGCGGACGAAGTCGCCCGGGGTGAGCTCGGCACCAGAGGCCGCGGCTGCTTGCATGCAATAGTCGAGCGGGGCACCTGATGCCCACTGATGAATCGCCAAAGCAAAGCCGGCCTCTGGCATCTTCGTAATCGGCAATCGGTGGCGACGCTCGTCGGCCTCCAGCTCGGTCCAGATGCTGTAGGTGGCGTTCATAGCATCGGCCATTGCATCGGTGGCGGCTTCGGCCTCGCCCTGGGTTTCCTTGCGGTTTTCAAAGACACACAGGGACACCACACCGGCGAGCTCGGCAGGGTCGAGGTCATTCCAAATGCCGCGGCGCAGGCACTGGGCGACGAGCAGGTCTGCTTCTCCGTGAATGAGTGCCAGGCGTTCGCCTTCGTCGGTGATAGCCGGGATGCCTTCGGCCGAGAACTCGACGTAGCTCATTTCGGAGAGCAGCGAGAGGATGCGGTCAAAGGTGCGGCCAAGTGTATCGGTGGCTGCCGATACCTTGCTTTCAAGTCGGGAAAGGTCGCGACTGCGGCGGGTGAGCCGCTCTCCGATCCTTGCTAATTGCTCCAGATCCGCCCAGTTGTGAACGGGGTGCTCGCGCAGCTGCTGTCGCAAAGATGCGGATTCATCGTTGCCACGCGAACGTGGCTGGAGGCGCATCTTCTTTGGGCGTGGATAGTTGTTCTTGCGGAACTGATCCATTACGTAGCGAGTGTTGCGGCGCGGATGGACCGTGACATCCTTGGAAAGCTTCATCTGCCCGATCACTAGCGGCGGTATGCCGAAGCTGGCGGCGTCGACACGCCCGGACCAGCCGGTCTCCATCGTGATCCACGGCTTCGGGTCCTTGGCGTTGTTAGCAGCGGAGATCACCACCGCGAGTAGCGGATGCTTCTTGCCCGGCATCGCGATGACCTGGCCGTTCTGCAGTTTGGATAGCACCTTCACGGTTTCCTGATAGCGCTCTTCCAGGCCGTGTCGCTTGGCGTTGCGCTCCGCGTCCTTCAGATCCCGCCGGATGGCCATGTAGTCCAGGAATTCGGCGATAGGGTCGTCGGAAAGCGCGGGCGGGTTGGAAGCAGCGAGCGCGGCGGCCAGCTCGGAGCGC
Source organism: Corynebacterium sp. H128 (assembly GCF_037482625.1). Lineage (NCBI taxonomy): Bacteria > Bacillati > Actinomycetota > Actinomycetes > Mycobacteriales > Corynebacteriaceae > Corynebacterium > Corynebacterium sp. H128. Next base: position 320,837 of record NZ_JBBHKW010000001.1, on the reverse strand, counting down.
AGATCGGCGACTTTCGCCTCGGCCTTCTCCAGTTCGCGGACCTCGTCGACCACGGAGCCATCGGCCTGGTACTGGGCGAAGGACTTCTCCAACAGCCGATGAGCGGGCTCATAGCCGATCGTCTTGAGTAGGTTCACGCTCATGTTGTAGCCGGGCGCGAAAGTAGAATTCAGCGGATAAGTGCGGGTAGAGGCCAAACCGGCGACGGCGCGTGGGTCCATCGCGGGTGCCCACTGCACTACAGCGTTTCCGAGCACGTCAATACCACGGCGACCTGCACGCCCAGTGAGCTGCGTGTATTGCCCGGGAGTGAGGTCAACGTGGGCCTCACCGTTGTACTTGACCAGCTTCTCCAACACAACCGAACGGGCCGGCATGTTGATACCCATTGCGAGAGTTTCGGTGGCGAAAACGGCGCGCACCAAGCCCCGCACGAACAGTTCCTCCACGATGTGTCGGAAGGCTGGCAGCATGCCCGCGTGGTGCGCAGCGAAACCGCGCATGAGCGCTTGCTTCCAGCGTCGGAAGTCCAGGACCTTCAGGTCCTCTTCCGGGATCCCTTCCACACCCTTCTCCACGATTTCTGCGATGAGCTGTGCTTCCTCCTCGGAGGTGAGCACCAGCTGGGAGCGCATGCACTGGTAGAGGGCACCATCGCAACCTGCGCGGGAGAAGATGAATGTGATGGCCGGCAGCATCTTCTGATTACGCAGAATTTGCAACACCTCAGGTCGACCCAGCGGACGAAAGCGCTCACCCGTCCGAGCTGGGCGCCGCTCCTGCGAGAAGCGCTCACCCGACTTGGAGCGGGAGCGGAAGCCAGCGGATTTGTTGTAGGCGGAATTCTGGTCGGCAGCTTGGCCCGATTCCAGGCGACGGATATAGTCCTCGAGCTCGCGGTTGACGCGGCCGTCTGGACCGCCGTCGAAAAGCGGAAACAGCTTGCGACCGGCCAACATGTACTGATCGAGCGGGACCGGGCGCTTCTCGGTGACGATTACGCGCGTATCGCCACGGACGGTGCTGAGCCAGTCGCCGAACTCCTCCGAGTTCGACACCGTTGCGGACAAACCGATGATGGAGACGGATTCGTGCAGGTTGAGGATGACCTCTTCCCAGACAGCGCCGCGGGACTGATCTGCCAGGAAGTGGATCTCGTCCATGACCACGTGGCTGAGACGATCCAGCGCGGTGGAGCCAGCATAAATCATGTTGCGCAGGACTTCGGTGGTCATGACGACGATTTCGGCGTTGCCGTTGATAGAAACATCGCCTGTGAGCAGGCCTACCGCATCTTCTCCGTGGACGGCGCGGAGGTCGTGGAACTTCTGGTTGCTCAGCGCCTTAATCGGCGTCGTGTAAAAACACTTGGTGCCGCGGCTCAGCGCTAGAGAGACCGCGAATTCACCGACGATGGTCTTACCCGCGCCGGTTGGTGCGCAGACCAGCACGCCGTGGCCCTCCTCCACCGCCTGGCACCCCTCGATTTGGAAATCATCGAGGGGAAATTTCAGCGAGGCGGTGAATTCTGCGAGGTGCGTCATACGTACCAGGTTAGAGCACGTCGTCGAAAGCCGTTGTAGGGCGGTCCGAGAGGTCACCAAGGTTCTGGTTTCCGCGGATGTAGGTGCCCGGGGTGGGCTGGATTGGGCCGGAGGCGGCAACATCTCCGCTGGCGCCGACGTCGCCGCTACCGCTTATCGACGACGATGCAGTCACTGCGGATGGTCCATCCACGCCGCCTGGAGTGAGATCCAGTTTCGAGGCATTATCGTCATCTTGGTCGAGCCAATCGGGGCGTTGCCTTCCGCGGCGCTTGTCGTTGTAGCGACAAAACTGGAGGGCAAGCTCAACTAGTAGTGTCAGTGCACAAGCGAGGGCAACCATGGAAACGGGATCTTGGCCGGGCGTCATGAAGGCGGCAAAGATGAACAGTGACAGCACAATCATGCGGCGTTTGTCTTTTATGTCCTCGTAGGCGAGAACACCTGCAATGTTCAGCATCGCGATTATAAGAGGCACTTCGAAACTGACGCCAAAAACCACTAGGAGTGCTAGGAAGAATCCATAGTAGCGTTCGCCGCTTAATGCAGTGATCTGTGTTTCGTCACCAATTTGGAGCAGCATCTCGAGACCATAGGCCATAACAAAATACGCTAAGCAAGCACCAGCTACGAAAAGCAAGACTGCGATGCTAACGAAAGTGAAAGTCCAACGGCGCTCATTCTTCATTAAACCAGGAGTAATAAAACCCCAAAGCTCAGTTAGCCAGATTGGCGAGGCCAGAACGATACCAGCGAGAGCACCGACTTTAAGTCGGAGCATGAACATCTCGAACGGAGCGGTGGCGAGCAATCGGCAACTGCCGTCACTGGTGAAGTCAGCGCGCAAAGACGGGTCAAGTTTGCAATACGGGCCACGAAGGATCTCGCCGAGGGAAGGAACACTTAGAAATGAATGCTGATACCAAATAAAACCAAGGACAGTTGTGATTGCAAAGGCGAACAAAGCAATGAGCAAACGGCGACGAAGCTCTCGGATATGTTCGGCCAGCGTCATTGCGCCATCTTTAGTCCGCTTCTTCGTGTGTTCCTTGCGCGCGCTCGAAGCAGAAGCTGGTGTCTCAGGAGTGCTCATAGCCACTTTTCTTTATCTACCAGTAACGCACCGAACTGGAAATGCGAATTCGGTGCGTCAGGACCACGTGTAACTACTGCTGTGGGTACTGCTGACCCTGCTGCGGCGGTTCAGGTTGCTGATAAGGCTGCTGGACTGGCTGTTGCAATGGCTGAGCCTGTGGGGCCTGTGGCTGCTGATAAGGCTGCTGCATTTGCTGTGGCTGGACTGGCTGAACCTGGTAAGGCTGCTGTTCAATAGCAGGCTGCTGTGGTTGTGGCTGGCCATCATTCTGCATTTCCTTGACTTCGGACTTGAAAATGCGCATCGAACGACCCAGGGAGCGGGCAGCATCGGGAAGCTTTTTTGCACCGAATAGCAGGATCAGCACGACAGCGATGATGATCAGCTCGGTTGGGCCAAGGTTTGGCATGTGTTTTCCTCTTAAGTCTAGGTGGGAAAGTAGAGAGCTATTTAGTTAAACGTTCGTTTGGCTATCATACGCCTTAAGCGCCAAGCTCGCGCGTAGGTGAACCTCGTCACGAAGGCGCTCCGGGGAGACGATTTTGACCTTTCCTCCGGAGGCTAACACAAAGCGTACAAGCCATTCCTCCGACCCCACCGGCATGGTGGCAGAAATCCATCCGGGCCTACTCGGCGCGCCGAGAGTCACTGGATCATAATCTGCGATCCAGGCGTAGTCAGCTGCCACTTCGAGTGAGGCCACCAGCGCGGTGCTGCGGAAGTCAAAAGGGTCTTCGGAATTGAATCTAATCTTTTCCGCATGCGCAGTGGCAGCTTCGTCTAACACCTGTAGCGCTGTCATACGATCGGCACGGAATGTGCGGTGCTCCCCCAGCTCATGATCCCAGGCCGTGGCATAGGTTGCGCCTTCTCGCACAAACATGTGGGCCACGGAGGCCCTGCGCTGGGCCACGTCATCCGAGCTAGCGGAGCGATAGTTGAAGCGGACCTGGCGGCGGTGATCCATGCTTTCGCGTAGCAGCGACACCGTATCTGAATCCGAGTCGGCCGCAGTGGCATCAAAGACTGCCCCGACGTCCTCCCCCATGATGTCGCGCAGCTTGGCCGCAGCACTTGCTACTGCGGACTTGTTGACTAGTCCCGGCGTGCTCTCGAGGTTTTCCAGTGCCAGGAGGAGCGCGGCGGCTTCGGTCGTCGTTAAGCGCAGCGGGCGGTTCATCCCGCGGGAGTTTTCGATGCGCACGCTGCGGTAGTCCGCCTCCATATCGACTAGGTCGCCGGGCATCAACCCGGGCAGCCCGCAGCACCAGAGGCGGTTGAGGTCGTCCATAATGTCGCCCGGTTTGCGGCCCAGGTCCCGGGCAGCCTCCATGACGCTGCGTTCCGGATGCGCCTCAAAATATGGCAGCAAGTTGAGCATCCGCACGAGGTCGCCGAGCCTTTCGCTTCCGCGTGCCATCTACATCGCCTCCAATGCTGAGATCAGCTCTTGCCGTACGTCCGCAGGCTCCAGCACCACCGCGTGCGGGGCGTGCGCCAGGCAGGCCCGGAGCAGCCACCGCCTATCGACGTCCACCAGTTCCACCACATCCCCGCAAACATCACCTTGCTCGGCTAGTTCCGCGCCCTTACCCGGTGTCACCCGCACCCGGGCGGAGACCAATTCGCGACCGCGGCGCAGCGATTCCTCCACAATGTCTTGGAGGTTTGCGTCCGTGGGCTTCGGATGCTCAGCTGTGCCGGAGGCACCAATCTCGGTGATCTTGGTAATGCGGAAGCTGCGCACTGCATCGCGGCCAACATCGTGTCCTACCAGGTACATTCGGCCACGTAGTGGCACTAAGCCCCAAGGATCCATGCTGCGCTGCTCCATAGGGGCGCTCGCGTGCGGGCGGTAGGAAAATCTTAACCGGGCACCTTTGTTGCAGGAACGCACGATCAAGTCCAGTGTCTGGGCAGACAGTGTGCTCAAGTCCCCGAGGGTGGCAAAGTTTGCGCCGCCAGCTAGGTCGCGGGAGGCGCCGGCCGCGGCGAGCTTGGTCCACCCGGAACGCGCGAATACTCCCAGCTCGCCGCCAGTGCCGCGTTCACCGGCTAATCCCAGCACAGTGGCTTCTTCCGGGGTGAAGGTCACTTCTGGCAGTGAATAGTCGTCCGTCTGGAGGCGGTAGCCAGTCACACGGACACCGTTTTCGATCGCTGCGTCGGCGATGGCTTCAATGGGAACGCCGACTTTGGTTAGTGTTAGTCGATCGCGTCGAAAAGCCTTGTCAAAAGCCTCATCACTGCGGTTCTGGTAACCGGCTACGTTTCGCCGTACCCACGATGCGGTGAGGAATTGCCGGCCCAAGGTAGAGGCGTTCAGGAACGCGAAGGTCAGGTTGGTCAGCCGCTCCAGGCCGGGATCTTTCTCCGTCACAGTGTCTCCAAAAGTTCCGCTACGCGGGTGTCAACGTTGGCGAAGGGGTCACTAAGCTCGACGATCTGGGGCTGTGGCCCATTGGTTTTCAGGCGCATCCAGTCCACGGTTACGGAGGCTTCTTGTTCCTTCGCACGTTGCAGTACTGCCCCGCGTAGTGCGGCGCGGGTGGTCTGTGGCGCCGTATCCACCGCAGCGGCGATAGCGGCATCGGTGGTCCAGCGGTTAACCAATCCCTTGTCTTGCAGCACCCCGAAAATCCCGCGACCTGGCCGAATGTCGTGGTACATCAGGTCAATCTGCGCAAGTTTCGGGTGGTCTAGATCCCAGCCTGCTTTGTTGACGTACCTGTCAATGAGCTTCTTCTTAATCACCCAGTCAATGTCTCGGTCGACTGCGGAGAAGTCTTGCGTCTCCAGCGCGGTGAGCATGCGCGACCACAGCTCCACAATCCGCTGGAGTTCGGGCAGCGGGGTGCCCAGCTCAGTTTCGGGGCGTTGTGCAAGCCACGCGCTAGCGGCAGTTAGATACTCCTGCTGCATGCACAGTGCGGTGATAGTCCCGCCATTCTTTAGCTCGATGGGAGTGCTGCCAGTGATATCGCGCGTGATCTGGCGAATGGAGGCGATTTCGTCGGCAAGCTCGAAGTCCGGCAGCGGCCAACCCGCCTCGATCATCTCTAGCACTAGTTCCGTGGCCCCGATTTTGAGGGCGAAGGTGGGTTCGGCCATCGAAGAATCGCCGACGATGACGTGGAGACGTCGGTACTTGCTGGAGTCTGCGTGCGGTTCATCACGGGTGTTGATCATCGGTCGGCTGCGGGTAGTCGCCGAGGACACGCCTTCCCACACGTGGTCGGCTCGCTGAGAAACACACCAGCCGGTGCCGAAATGCGAACTGGCACTTCCCAGGTAAGGCCGGTAGATCAAACCCGCGCCGGTGATCAGTTGGCGGGTAATCAGAAAGGGCAGCAACTTTTTTCCCAGGACCCTGAGCACTGCGCTGCGGGAAACGAGATAATTTTCGTGGCAGCCATAAGAGTTTCCCTGGGTGTCCACGTTGTTCTTGAACAGATACACGTTGGCCTTGATGCCTTGTGCTGCCAGTGCGAATTCGGCTTGCTGAGCAAGGTCGTCGACAATGCGGTCGCCCGCCTTGTCATAGTTGAGCAGCTGCGTGACAGAGTCGCATTCGGCGGTGGCGTACTCAGGGTGCGAGCCGACATCGAGGTACAGGCGTGAGGCATTCGGAATGAAAATATTCGAGCTGGAGTACTGGTCCACGATGGGACGGAACATGTAACGGGCGATCTCATCCGGACCCATCGGCGGGACGTTTCCCGGCAGGGTGGCCATGATGCCGTATTCAGTCTCAATGCCTTTGATACGCCTGGTCAGCGCAGCTGCTGGATCCATGGCGGCAGTCTACTCCCCGCCCTTTTGGACGTAGGAACGCACGAATTCCTCGGCGTTGCTTTCCAGGAGGCCGTCGATCTCATCCAGGAGGTCATCCGTGCCTTGAGTGTTGAGCTGCGCCTGGCCGGCGACGCCAAGCTGGTCCTCGCCGTCGCGAGATGGCCCGGAACCATAGGTCTGTGGATTGGTCATGTCAGTCCTTTCTACCCTGTTAAATCTACGCTGCGCGGATCGTCGGCGGTGTACATATCCACCTCGGGCATTTCGATGCGCTCGGGGCCAGATTCGGTGGCCAACACGATGGCATCCCAGCTAGCCGCGAGCACCCTTTCGGAATGCTTGCTCATCATGGTGCCACGGGTATAAGCGCGGGTGTCGCGCGGCGGAAGGGTTTTAGCCCTGCGAATGTCCTCCTCAGTGACCAAGGTATGCATCCGCCCCTTGCGCACTAGCGCGTGGTAGAGGCTTTTGGCGGGGTCGATGTCGCAATACTGCAGGTCAATGAGCTGCAGCTTCGGGTCGTCCCAGCCCAGGCCTCGCTGCACAAATCCCTGCATCAGCGCGAGCTTGGCTGTCCAGTCCAAGAGATGAGCGGTGCTGAGTGGATCTCGTTCCAGCAGGTCGAGCACCTCACCCCACAGCGCGTGCACCTGCTTATCGACGTCCGTGCTAGGGGTCACTCGCTTGCGGTATTCCCCCATAATCTCTAGTGCAGTGAGCAAGCGCCCATCTCGCAACTTCAGCCGGTGCCGCAGGGTGAGGTCCCGGGAAATGTTTTGCACCTCTGCCACTGGCTCTTGTAGTGCTAAGTCTTTAAAGGACACGCCGGACTCAATGGCTGCTATTACCAGTGCCGTCATTCCCATTTTCAGGAAGTTTGCGGTCTGCGACATGTTTGCATCGCCAATGATCACGTGTAGGCGCCCGAAGCGTTCCTCGTCTGCGTGTGGCTCGTCGCGAGTGTTGATGATCCCGCGGTTGAGCGTGGTCTCTAGAGAGATTTCCGTCTCGATGTAGTCCGCGCGCTGGGAGATCTGGAAACCCGGCTGCTCTCCCCTAGCGCCGATTCCCACGCGGCCGGCACCAATAATTACTTGGCGCGTGACAAAGAACGGGATGAGCGCGGCCGCCAGCTGATCGAAGTCCGTCTCCCGGGAGTACAGGTAGTTCTCGTGGCTGCCGTAGGAGGCGCCTTTGCCGTCGACATTATGCTTGTAGATCTTCAGCTCCGGGCAGGGCGCGTGCCCATCCAGCGCGGACGTGTGCTGGGCGCTGAGCTCCGCCACCGCAGCCACGGCGTCCCGGAGGATGAGATCACCCGCGGCATCGTAAATGAAGGCATCCCACGCATTCGTCGTTTCCGGTGCAGAGTATTCCGGGTGCGCATGATCGACGTAGAAGCGCGCGCCGTTGCCCAGCACCATATTGGCCACGCCGACCGCGTTGGGATCGACCACCGGCACGGTGTGGTAGCGCTTGAGATCAAAACCGCGCAGGTCACGCAGCGGGTGCTCCGCCTCGTAGTCCCAGCGTGCTCGCCGTGCGCTTATCGACGCCGCATAAGCCACCACCACGTGCGTAGACGTAATGATGGGGCTCAGTAGCGGATCGCTCGGAGTCGCAATACCGTATTCCGTTTCCGTTCCCATGAACATGTTCTAACCTACAATCTGCGCTGCGATGACCTTGCCGCCGTGACGACCCGTGATTCGGGCCCACTCATCGGGTTTGGAGGTATTAGGCAAATCCTCGTTCTCCTTATTCTCCGTGTCGATAGCTTGAGCTAAGTGCTGCGCCGTTACCCCTGTTGTTTTGCCGGCAAGCTGATCCTTGATGGCGTTCTTCTTTGCGCGGTCCACGATGTTGGCGATCATCGCGCCGGAGACGAAGTCGCGGTAGTGCAGCACCTCTTTGTCCCCGTTCAGGAGGGTGAGCTCCACGAAGGGTTTCGGCTGGAATAGGTGGGTGACGGCGGCGTCGATAAGCGTGGCAGCTGGGGCGGCCAGCGGGATCTCATCAGTAACATAGCGGGCGAAAATGTCTCGTGCGCCCTCCTCGTTGGGGCGGCTGACGCGGATCTTCACGTCGAGGCGGCCCGGGCGTAGGATTGCCGGGTCGATGAGCTCCTCGCGGTTGGTGGCTCCGATGACGATGACGTTGGAGAGGGATTCGACGCCGTCGAGTTCCGCGAGCAGCTGCGGTACGACTGTGGTCTCCATATCCGAGCTCACGCCTGAGCCGCGTGTGCGGAAGATCGATTCCATCTCGTCGAAGAAGACTATGACCGGGCGGCCTTCGGCGGCAAGCTCCCGGGCGCGTTCGAATATGAGGCGGATCTGGCGTTCGGTTTCACCGACGAACTTGTTTAGCAGTTCGGGCCCCTTCACGTTCAGGAAGTAGGAGCCGCCTGCGATTCCGAGGCGCTCGGCCAGCGAATGAGCGACAGCCTTGGCGATCATCGTCTTGCCACAGCCGGGAGGACCATAGAGCAACACGCCCTTAGGCGGGCTGAGATCATACTGTTTGAACAACTCGGGGTGTGCGAAGGGTAGCTCCACGGCATCCTTGATGTGCTCGATCTGCTCGTCCAGGCCGCCCACATCGGCGTAGGTCACGTCCGGGACATCCTCCAGCGCGAGACGGTGGATCTCCGACTTCGGGATCACTTCGAAGGCGTAGCCACACTTGAGGTCCACCAGCAGGGTGTCTCCAGAGCGTGGCTTGCGCTCTTGATTCAGCAGGGCTTTGGCCAACCGCACGATCTGTTCATCACCGGCCTGATTCGCGACCAGCGCGCGATCCTTGCCGATGCGCTCGTTCAGCGTTGCCAGGATGCCCTCTTCGGTGTATCCGCAGGCCTCCACCACCACGGCGTTATCCCCCAGGCGTACCTTCACACCTGGCGCGAGCTGGGCTTTATCCATCATTGGATCGACCATGAGACGCATCTGGCGGTTTCCGGTGAACACCTCAGCGGCACGGCCCTGGTCCGCGAAATCGAGGAATACACCATAGGTCGACGGCGGGGTCTTAAGCCCTTCCATCTCTTCATAAAGGACCTGCAGCTTATCCCGACTCGCCTTGAGCAACTCGGCCAACTTAGTGTTACGGACGCTGAGCTCGCGGAGCTTATATTCCAAGCGCCGCACCTCGTTGGCCTGCTGGGCTTCCTCCGGGGTTGGGATAGTCATGGTTCTACCCTAGTTAATTGTCGAATTTCCACCCTCAAATGGAAGGAAAGGCCGGAAAACTTCCATACGGAGGTGGATTTTCGACATAGACGCCCCTAACACCCCAGGAAGCATGCTTTCGAATCGAGCTGTTCCCGGTTAAAGGTCACGTTCCCCTGGGTTCTTCCGGTCTTTTGCCCATTTGCGAGCCCAAATTGTGCCAACAATTGCTAGCACTATCAGGAGGATGACGACGCCAATGTAGATCGCTTCAGAAGGCATATATAAATTCCTTTCTATAGTAATGTCCTATGGCATCGCCAGTATAGCGAAACACTAGCGGCGCCCGCGGCGCTGTGGGCGTGGTGCTACGGTGCCGTCGGCAAGCCTGCGTGCCCAGATCAGGAATGCGGTGTGGGCGTTCATCCGGTGCTCGGGGCGGGTCGCTAGGCCGTCGACCTTCCACTCACGTACGAGTGATTCCCAGGCCTTTGGCTCGGTGAAGCACTTTTGCTCGCGGATGCCTTCCATTACCTTCATTAGCTGCGGCACGGTAGCGACGTAGGCCATGAACACTCCGCCGGGCATGAGGATCTGGGAGCAGACATCGAGGCACTCCCAGGGCGCGAGCATGTCCAGGATGATGCGGTCGACGGGCTGACCACCGAGGTCATCCAGGGTGACTTCCTGCAGGTCGCCGAGCCGTGGTGACCAATTGTCGGGGCGGCCACCGAACCAGCCGTCAACGTTGGATTCGGCGTACTCGAGGTGGTCCTCGCGGATCTCGTAGGAGATCAACTCCCCTTCTGGGCCAATGGCGCGCAGCAGCGCCATAGAGAGCGCGCCGGAGCCTGCACCAGCCTCGAGGACGCGAGCGCCTGGGAAGATGTCGCCCTCCACGAGGATTTGGGCGGTGTCCTTCGGGTAGATCACGGCCGCGCCGCGCGGCATGGACAAGATATGGTCTACCAGCAGGTGGCGGAAGCACAGGTATTGGGCGCCCTGTGCTGCTTCGACAACGGTGCCTTCGTGGCTGCCGATGATGTCATCGTGTTTGATGATGCCGGCATGCGAGTGCAGAACTCCCCCTTCTTCCAGGATGATCGTGAAGTGGCGTCGTTTAGCATCGGTGAGCTGGACGCGGTCGCCTGCCTGGAATGGGCCGGAGTATGCCATGTGGGGGCCTTTCTGTTGGATGTTTAGATCTTAGCGACTCAAGGTCAGGTAAGACAGTAGCGCCTGCTCGAGCCACGCCATGTCCTGCACATGCGCGAGCTCGCGGGCCGAGTGCATGGACAGCAACGGGATGCCCACATCGACCGTGTCGATACCCAGGCGGGTGGCCGTAATCGGCCCGATCGTTGAACCGCACGGGCTGTTGTTATTGCCGGCGAACACCTGGCTCGGGACACTCGCGGCGACGCAGGCTTGTTCCCACAGCGCGTGGGTGAGCGCGTTCGTGGCGTAGCGCTGGTTGGCGTTCACCTTGGCTACCGGGCCCTGGGCCAGCAACGGGTAGTTCACTGGGTCGTGGCGCGAAACGAAGTTCGGATGCAGCGAATGGGCCGCGTCGGCGGAGACACAGGTGGAGCGCGCGTACATCTGTTTGCTCTCCTCGAACCCTGCGCCCAGTGCGGCGGCGGTGCGGGACAGCACGTCTTCCAAGATCGGTCCCGCGGCCCCGGTGGTAGATGCTGAGCCGATTTCCTCGTGGTCAAAGGCGGCGAGCACCAGCACGTCGCTTGCGGAAGTAGTGGCAGCGAGGAAGGCCTCCAAGGAGGCGTAGACGCTGGATAGGTTATCCATGCGGCCGGCCGCGATGAGCTGCTTATCGACGCCAAACAGCGCGCCGCGTTGCGCATCCACGGTGATCAGGTCATGGCTGAGGATGTCATTCTTGTCCACGCCTGCAGCCGCCGCAACCACATCCAAAACTGAAGTGTCTGGGTGCCCCACGGCGAAGATTGGCTGCGTATGCGCCTGGCGATCCAGTTTGAGGTCCTCGTTGATGCTGCGGTCCAGGTGGATGGCCAGGTGTGGGATACGGAAGTCGCCCGCGGTGGCTACGTTTCGGGTGCTCCCGTCGCGAAGCACGATGCGGCCGGCGAGCGCTAGTTCTCTATCCAGCCAGGAAGCGATGATAGGCCCGCCGTATACCTCGACTCCCGCTTGTTGGAAGGCTGCGCTGCTCAGGTCCCCGCGCGGCTTGAGTTTGAAGCCCGGCGAGTCAGTGTGCGAGCCGATGATGCGGAAAGCATCCGGTTGAGCATCTGGGACCCACCACGCGAGTACGGCCCCGCCGCGGATCAGGAAATGGCCGCCCGGAGTGGCGGACCACGCCGTGGCCTCGTCCTGCTGCGTGAACCCGGCCGCCCTGAGTCGCCGCCCCACCTCGTGGGCTGCATGGTAGGAACTGGGGCTAGCTGCAATGAAATCCAGGAATGCTTCAGACATACTTCCCAGCTTGCCACGCCTGATCAAGCTGCACTAACAACTGATCCCGAGCGGGCTAAACTATCCCATTATGGCTTCAGCAAAACCACTCGCTCTCTCCCCTTCCCGCGCGTCTGATTACAAGCAGTGCCCGCTGCTCTACCGGCTCCGGGCCATCGACAGGCTGCCGGAACCCAGCACGGTTGCGCAGGTCAAGGGAACTTTGGTGCATGCTGTGTTAGAGGAAATGCACAAATTGCCGCGGGAGCAACGCACTTATCCAGCCGCGGTGAAGCGACTGAAACCACATTGGGCCCAGCTCACGGCGAAGTCCCCTGACTATCACGAGCTCGTCCCTGAGACGGAACTCTATGACTTCCTCGTCGAGTCCCGTTCTCTGCTGCGCGGTTACTTCGAGATGGAGAACCCCCAGGGCTTTGACGCCCACGAATGCGAGATGTACGTGGACGAGGTGCTGCCGAACGGCGTGCCGGTGCGTGGCTTCATTGACCGGGTGGACATTGCCCCTAGCGGCGAAGTGCGGGTGGTGGACTACAAGACGGGTAAAAAGCCTAAACCGCAGTGGAGCCAGGACGCGCAGTTCCAGATGCGTTTTTATGCCCTGGTGTACTGGCGACTCTTTGACACCATCCCAGCGCAACTGCGGTTGATGTACCTGAAGGTGATGGACTCGATGATCCTCACGCCATCGCGGGAGGAACTCGAGTACTTTGAACGTGACCTGGGCGAACTATGGGCCAAGATCGAAGGCGACGGCAAGGCCGGCAGCTTCCGACCGAAAACCTCCAAGTTGTGTGGGTGGTGTCCACACCAGAACCTTTGTCCCGCGTTCGGCGGAACACCACCTGAATACCCTGGTTGGCCGGGTAGCACCGCCGACTAGAACAGGCCAGTGATGCACCCCGTGGCATCGACGTCGATGCCTTCCGCAGCGGGCCGCTTCGGCAGACCTGGCAAGGTCATCACATCGCCTGTCAGCGCGACCACGAAGCCAGCGCCGATGCGCGGAACGAGTTTGCGGACATGCAGGGTATGCCCATTCGGGGCACCAAGCTGAGTTGGGTCATTGGAGAAGGAGTACGGCGTCTTAGAGATGCACACTGGCAGCCTATCCCACCCGTTTTCCTGGAGGTAGCGCAGATCCGCGGCCGCGGCGGCGCTGAACTGAACATCTGCGGCGCCGTAGATCTCCCGCGCGATAGTGCGCAGCGAGGCCTCCGTGCCTTCCGCGGGGTCATAGAGCGGCGCACTTCGCTTCTCGACGGCCGACTCCAGCACGACTCGTGCCAGTTCGCTTGCTCCTGCCCCGCCCTCAGCCCACACGGTGGTGAGCACGGCCTGCAGTCCGCGTTCGCTAGCCCAGTCTTGGACCCGCGCGATCTCGGCGGCGGTGTCATTGCTGAAATGGTTGAGCGCAATGACTGGCTGCACCCCGAACTTGGCAACGTTCTCGCAGTGGCGCCCCAAATTGGCCAAGCCACGCTCTAGTGCCACGAGATCTTCGGATGCGAGTTGATCCTTTGCTACCCCGCCGTTGTATTTGAGCGAACGGATCGTTGCGACGACGACTACCGCGTTCACCTGCAGCCCACCGGCGCGCGCCTTGATATCAAAGAACTTTTCCGCGCCCAAGTCGGAGCCGAATCCGGCCTCCGTGAGTACGACATCAGCATGTCGCAAGGCAGTGTCAGTTCCGATGAGTGAGTTGCAACCATGGGCGATGTTGGCGAAGGGGCCACCGTGGACGATAGCCGGGGTGCCTCCGAGCGTCTGGACGAGATTCGGGTTGATGGCGTCGCGAAGCAACGCGGTGAGGGCGCCGGTGGCGCCGAGTTCCGCAGCGGTTATTGGCCTGCGTTCGTATGTCTGCCCGACGACGATGCGAGCGAGCCGCTCTTGGAGATCCTTGAGATCGGTGGCCAGGCACAACACGGCCATGATTTCGGAGGCTGCCGTGATATCGAATCCGGCTTCGCGCGGGGTGCCGTGCGTGGGGCCGCCGAGACCGCTGACGATATTGCGCAGCGAACGGTCATTGACGTCGATGCAGCGGCGCCACGTGACGCGTCGCGGGTCAATGCCCAGCTCATTGCCCTGGTGGATGTGGTTGTCCACCATCGCAGCAAGGGTGTTGTTGGCAGCAGCAATGGCGTGCAGATCACCGGTGAAGTGCAGGTTGATGTCCTCCATCGGGACGATCTGTGCCTGTCCTCCCCCGGCGGCGCCGCCTTTGAGGCCCATGACTGGCCCTTGGGATGGTTCCCGAATCGCGACGATAGTGCTGTGGCCGGCGGCGCGCACGGCGTCGGCTAGCCCGATCAGGACGGTGGATTTGCCTTCGCCGGCTGGGGTGGGCGACATGGCCGTGACGAGAATGAGTGTGCCCTTGCGAGGTGTTGCGGGCATGGCGGCGACGTCGATTTTCGCTTTGCCGCGTCCGTAGCCAACCACGAATCGTGGATCCAATCCAGCGCGGTGCGCGATGGTGTCCATGGGCTCGAGGTGGTGTGCTCGGGCGATGTCGGCATCTGATGGATAAGTCATAAGACCCAATCTAATAAAAATGAGGCCCCACCACTGCAAAAGTGATGAGGCCTCGTATCGAAAAGGAATTTCCTAGAGCATGAAGCTACCGAATAGGAAGCCGAAGGCAACAGCGAGGGAAATCGCCAGAGTGCCTGGGATGATGAAGGAGTGGTTGAAGACGAACTTGCCGATCTTCGTGGATCCGGTGTCATCCATTTCCACAGCTGCAAGCAGCGTTGGGTAGGTAGGCAGGATGAACAGTGCGGAAACTGCGGCGAAGGAAGCAACTGCAACCAATGGGGAGACACCGACGGCGAGCGCTGCTGGGAGCAGAGCCTTGGCGGTAGCAGCCTGGGAGTACAGCAGTGCGGCGGCGAAGAAGAGAACCACAGCCAGCATCCATGGGTAGTCATTCAAGATGTTGCCGGACAGGCGCTTGATGTCCTCGATGTAGTGGTTGATCAGCGTGGTACCGAGCCAAGCAACACCCAGCACACAGATACATGCGGACATACCGGAACGGAACACTGGGGTTTGCAGGATGGTATCTGCCTTGATCTTGCAGACCAGGGTAATTACGGTTGCAGCACCGAGCATGATGGCCATGATGGCCTCGTTACGAGGGATCTTCGGATCGCTGATCAAGCCAACCTGGTCAGAAATAGCGGTTGCGTAGAACATCACCAGGATGATCGCGACGAGGAAGATGAGGACGGAAGCCTTAGCACCCTTGATTGGGGCGTAGTCGTGCTTGCCACTTGGTGGCTTAGAGGTGCCGTTAGCCAAACGCTCTTGGTAGATAGGATCATCTGCCAGGTCCTTGCCCAGGAAGTTGGTAACAAAGGCAGTGATGATGATCGCGATGAACGTGGAGAGCAGGAACACTCCGAGCATGGAGACATAGCCGACTCCGAGTGGTTCCATGATGGATGCCATGAAGACCACAGCAGCGGAGATTGGGGATGCGGTGATGGCCATCTGCGAAGCGACGACGGCGATGGACAGTGGACGGGATGGGCGGACGCCACCTTCCTTAGCCACCTCAGCGATGACTGGAAGAGTAGAGAATGCGGTATGTCCGGTGCCACAGAAGACTGTCATCAGCCAGGTCACGATAGGTGCCCAGATGGTGATTTGCTTTGGATTCTTACGCAGCGCCTTTTCGGCGAGGTAGACGAGGTAGTCGAGGCCACCGGCCTTCTGCATCGCTGCGATTGCTGCGATGACGGCCATGATAATGCCGATGACGTCAAAAGGAATGTCCTTAATCGTCACCGGGATACCGGTAAGTCCAAGCAACAGGACGCCAGCGCCACCGGCAAAGCCAATGGCAATGGAGCCCAAGCGCGCGCCAATGAAGATGGCCGCGAGGACAATGATGATTTGAAGTGCGAGCACTGGTCTTTCCCTTGGGTTAGGTGAGTTTCGCACGAATCTGGAATCGCCTTGCACAGCTCAGCGGTGGCATTTTTCGCGTGAAACTCGGTTGAAATGGTTTCACTGAAGATATTCAGTTATGGAAGAATGATGGGGTTTGAGCACGCCTTTCGGTAGGAGACCCAAGCCAATAAATCTCCTACCGATCGGCGTTACCCAAGGCGGGCGTCACTGCCAAACTAGGAACGTGACGCCCTAGTACGAAGCTTTTAGTCCTCGTACAGCTTTCCGCGGTACACAGGGTTCATGAGGTTCTCGGTGGAGAGAACTTCGTTGAGCTGTGCCTCGTCCATCAGTCCCTTTTCGAGGACAAGTTCGCGCACGGAGCGGCCGGTCTGAGCGGCCTCCTTGCCGATCTTGTCACCGTTGAGGTGGCCGATGAATGGGTTCAGGTAAGTAATGATGCCGATGGAGTTGTCGACGAACGCGCGGCAGACATCTTCGTTGGCGGTGATGCCCACGACGCACTTTTCGCGCAGTGCCTTGACAGCGTTGGTGAGCAGCGACAGGGACTCGAAGATTGCCTGTGCCAGTGCTGGCTCCATGACGTTGAGCTGCAGCTGGCCAGCTTCAGCGGACATCAGTACGCACATGTCGTTGCCGAAGACCTTGAAGCACACCTGGTTGACAACCTCTGGGATAACCGGGTTGACCTTTGCTGGCATGATCGAAGAACCAGCCTGGCGTTCTGGCAGGTTGATTTCGTTCAGGCCGGCGCGTGGACCGGAAGACAGCAGGCGCAGATCGTTACAGATCTTGGACAGGTTCATCGCGGACTGCTTCACTGCAGCGTGTGCGTGCATGTAGCAGGAGTTGTCGTAGGTTGCGACGAGCAGGTCTGGTGCGCCCTTGATCTCCAGGCCAGTGACCTCAGCAAGAGCAGCCACGATGGCATCCTGGAAGCCGTCTGGGGTGTTCAGGCCGGTGCCGATTGCGGTTGCGCCGAGGTTGGTGGTCAGCAGGATCTTGATGGCGTCTTCCAGGAAGTCAGCTTCCTCGATGAGGCCATGGCCGAATGCATGGAATTCTCCGCCCAGCGTCATTGGGACGGCGTCCTGCAGCTGAGTGCGGCCCATCTTCAATACGCTCTTGAACTCTTCGCCCTTAGCGTTGAATGCCTCTGCCAGCTCACGCAGTTCAGCGATGTAGCCGAGTGCGGCGTGGTAGATGCCGAGCTTCAAACCGGTTGGGTATGCGTCATTGGTGGACTGAGCCATGTTGACGTCATCGTTAGGGTTCAGGTCGTGGTAGGAGCCCTTTGGCTTGCCCATGTTCTCCAGTGCGAGGTTTGCAACAACCTCGTTGGTGTTCATGTTCATTGAGGTTCCTGCGCCGCCCTGGAAGGAGTCGGTTGGGAACTGATCCATGCAGCGTCCGTGCTCCAGAATCTGGTCGCAGGCCCATACGATTGCTTCGTACTTGTCCTTAGGAAGCGTCTTGCACTTGCGGTTGGCCATTGCAGTGGCCTTCTTTACCTGGACCATGCCACGAATGAAGTCTGGAACCTCATTGTGGGTCTTGCCGGAGATGGCGAAGTTATCCACGGCGCGCAGGGT
This sequence comes from Corynebacterium sp. H128, assembly GCF_037482625.1. Classification (NCBI taxonomy): domain Bacteria; kingdom Bacillati; phylum Actinomycetota; class Actinomycetes; order Mycobacteriales; family Corynebacteriaceae; genus Corynebacterium; species Corynebacterium sp. H128. The sequence goes on along the minus strand of NZ_JBBHKW010000001.1, from coordinate 303,259 downwards.
GTGGATGCCGTAGTAGCAGTCGTTCGGAACTTCCATCGTTCCGAGGAGGTCTTCTTCGGTGCGGGTGCCTTGTGAGAAATCTTGTTCAGTCACTGGTTGTGTACTCCTTGTACCAGGTTGGTGCAGATTACATATGGTGGGCAGGTGCCCAAGTGTTTGGTTTTCCGGAACTGCTGTGCGGTTTCGGAAACGTTAAGTGTGAAATCGGAAATTGGGGTAGTTCTTAAGCTGGTTCAATAACTAATAATAGCGATCCTATGTGAATTTCCCAATGCAATTCCAACAGGAAGCGCGTTTCTAATTGTGGCATTATGCACGTTTTAGGTGTGGAACTTTTATGGATGTCAAAGCGATAGCTTTTAACAATCGAACGTTGATGAATGCTGCAGGTGACGTGTTTCTTAAGCGGACTTTGGGCAGGCCAAATATCGCTTAACCTTATTTTCCCTTAAGTGCTGCTACCTCAAAGTAGGGGTACTTCCGTTTTGCACTTGAAAGGCACGTAAATCCGCTGGCTGCCACCTTTGATTCCCCCTACTCATTGCGAGAAAAACCGTTAGCAGCACCGCTGACTCGGTGTGTTGCTAACGGCTAAGAAAAAGTTCCTTGCGAACTTACATGCGGGCGATCCGGATCTGCGATGCCAAAATCGCCTTTGCTCCCAAGAGTGAGAGTCGGTCCATGATGGAGTTCGCTTCCTTGAGCGGCACCATCGCGCGTACCGCTACCCAGTTCTCGTTCGCCAGTGGTGACACCGTCGGACCGGAGAGACCAGGGGTAATGGTGGTGGCTTCTTCCAGTAGGCTGCGTTCGATGTTGTAGTCAATCATCAGGAAGTTCTGCGCGTGCAGGATGCCCTCCATGCGGCGCAGGAACACCCGGTGCGTATCAGTGAGATCGATGCCTGCGCGAGCCACCACGACGGCTTCCGAGTCACAGATGACGGGGCCGAAAGGCTCCAACCCCTGCTTACGCAGCGTGCGGCCGGTGGAGACGACATCAGCAATCGCGTCGGCCACACCCAGCTTGATTGAGATCTCGACGGCACCATCGAGCCGGATCACCTCCGCAGTAATCCCCCGGCTCTTGAGGTCCTCTCGTACCAGGTTCGGGTAGGACGTAGCCACCCGCAGACCTTCCAACAACTCAACGGACAGCGCAGCGCCACGTGGGCCGGCATAGCGGAAGGTGGAACCACCGAAGCCTAGTGGCATTACTTCCTGGATCTTTGCCATGGAATCGGCGGCCAGGTCACGTCCAGTGATACCGAGATCCAGGTGCCCTTTCGCTACATAGATAGCGATGTCTTTGGGGCGCAGGAAGAAAAATTCGACATCATTGGCCGTATCCAGGACCGTTAATGCCTTCGGATCGCGACGCTCCTCGTAGCCAGCCTCGTGCAGAATCTCAACCGCACGCTCAGACAATGAGCCCTTGTTTGGAACAGCAACTCTCAACATAGGTAGCCAACTCCCCTAGAGGTACTTGTAGACGTCTTCGGGCTTCAGGCCACGCTTGACCATGATCACCTGAGTCCAGTAGATGAGCTGGGACATCTCTTCCGCCAGCTCTTCATCCGACTGGTACTCGGCGGCGATCCATACTTCGCCCGCTTCTTCGATGACCTTCTTGCCCAGATGATGCACACCCTTATCCAGAGCGGCAACGGTGCCGGATCCCTCTGGACGAGAGGTGGATCGTTCGAGCAGTTCAGCGTATAGCGAGTCAAAGTTCTTCACGCAACTATTCTTCCACAGCAACGGGCTCTGAGGTGGCTAAGAGGTCGAACCAACGTGCCAGCTTTTCCGGGGTCACCCCTATAAAGGAGGTGCTTCCGTGCAGATCTCGCATATCGACGACCCCAGCCGGGACTCCCCCGGCCGCAGGCAAGCCGATGACGCGGCAGCCCGCGGTGCTTGCTGCAGTCATACCAGCCCCAGAATCCTCAAACACTAGGCACTGCTGCGGCTTCACGCCGAGCCGCGCAGCTGCCGTGGTGTAGATCTCCGGATCTGGCTTACCGGCGGAAACTTCGTTCCCGCAGATGGTGTCGCTAAAGAAATGACGACCAACGGCGTCGATAGCCGGGTCAGCGAGCACACGATTGGTATTGGTGACCACCATCATGGGTGTACCGGCCGCATGCAACTGCTGTAACAGCTCAGCGATGCCGAGGTTTAGTTCCAAGCGAGAGCGCAGCAACTCATCCATCCTGGTAAACAGCCGGGATCGATAACCCTGGTAGTCCGCCTCGGAGACCGTGATACCAGCGTGCTGGGCGCATATCCGGACTGTGTTGGAGAAAGTGCCGCCTATGGTCTGGGCGCGCAGCTCGGGTGTGAGCCTGCGCCCCATGGCTTCACTCATCTCATAGGTGGCGATCTCCCACAGCGGCTCTGAGTCTACGAGGGTGCCGTCCATGTCCCACAAAATTGCTTGATACATATCAAGCAGCCTATACGTTGAAGTACTTTGCCTCCGGGTGATAGAGCACGAAGGCATCGGTGGACTGCTCCGGATGCAGCTGGAGTTCCTCCGAAAGGGACACCCCGATCCGCTGTGGTTCAAGCAACTCCACTAAAGCGGTGCGCGATTCCAGGTCGGGGCAGGAACCATAGCCGAAGGAATAACGAGCGCCGGAATAGTCTAGGTCGAAGAAGCGTCGTGGGTCGGTGGCATCCTGATCCCCGACGTGCAGGTCACCTGGTAGTGCGAGCTCTGCGCGGATCCGGGAGTGCAGCCATTCCGCCATAGCCTCCGTCAGCTGTACCCCAAGCCCATGGACTTCCAGATAATCCCGATAGTTGTTTTCTGCGAAGAGCTCGTTGGCAAAGTCGGCGATGGGCTGGCCCATCGTGACGAGCTGGAACGGCAGCACGTCGACCGCGTCGGAAGCGACGAAGTCAGCGATGCACAGGAAGCGTCCACGCTGCTGGCGCGGGAAGCTAAAGCGGGTGCGTTCGGTCGCGTCCGGTCGGGGCTCAGACAGGATCGCCACGTCCTGGCCCTGGGATATTGCAGGGAAATAGCCATAGACGGCTGCGGCGTGGTCCAAGATTCCGGCCGCTTTCAGCCGGTCCAACCACATGCGCAGCCGGGGGCGTCCCTCGCGCTCGACGAGCTCCTCGTAGGATTCATCGGAATCCTTAGCCGGCTTCAGGCCCCACTGCCCCATGAACAGGGCGCGCTCATCCAGCATCGGGAGGAACTCGGCGAGCGAGATCCCCTTGAGGATGCGGGTTCCCCAGAAAGGTGGCGTAGCGCGGGGCACGGCGGTAGCGACGTCGGAACGCTCTGGGACGGCAACGGGTTCGGCCTGCGCTTTCCGCTGCTCGGCGATACGCAAGGAACGCTCCCTCCGTGCTTTGCGTTCCGCCTTCTTTTGCTCGGCTCGCTCCGCTGCGGCCCTTTGCTCGGGTGAAACAGAGCCGCGCTTGAGCGCCATCACAGAATCCATGAGAGTGAGTCCTTCAAAGGCATCGCGCGCGTAGTAGACATCGCCTTCATAGACCTCGTCGAGGTCATGTTCCACATAGCTGCGGGTGAGCGCGGCCCCGCCCAGAAGGATGGGATACTTGGCTAGTCCGGCGGAATTGAGCTCCTGCAGGTTCTCCTTCATCACCACGGTGGACTTCACCAACAGCCCGGACATACCAATGACATCGGCATGGTGTTCCTCCGCGGCAGCAGCGATGTCACGGATTGGTTGTTTGATCCCCAGGTTGACTACCTCGTAGCCGTTATTGGACAAGATGATGTCCACCAGGTTCTTGCCGATGTCATGCACATCGCCCTTCACCGTCGCAATGACTAGTTTGCCCTTTGCGCCGGTGCTATCGGAGGCCGCCATGAAGTCTTCCAAATAGGCCACTGCCGTCTTCATTGTTTCCGCGGACTGCAGCACAAATGGCAACTGCATTTGTCCTGATCCGAAGAGTTCACCCACGGTCTTCATGCCGGCGAGCAGGTCTTGGTTGATGATCTCGATGGGATCCTTTTCGGACATGGCGGCATCCAGGTCCGCCTCGAGCCCTTGCTTCTCGCCGTCGATGATGCGCTGTGCGAGGCGTTCGAACAGCGGCAGCGCAGCAAGAGCCTCCGCCCGGGCATCCTTGGCGCTGGTGGTATCGACACCTTCAAAGAGCTCCATAAAGACCTGCAGCGGGTCATAGCCCTCGCGTCGACGGTCATAGATCATGTCCAAGGCCACCTCCCGCTGCCGCTCCTGGATGCGGTTCATCGGAAGAATCTTGGAGGAATGGGCGATAGCGGTGTCTAAGCCCGCCTCGATGCACTCATTGAGGAAGACGGAGTTGAGCACCTGGCGTGCGGCTGGGTTCAGGCCGAAGGAGATGTTCGATAGCCCCAGCGTGGTGTGCACATTCGGATGCAGCGCTTTGAGCTGTTTAATGGCCGCGATCGTTTCGATGCCGTCGCGACGCGTTTCCTCCTGCCCGGTGGAGATTGGAAAGGTGAGGCAATCGACGATGATGTCCTGTTCCGCTAGTCCCCAAGTCTGCGTGATGTCCTGGATGAGCCGCTTGGCCACCGCCACTTTGTGCTCGGCCGTCCGCGCCTGGCCTTGCTCATCAATGGTCAAAGCTACGACGGCAGCGCCGTGATCTCGGGCCAGTCGCATGATCTTTTGGTAGCGAGAATCCGGGCCGTCACCGTCTTCAAAGTTGACAGAGTTCAGCGCGCAGCGTCCGCCCAACGTCTGCAATCCAGCTTCCAGTACGGCAGGCTCAGTGGAGTCCAGCATGATGGGCAAGGTGGTGGCCGTGGCCAGCCGCGATGCCAATTCGATCATGTCTTCGCGGCCATCGCGACCCACGTAATCCACACAGACATCGAGAAGGTGCGCGCCATCGCGAGTCTGCTGCTTGGCGATGTCCACGCATTTCTCCCAATCGCCCGCGAGCATCGCCTCCCGGAACGCCTTAGAGCCGTTGGCGTTGGTGCGCTCCCCGATCATCGTGATGCCGGTGTCCTGCGTGAGCGGCACAGACTGGTACAGCGAGGACACAGTGTCCTCAGGTTGCTGCAGCCGTGGCGGCTGTGGCGCCCGCTTGGCGACGGCGGCAGCCAACTGCCGAATATGCTCAGGCGTCGAGCCACAGCAACCACCCACCATGCTCAAGCCGAACTCATCGATGAAGCCAGTTAGAGCAGTTGCCATTTCCGCGGGTGAGAGTGGATACTCGGCCCCGTTTTTGCCCAACACCGGCAGTCCTGCGTTGGGCATAACGCTAACCGGAATTGAGGAGTGCCGGGACAGATAGCGTAGATGTTCGCTCATCTCGGCGGGACCTGTGGCACAGTTCAACCCGATGGCGGAGATTCCTAAGCGTTCCAGCGCCGTTAGCGCCGCGCCGATTTCGGATCCCAGCAGCATCGTGCCAGTGGTTTCCACGGTCACGTGACACAGGATCGGTAGCGCTAGTCCCTCGGTGGCAAAAGCGCGTTTGCAGGCCAATACGGCTGCTTTGACCTGGAGCAGATCTTGAGCGGTCTCAACGAGGATGGCGTCGGCGCCGCCGCGGAGCAGGCCGCGCGCGGCTAGTTCGTAGTGATGGCTCAGCTCGTCGAAACGCGCGTGGCCGAGGGAAGGCAACTTGGTGCCGGGGCCGAGGGCGCCGACGACGAAGCGACCAGGAAACTCTGCGGCCACTTCGCGGGCGATGCTCGCGCCGAGGTACGCCAGCTCTTCGCATCGCTGCGCGATGCCATAGTCGGCAAGGTTTGGCAGGTTGCAGCCGAAGGTGTTGGTTTCTACGAAGTCTGCGCCGGCCGCGAAATAGGCGCGGTGGATGCTGGCGACAACGTCGGGCCGGGTGTAATTGAGGATCTCGTTACAGCCTTCTAGTCCCTGGAAGTCACCTGCCACGGACATGTCGAAGCCCTGCAGCTGGGTGCCCATGGCACCGTCGCCGATGAGAATTCTATCGGACAGGGCGTCGAGAAAAGCTGTACTAGTCTTCATAAACTAGACAGCTTAGACTATTCCAGTTCTGGAAGTGCGGAAATTCCCTCAGTATTTGCCGGCGATGCCGCCACTGCCTTGCGGAAGAAAGCATTCAATTCCTCGCGTTCTTCTGGTTCGACCACGGCATCGGCGTTCTTGGCATTGAATTCTTCGATCGCAGTCACCGTTGCCCCCACCAGGGTGGGAATGCTCTCTGGGTCTGCATCGGCAGGCAGCTGATCAAGCTCGTCGAGGAAGGACTCCAATATGGTGCGCAACTGCGGCAACTGTGCTGGGTCGAAAGGCTGATCCCAGAACTCGCGTTCCTCTTCACGAAGGTAAGAACCGGTAGCGAACTCTTCTAGGTTGGAAATGAATTCATCGACGTCCGACTGCAACTGTGCTCGAATGCTCATAGCTTTGTATTCTCCCTTAAAAGTGTGACGGGCGCAGCATTAAAGCTTGACGCCTAACAGCGCGTGCACCATGGTACGGATGATCTTTCCTGCTTCGCTATCTCGCTCTGGGGCGGTGTCTGGGACGCTCAACGCCCAAGAGTCCAAGGCGGCCAACGCACGCGGGGTGTCCAGGTCGTCGGCAAGCGCCGAGCGTACCTCGGCAAGCAACTTCTTGGCCACCTCAGCATCGGAGGCGCGGCGCACCGCACTGCGCCAGTGCTCCAGCCGCATCTCGGCCGTGGTGAGTACCGCATCTGACCAATCCCGATCAGCGCGGTAGTGGCTAGCGTACACACCGAGGCGGATCGCGCTTGGCTCGTGGCCGGCTGCAGTCAGCTTGGATACAAAGACCAAATTGCCGAGTGACTTGGACATCTTCACACCATCCAGCGCGATCATTCCGGTGTGCACGTAGTGGGCCGCCATCCGCGGATTGCCGTGCAGGGCCTCGGCGTGTGCGGCGGAGAATTCGTGGTGCGGGAAGATCAGGTCGCTGCCGCCGCCCTGAATGGCAAAGCTCTCCCCTAGCCGATTTGTGGCGATGGCGGAACACTCGATGTGCCAACCGGGACGTCCCGCACCAAAGGGGGCATCCCAGCTGGGTTCGCCGTTCCGTGCGGCGCGCCAAATCAGGGCATCGAGCGGATCGCGCTTGCCTGGACGCTCCGGGTCGCCACCGCGCTCTGCGAAAAATGCCGCCATGGTATCGCGGTCATAGCCCGACTCGTAGCCAAATTGCTCGGTGGCGGTGATGCTGGCGTAGATGTCGGGATGTTCCTCGTCAGCGACGACATAAGCGGCACCATTATCCAATAGCCCCTGCACCATCGTGATGACCTCCGACACGGCATCGATCACGCCGACGTATTCGTCCGGAGGAAAGACCTCGAGATCAGTCATGTCCGAGCGGTAGAGATCAATTTGGCTGGTGCCTAGTTCGCGCCAATCGACGCCATCGCGCTCCGCGCGCTCAAACAGCGGATCATCCACATCAGTGATGTTTTGGACGTACTTGACGGTGACGCCGTTGTCGCGGAGCTGGCGGTACACCAAATCGAAGGCTAGATAGGTTGCTGCGTGTCCGAGGTGCGTGGAGTCATAGGGCGTAATCCCGCACACGTACATGCCAGCCACCCCGTCCTTGACCTGCACCAGGCTTAGGTCCTGATCGGCGGTATCAAACAACACCAGGGGTACTGGTTTGCCGAGCGAAGGATCGATACTGGGAACTACTGGACGTGGCCACGATTTCATGCTTTTTACTGTAGCGTGAGCGACCCACATTCAGGCGACTAAAGGCCCCTAAGGCTGCAATACCCCCATGGCGAGCAGCCCCATGACCAATAGACCTGCTGGAATACGGTACGCCGCGAACCAGGAGAAGGAATTGTTGGACACGAACTTCAGCAGCCACGCGATAGAGGCGTAGCCAACTACAAAGGCGATACCCGTACCCACCAGCAGCTGCGCGCCGGTAGCCGCCTGTCCTGCCTGAGGTGCAAAAGCATCGGGTAGCGAGAACAACCCGGAAGCCAACACAGCAGGGATAGCCAGCAGGAAGGAGAATCGGGCGGCGACCTCACGATTGAGTCCGGTGAACAGACCAGCGGAGACGGTACCACCGGAACGGGACACACCTGGAATGAGTGCCAGGCACTGTGCCAAGCCCATAATGATGGCGTCCTTCATGGTCAATTCCTCAAAGGAACGCTTCTTGCTGCCGAACTTCTCCGCCACGATAAATACGAAGGAGAAGAGCACGAGCACGGTAGCGGTGATCCACATGTTGCGCAGGTTATCCCGGATGGCGTCTTTGGCTAAGAAGCCTACGATGGCCACTGGCAGCGTGCCCACGATGACCATCCAACCCATCCGGTAATCAAAGCCGCGCTCCGCCTTATTGAACAGGCCCTTAAGCCAACCCCGGGCGATGTTGAAGATATCGCGGGCGAAGTACACCAGCACAGCGGCTTCAGTGCCCAGCTGGATCACGGCGGTAAAGGAGGCTCCGGCATCCTGGCCCCAGAACAAGGAGGAAATGATGCGGAGATGGCCGGAGGAACTCACCGGGAGAAACTCGGTGAGACCTTGCACGACGGACAGGACGATCGTTTGAACCCAGGACATGGGTTCCGTAGCTGCAGCACTATTCACCCCTGATACCCTAGCCGGACTTCGTGGCACTGAGCCGATCGACACCTTGGGAGCTGTATCCTAAGTTGCTGTGAAGCAACGTCAACTCGGCACACACGGCCTGCGCGTATCCAGCATCGGTTTAGGCACCCGTGCCTGGGATGCGAACCTCAGCCCGGAAACTGCGGCGCAGGTGCTGCGGCGCTTCGTTTCCGCAGGCGGCACGCTTATCGACGTCACCCCCGCTACCCACTTCGGTGCCGCGCAGCGACTCCTCGGGACAGTCCTCCCCGACTTCAGCCGCGACGACCTAGTGCTCTCCCTATCTTTGGGAGTCGACCCAGAAGCGCCAGTGGGCAGGCGCGTGGATTGTTCCCGGCGAAACCTATTTCGCCAGTTGGACCGGAGCCTCGCCGAGTTGGGCCTGACCCATGTGGACCTGGTGAGTGCGGAGTATTGGGATGGTGCGACGCCCCCGGCGGAGGTTGCAGACACCTTAGAAGCGATCGTGCGTTCGGGTCGCGCTCGCTATGCCGGGCTGCGGGGCTACGAGGGCTGGCAACTCGCAGTGACTCCGTCTCCAGTTATTGCCGCAGCCGGGGCCGAGTACAGCCTGATTGACCGCAGCGCCGAAAGGGGCATTCTGCCGGCGGCGCAGTTCCTCGGGCTGGGATTCATCGCGAGCTCGCCACTCGGCCAAGGCATCCTGACCGGAAAATACCGTGATGGCGTGCGACCAACCGACGCGGAAGTGCTGGTCAAGCTGGATCAACGTAGCTCCCGCATTGTCGACGCACTGGGCACTGCGGCAACCGGGCTCGGCATCGCTCCCGCAACCGCGGCCTTAGCGTGGGCACTAGGGCGACCAGGAGTCAGCTCGACCCTGGTCAGTGTCAGCTCGCCGGAGCAGCTTGACGATGTCCTGCCCGCCGCAACTGTGACCTTAGCAACAGCGATCGTGTCAGCGCTGGATGAGATCTCCGCAGTCTAAATTGCCTTCCTAAGGCTCTGGTAGCCTTGGAAAGCGTGAAGAAAACCCTGCGTATCCCCCTCGTTGCGCTGCTCGTTAGCGGCGCTTGTGGGCTGACATCCTGTACCCCGCCCAATGTTCCAGACCCGCAAAAGCAGGCCCAGGAACAGGTTGCCGCCGACAAGGTTGTCACCGGCGTACTGGGCAACGCAACTCCCGCGCCCTCTCCCGAGGCTAAGGATCCTGCCGGAACAGTGCTGCAGCTTCCAGCTGCGTTTGCGGCGGCGAAGGACGTCGATAATGCAGGCGATGTCTTTGCAGTGCGCTCGGGCAACAAGCTCGCTATCGGTAGCATCGACAAGCTACGAACCAACTCCTTCACCACGCTCGACATAATGAGTAGCTGTGGGGACATCACTGTCACCGGCGATACTTTCGTGCTGCCCTGCCCGGTACCTATCGAGGGCGGGGCTGGCGGCGGCGCGATCTACTTGATAGACGCCAAGAACCCGAACCTGGAAGATTCGCGCCGCGCCTCAATGAAGTTCACCTCCGCAGCGATGACGTCCACCGGTGAGGTCATCGGTGGAAGTAGCGAGGAACCTGACGTCTATGTGTTCCGCGGCAAGGATTCCGGCGATTCCAAGAAGATCTCTACCGGACGCAAGGCGGACCAAATGGTCGCCAGCGCCGTCAGCGGTACCCGTGATGGCGTGGTATTCATCGACCGCGCGGAAACCGCTATCCAGGGCGTTGACTACCAAAACAACCGCCCCGGGGCCGCACTAAGAATGGGGGTCGGCGTCGGAAGCATCGCAGCAGGTGAAGAAGGACTGTTCCTGGCATCAGACGCCCTCGGCGACCAGTTCGGCGTGTACACCGACGACGACATCCTGATGTTGCACCAGACGATGCGCACGGATAAGTCCCCGTGGGCGATCGCCTGGGACAAGAAGCACAACCTCGCTTGGGTCTCCTCGACCGCCGACAACACCATCACTGCTTATTCCCTGAAATCCGGCGTGCCGGAAAAGCGCGGCTCCTTCTCCTCCATCGCGGACGTCCACAGCATGAGCATCGATGCGGATGGAAACATCTACGCGCTCTCCAGCTCCGGAGCCGGACTTCAGGTTATTCCTGCGAAGGATGTTGCTGCCGCCGTCGATAAGCCCGCCCAACCTTAAAGGATTCGCCATCGTGAAAAGCCATCCCCTCCGTACCGCGGCATACGAACTCACGTTGCAACAGATGTTCCGGATGAAGCCGGAACGTATTCATATTCTGATGGCGCAGGGCCTCGGGGTACTGCACCGCCTGACACCGGTGAACCGAGCGCTCAACAAGGTTCTCCCAGTGCGCGATCCGATTCTGGCGCAGACGGTTTTCGGGGTGGAGTTTCCACGGCCGCTTGGTTTGGCGGCCGGATTTGATAAGAACGCTACCTGCGCGGATGCGTGGGCTCCCCTTGGTTTCGGATATGCGGAACTAGGTACGGTGACGGCACAAGCCCAGCCCGGCAATCCGACTCCCCGACTGTTCCGACTGCCCGCCGATAAAGCCATTTTGAACCGCATGGGTTTTAACAACCGGGGTGCGGCGTTTGCTGCGGAACAATTGCGGCGGCGGCGTTCGGGCGACGTGGTGGGCATCAATATCGGTAAGACGAAGGTGGTGCCAGCCGCAGAGGCTGTCGACGACTATCGCGCCTCCGCCTCGCTGCTTGGGGACCTAGCGGACTTCCTCGTGGTCAATGTGTCCTCCCCCAATACGCCGGGATTACGCGATCTCCAGGCTGTGGAGTCCTTGCGCCCGATCCTCAGCGCAGTGCAAGAATCCACCAGCTCACCGGTGCTGGTGAAGATCGCCCCCGACCTGTCTGACGAGGACGTCGATGCTGTTGCTGATCTCGCAGTTGAGCTGGGACTGGCCGGCATTGTGGCAACCAATACGACGATCTCGCGTGCTGGGCTGACAACGCCGCCAGATCAGGTCGCCGCCATGGGTGCTGGCGGTATCTCTGGCGCCCCGCTTGCAGCTCGTTCGCTCGAGGTACTGCGGCGGCTCTATGCTCGGGTCGGCGATTCGCTGGTACTGATCTCGGTCGGCGGCATCACTTCGCCTGCCGACGCCTGGCAGCGTATCGCCGCCGGTGCCACCTTGCTGCAGGGTTACACCCCATTCATCTATGGCGGGCCGGACTGGATTCGCGATATCCACCTCGGCTTAGCGGAGAAGGTACGCGAACACGGTTTCAGCAATATCTCTGAAGCCGTGGGTTGTGGGCTCGACTAGGTTTAGTGCTCTTTGAGGGTGCGAAAGTCGGATCATAGAAGTCGGATTTCGGCGAAATCTCGCACACATAGCAAGTGTGCAGCAGGGTTATCTTCCGAAATCCGACTTTCATGATCCGACTTTGACCGTGTACGGGGCGGCTGGCGTCGCAAAGCTAGCGGGCTGGAAGAGCCGCGCGACGAAGCACCAGCCCGCACAACAGTGCAACGATGGCATAAGCGGGCAACCACCACTGCTCCATCACGTGAATCGGATCGTTCGGAATGAACCGGCCGCCCACCACGAGTAGTAACGCCACCGCCAGCGCGAATACGCTCCAGGCGCCGCGAGCTTGGCCGGGAGCTGACATTCCAAAGGCTCCCAGGATCGCTGCGGCCGCCAGGATCAAAAGGAAGCGTGGCGTTACCTGGAACGGCACCAAGAAGCCTTCCGTAACTACCTGCACGAAAGTGAAGATGGCCAGCACAATGGCGATGGCGACAAAGGCACCGCCTGCGCGAATCGCGGCCGGAATGGTCGTGTTAGCAGCATCACTCATAGGCGGTTAGCTTAGTGGTTTTCGTGCCAGCCCCACGTGATTGCGCGCCCAAGGGTGTGGAAGTACAGGTTGAAACCCAGCACTGTGGGGGTAGCATCCGCAGGGATATCGAGTTTCTCCACGTCAAGGGCATGCACTGCGAAAAGGTAGCGGTGCGGAGCATGACCAGCCGGAGGATTCGGGCCATAGTAACCGCGCTTACCGGAGTCGCCCTTCAGCGTGACGACGCCCTCGATGCCACCCAAAGTTTCGTCACCAGCGCCCGCTGGAAGCTCATTCACAGAAGCCGGGATATTAAACACCGCCCAGTGCCAAAACCCAGATGCGGTAGGTGCATCCGGGTCAAAACACGTGATAGCCACGGACTTGGTGCCCTCGGGAAGATCGGACCACTGCAATTGCGGGGAAACATCAGAGCCACCGAGTTGCTCCGGCTTAAAGGTGCCACCGTCCGCGAAGTCTGAGGAGCTCAGGGGAAAGGAGGGCTTATCGCCAAGCGGCGCGTATGGATCAGGACCAGGGAAACGATCATCAATGTAAGAAGTCATACTTCCCTTATACCTGGGTTAGCTCGGCCTCGGCTAGGATTTCCACTTTTCGTACAGGCGCGCATAGGTACCTGTCCGCGCGAGCAACTCCGCATGCGTGCCGTCTTCGATGATCCGCCCCTCCTCCATCACGATGATGCGGTCTGCGCTGCGCGCCTGGTCGAGTCGGTGCGCCACCACTAAGGCAGTGCGCTGCTTTGCGACGGCCGTAGCTGCCGTCTCCAATGCCCGAGCGCTGTCACTACCCGCCTCCGCGGTCGCCTCATCCATGAGAAGTGCTGGTGGATCGACCAGAATGATCCGTGCGAGGGAAATCTGCTGTTGTACCTCTGGGGCCAATTCCTCGGCTCCGGCACCCACTTTGGTCTCCAGCCCCTCCGGTAGCCAGCGGCGCCAAGAAGTGGTGTCGGGGTGGAGGCCGACCTGTGCCAGGGCGGCCAGTAGTTCGGAATCGGAGGCGTTTGGGGATGCGAGGCGGAGGTCGTCGGCAAGCGTGCCCGCAAAGATGTGTACCTCTTGGCTGATTAGGACTACCTGGCGGGAGACCCAGGAATCGGGAACCGTGGCGGTGTCGATGCCGTCGATGAGGATGCGACCTTGGGTGGGGCGTTGTAGCCCTGCGATGAGCCCAGCGAGGGTGGATTTGCCGGCACCTGAGGCTCCTACCAGGGCCGTGGTCGTGCCAGCATCCAGCGTGAGGTCGAGATCAGAAAGGATCGGTGCGGCTCCGGGGTAGGCAAAGGTCAGGCCCTCGATACGAATCTCTGGGCTGCGCTGCAAATCTGCAGGTTCCGTGGCTGATGCGGGCGCCAGCTTGGCAAGGGCGACGGCGCGGCCAAGGCAGGTCATCGCGTTCTGGATCTCGCCCGCGAAGTACATCACGTTGAAGACATGGATCTCTATGCGTGAGACCAACAGCATCGCGGTGGAAGCACCGCCCAGAGAGACTTCGCCTTGGTGCACAAGCCACGCTGAGAGTGCAAAGCTGCCGACGATCAGGATGCCGTAGGCAAAGACCCCGTGTCCGGTCAGTCGGTTGAACAGCGGTTCCCTACTAGCGACGGCCTGGACGCTCGCCCAGGAAGTGCGCTCTAGGCGTCGTGAAGCCCAGCTTTGCAAGCCCAGCGCCCGCAACGTGGGTAAACCGCGAATGGTGTCGAGCAGCTGGTTATTACGCTTGGCGTCGGCATCAGCCACGGTGTTCGAAGCGGCGGGCAGCAGGAGTGTGTTTGCTCGGGCGAGCGGGAACACCAACACTACGGCGAGCAAGAACACGAGGAAGAAGCTCCAATGCACCAGGGTGATCGATACCAAGGTGAAGGGGAACATCAGCGCGGTCACCACCACACGCACACCCATGGTGGTGACCATGCGGACGGCCGCGTCAATGTCTTTGGTCAGTCGCGAGATAACGTTGCCGGTACCCAGCTCTAGCATGTCGGGAACGGGCGCACGCAATGCAGCTGATAAAGCAGCCTCGCGGACATCTACAGACATGCGTCGCGCGCGTGACTGCAAGAGGAATTGCCCGGTCGCCCGGCCAGCGGCTTCGACGGTCATCGCGGTGGCTATCAACACCACCAGCTTCAGATAGGCGGGACTGCCAGAGCCGAAGAATGGTACGGATGCGTGGTTGATGACGTCGACAAGCTGCCCAATCAGCGCGGTGGCGGACATCATGCACAGCAAAGTGGCGAGAAATACGGCGGAGCTAATCACCCACCAGGTGGCGCGAGGACGGGCCGGCAGCGTTTTTAGGTAGCGCCCGATCTCGGTGATGCTGGCTGGATTCATGGTCGGGCCTCCTCGGCATCGAAGTCGCGGACACGATCAGCGACCGCGATCCAACCGCGAGAAGTAGTCAACACCACCGTGAGACAATCGCGGCGCAACTCCCGGGTGTGTTGAGCTACCCGATCTAGGGTCACGGAATCCAAACCGGTAGTTGGGTCATCAAGCACCAAAATTTGCGGGTCCAAGGCCAATGCTCTGGCGAGCGCGACACGCTGCCGCTGACCGCCGGAAAGATTGAGTCCGGCCTCCCCAATCGGCATGGCGGGAAGCTCACCATTATCGCCGAAGCCACCGAGCCGGCGCACGATGTCGCTGCAGGAGGCAGCCCTTAGCGCCTCGAAAACCAGAGGCGCGGTGCCTGTTGGATCGATATTGTCCGCCAAACTGCCCTCAAACACGTGGGCTGCATGTGGTGGCCGCAGGCCTCCGAGCCGCGCCAATTCTGCCTCCGCACGCTGTCGGGCGACAGGAGTCTCCGCAAGCCAGACTTCGAGGCCTATTGTGTCTGAGTGCGCCAATCCCGCTTGCTCCTCTAAGGGGCTAGCTGCGGTGGCGAGATCGATGATGCGGCTAGCGGAAGCATTCGCGCGGGCCCAGTATTCGGTGAAGAATCCGAGGGCATGGCCAGTCACCGTCAACGCAGGTGGCGCCAACAGCGTGACCGTGAAGAATTCACCCGGCGTGATCCGGCCACTTACGGCGTACCAACCGGCGAAGGCTAACACCGCGATGTTGGCAGTAAGGGGTACGAGCTGTCGCAAGAAAGTAGTGATCGCGGTGACCTTCGCATCTTGCACCATGGTATCCAGTGCAGACCGCGCCGCCGTCTGGAACTTGCGCTCGCTCTCGCCGATGGCGCCCAGACCCTTCAAGACTCGGGACCCCTGGGCGAAATCGGTGGCCAATGACACTGAGGCCGATTCTGCAGCACGGCGTTGCGAGGAGACCTGGGAAATTGCTTTGCCGGTGAAATAGGAAGCTACCGCAGTGCCGACCCCGCCCGCCAAAATGATCAGCGCTAGGACCGGTGAAAACAGGCTCACGACGACGATCGCTGAAGCCATGTAGGTGACCATTGCCAAGGGGAAGTTCAACACATACTTGACGTCGCTGAGCTGTTGGACATCCTCATCGGCCGTGTTCAACAACTCACCCGGGGTCTTAGAGCTCCGGGTTCGGATGAAGCCGCTGATTAGTTCCAAACGCCGATCATGAGCAACCCGGAAGCTGGAGAGCGTGGTGAGTGAGTCAGCCGTCGCGTCGACCAAGAACATAAACAGCAGGGCCGCGGCTACTGTTGCTAACGCGGTACACACCTGGGCGACATCCGGTTGTGGAATCACCCGATCGAGGCCAAAGCCAATAATTCGCGAGATCAGCGCCGAATTCACTGAAGAAACACTCCAGGCAACGACCAACACCCAAAAGGCGGTCCGGTGGCTGGTCAGCGTCTGCCGGACAAGCTTGCTGGAGCTCGGATTGTTGGCAAGGAGGGGCGCTGGGGTTTGTCCCGGCTGCTCCGGCACAAACCACGCCCACGTCCGCAGGCGCGGCGGTACTTTCGCAGGATGGGTGAACATGAGAACTGAGGATACCCTAATTACGTCCGTGGAACTTAACCTGACCTGCCGATTTGTGTTGCAATTCAAAATCAGGCTATTGTTTACGAGTGCCCAGCCGCAAGGCTGAAAACAAACACCCTGCCCGGGTGGCGGAATGGCAGACGCGCTAGCTTGAGGTGCTAGTGTCCTACTAATGGACGTGGGGGTTCAAGTCCCCCCTCGGGCACAGAAATAGGCGCCGAATACCCTTGAAAATACAAGGTGATTCGGCGCCTTTCTTATGCGCAGTGCCGGGCGCGCCCCCTCTGACTCTCCTGTCAAGAAAGCGCAGCCCGCAGTTCGTGCCTACTAGAAGCTCGAGGAGCCACCCGCACCGCTGAAGCCAGAGCTAAAGGTTGTGCTGGTTGCACTGCTATTTGCGGTATTTTGCGTCGCGATGGCGTCGCTATGCCATGTCTGCATCGCCCAGAATGGTACGAAGTTGCTGTAGCCATATCCGGGGCGGTAGTTCTGCTCGTAAATTGTAGGGACGCTCGGCTGGGAGGAAGCATCCTTAACATCGGAGAACTGCTGCTCCTTCAAAGCTGTCAAGGCGCTTTGGTAATCGTCGAGTAGCATTGCGTAGCGCTCGAGGAAGTCCGGAGCAGTACTGCTTTCGAGTAGCCGCTCGGCATCTGCGTGCGCAGCTGCGAAGCTCTGGTACAACCCGGAAGAGGTGTCGGCGACGCTTCCTTGCGCCGCGAGGATGTCCTTGCGCAGCGCAATGACTTCGCTTTCTCGCGTGGTTTTATCCCCGTGTTCCAGTTTGAACAGAGTGTCAATGTTGTCCTCGGCATAGCTGACCTGCCGAGCGACCGTCGCGGCTGCACCAATCTCGGTAGCGCGGGAAAGAATCTGCTCTGGTTCCGAGCTGGCAGTAAGCCCTCCGAAGCTCTCGACCTGCTCATACAGGTTCAAGAAACGATCACGCACCTCGGCCCACTCGGAGCGCATCTGCGCATGCGCTAGCGGCGAGGTCAGGGAGTTAGCGCGGATATCAATACCGTCTAGACGGCCCGCTAGCTCGCCATACTCCTTGGAGATGAAATCTAGGTCTTCTCGCGCGGCAGCGAGGGTTTGTTCCCGCTTGCGTCGGGTAGTTCCCACAACGGCTGCGCCCGCTGCCGCTATTGCGGCTGCCCCGCCGCCGCCTCCAAGTACCGCAGCCCAGCGGTTCTCCACCGCGTTGTCATAGCGGGTGTCTGCAAGCCCCGCAGTATCGGTCGCCATGCTCGCGCCCGCGAAGAGGCCCGCAGGGATGTTGTTGTCCTTCACCCCTGGTTTGATTGCATCAAGGCTGTCATCCAAGTGGCTGCTTTCGCGCAAATCCAACTGGGCTGCGACGTCCTCGCCAGCGTTGATGAACGCTCCCCGGGGGTCGAGGCCTACTCCGACGATGAGGACGCCGTCTGTGAACTTGTCCTTCCCGATCAAATCGGGTCGGTTATCCCGCAGGTACTCCTCCAGCGTGTCTTTGACGTTGTCCTTGTTCTTGGCAAAAACAATGTAGTGCAGCTGCTGGACAGTGTCCGGGGCTTGGATGCGAGGGGCCTCGTGTAGCATCCGCGCCTCGTCTTCGGCGCTTAAAACGTCCTCAGGGTCGTGGATCTCAGTCTTCTGAATCGCATGCATCGGTGCCGTTATAGCGTAGTCCGCTCGTTCGGGCGCATCGGTAGTAGCAAACAGTGCGCCGCCCACACCTCCACCGACAAGCAGGGCTGACAGCGCGGTGCCGGCCATGATTTTAGAGACAGTTGTTCTGGGCTGAGCGGTCATGAGACCACTGTAACCGGTGTGGTTGACTGTAAGCCATGGCTATCGATCCCGCCGAACTGCGTACGTGTTTGAAAGTCCTGGAGCAGGCCGGCTCTTTGGACGCTACAGACGAGGATTCGCTGACGCTGCAACGGGCGGTGGCGAAGCTGTTTAAGCAGGTGAAGAAGCGGCGTCGTGAAGCAGCGAAGCAAGCCCGGCGGGAGGCAGATGCGGCGGTGCTTTCCACAACCGCAACCGCGAACCCCGCGCGTATCGACGACGAAACCGCCGGCCTGCTCGTCCGCCCCGTGGGCGCAGCACCTGTTGCCTTAGAACGCGGCGCGGTGGCAACACCACAGGGTTGGGCGGGGGCGCTCTACCGTCCGCAGAACTGCTACGTGTGCAAGCAGCCCTACACATTGGTAGATTCCTTCCACCACCAGTTGTGCCCCGAGTGCGCGGCTGATAACCGTGCCCGCCGCGATGCCCGGGTCGACCTGAGGGGGCGACGTGCGCTGCTGACCGGAGGCCGAGCGAAAATCGGCATGTACATCGCTTTGAAGCTGCTTCGCGACGGCGCGGACGTCACCATCACGACGCGTTTCCCGCGCGATGCGGTGCGTCGCTTTTCTGCAGTGGGCGACTCGGATGAATGGCTGTCACGTCTGCACGTGGTGGGTATTGATCTTCGTAACCCGGTTGCCGTCGCCGACCTCGCAGATAACGTTGCTGCCGCCGGGCCTTTGGACATTTTGATCAACAACGCAGCCCAAACCGTGCGGCGCTCCCCTGGCGCCTATTCGAGTCTGGTGGACGCGGAAGCCGAGCCGCTAACTGAGGCACAGCGTGGCGTGGACCTGCAGGCCTTAGGCGCCTCCGCGGATCTGCACCCGGCCGCGCTGGTCGGTGGCTCGGAAGGTCCTGGCTTTGCACGACCTGGCCGTGCAGGACCTGGTTTTGCTGGGCAGCTGGCGGAGTTGGCGATGCTCGGGGGCTCCTCCTCCCCAGCCCGCGTAGCCGACGGCACTGCGGTGGATGCTGGCGGTCTGATCCCCGACTTGGTGTCCCACAATTCCTGGGTAGCCACGGTGGGCGAGGTCGATCCGCTGGAGCTGCTAGAGGTGCAGCTGTGCAACCAAACCGCCCCGTTCATTCTGATCAACAGACTGCGCCCTGCATTAGAAGCCTCGACTTTTAGACGCAAGTACGTAGTGAATGTTTCCGCCATGGAAGGTGTCTTCGGGCGGGGCTATAAGGGGCCGGGACACCCGCACACCAACATGGCCAAAGCCGCATTGAACATGCTGACGCGGACAGCTGCGGGGGAACTTTTCGAGCATGGCATCCTCATGACTGCCGTCGACACGGGCTGGATTACCGACGAAAGACCGCACTCCACCAAGTCACGGCTGGCGGAGGAAGGATTCCACGCTCCCCTAGACTTAGTCGACGGTGCAGCTCGGGTGTACGATCCGATTGTGCAAGGTGAAAACGGCGTCGACCTCTATGGCTGCTTCTTGAAGGATTACAGGCCACATCAATGGTAACTATTAGACCCGCCACTGCAGCCGATGTTCCGGACGTCGCTGCGCTCATGGCAGCTTCCTTTTCCGCCGACGATGCGATTACCCGGTATTTCAAAGGCCTTCCCGGAATCGGTACCGCGCAGCACGAATCCGCGTTGGCAAAGCTCTTCGCGCAACAGCTGAGCATTGAATACCTCCCCTTAGGGCGCGTGGATCTTGCCTATGAGAATTCCGAGCTGCTCGGCGCTGGCTGCTGGTATCCGCCCGATGCGCCAAGCCCAACTGTGCGGGACTATTTCCGGATGTTTGGTCGGCACGCTCCCCTGATAATGGCCCGGGAGTGCTACGCGGACATGTTCACACCGCGGCAACCGCATTGGTACTTATACACGCTGGCAGTGGCACCGGCTGCCCAGGGGCGCGGCGTGGGTTCGGCGTTGCTGTCCCACGGCCTCGCGCGTGCCGACGACGCGGACATGCCTTGCTATTTGGAGGCAACAACGCCCGATTCCCAGCGGCTTTATGAGCGTTGGGGGTTTGTAGCGCAAAGAGAAATCCCCACTCCTGGCGCGCAGCCAAATGAAGTGGGGATGTGCCGAAACGCTAGTTAGTGCTGCTCGTTCGGGTCGTTATCGGCGTCTTCTTTAGTCTTATGAACCGTACCTGGCTTGTGATCAGGTGCAGCGTAGATTGAGTACACCTTGAGCTCCTCGGTGCCTTCATTAACCACGTTGTGCCACTTGCCGGCAGGGACAAAAATAGCCCAGTCGTCTTCAACGACCTGGTCAATATCGAGGCTATCTGCGGAGTCGCCAATCATGACATGGCCCTTACCGGCCTCTACGCGCAGGAACTGGTCATGATCGTCGTGAACCTCTGCCCCGATCTCGCCGCCTGCCGGTATGTTCATCACGGTCATCTGGAGGAACTTGCCGGTCCACAGCGTGTCGCGGAAGTTCTCGTTGTCCGTGGTGGCTTTCTCGATATCTAAGACGTATGGGTGCGGGCCGTGATCCTGCAACAAATCGGACATCTGGTTTCCTCCTGTGTGAGATGGATTCTTTAACTACCAGTGTAGGTAAAACTGCTGAGACTTGTGCCGTTCGAACATATGTGCGTATTGCTTGTGGTCTGTGTCCGGTGGTGAATTTACAATTAGAGCTATGAAGAGTTTCGAACAGATTGCCGAGGTGATCGATGCTGGCGTATGCGGCCAGCTCGAGGTCCTCGCGATGCTGGAAACTCATGGTTGCGGACCGGACCACCTGAAGAATCTACTGCTCTCCCTAAGACAGTTGCAGCGACTAACCGAGCTGACCAGCATCAGATTGCTGCGGGAACTAGAACAACGCTCCGGCTTTCATCCAAATTCCCGAAACAGTCGCAACAAGATGATCCACGCGGGCAGATTCAGCCGTGGCGAGCTGCGGGACCTCACCCGCCTCAGCGCCGAGCTTTTCGACGCCCCGGCCGCCCTCACCCATCCCGACGGCAAACAGGCAACAATGCCGGCAACCCGTTCTGGGATGGCTGCTGGCGCTTTTGGGGTAGCTTCAGCCATGGAGATCGCTCGTGTACTGGACCAAGTACCCGCGAACACGCCAGCCGAAACGCTGGCATGGGTGGAAGGTACCTTGGCGGAGATAGCAACACAGCTAGCCCCGGAAGACCTCCGCAAGGCAGGGCTGAAAATCCTGCAGGGTCTGAACGCCGATGATGAACCAGCCGACGCGGAACGGCAACGGAAACGCGACGCTACCTTGTCCGGCCAAGGCGCAAACCTGATGTCGGGACTCAAAGTGACAGCCACTCCCGAATTGGATGCCCTATTGCGCAGACTGTTCGCAGACTACGGTGGCCCGGGCGATCTTCTGCCCACAGGCGAAAAGGACGCAGATACCCGCACAGCCGGTCAACGCCGACACGATGCACTCGTAGCGGCCTTGGCACATGCACTGCACCGCAATGGCCCGATGCCGCCGACCCGGGGCTGTAGCACAGTGGTTGCGACGATGACTATGGAGCAGCTGCGTGCAGCAGCGGGGATAGTTCCTAGCGACGTGGGAACCATGCTGCCCGTCCGCGATCTCCTGCGCCTCGGCGCAGACAAGAACGCCTTCCTCGCGATCCTGGACGAAGACACAGGAAACCTCATCGAACTTGGGCGCAGCAAGCGCGTGGCTGATATCTATGCCTATCTTGGGCTTGTCGCAGCCCAAGGCGGAGACATGACACCAGGATCGGACCTACCAGCAGCACTGTGCGAAATGCATCATCTAACAGCGTGGCGCTTCGGAGGCAAAACCAGTGGCGAGAACTTGATGCTGGTAGGCCACCGCACCCACCGGAACATCGACGATGAAAAATCCAACCCCGACAAATGGTGGACCTTCTGTTCGGACAGCGGCCAAATGTTATGGCGCCCGCCGCGCGGACAATCCCCCGGGCGGGAAGCACAAGCGAACTTCAATCCCAGTACCTGGTTCAACCCGGGACAGGCACTAAGATTCGGGCTGCACACCCCTGCTGCGGTTCCGCCATTCCAGCATGCTGCCTAAGCTACTCGGAGGCGTGCTCGTCAAAAGCTCGCAAAATGCGTTCCGCAGCGAGGGTCGGGGTGATCTTGCCCGTGCGCAACTGCTGCTCGACATCAGTGCGTGCTGCCACTACTTCTCTGTTGGTAGTCAGTCTTTGCAACAGCGTCTCATGCACCATCGACCACATCCAACCAACCTGCTGCTCACGCCGCCGCTTATCGAACTCCCCGGCCTCACGCATCACACGGTTGTGCTCCAGAATGTGCTCCCAGAACTCATCAATGCCACTGTGATCAACCGCGGACATCGTCATTGTCGGCGGGTGCCAAAGCTCCTTCTCACTCCGAACCATCCGCAGCGCTGCCTGCAACTCCCGGGCAGCTCGCTTCGCGTGTTTGACGTTCGGACCATCAGCCTTGTTGATCGCAACGATTTCCGCCATCTCCAACACCCCCTTCTTGATGCCCTGGAGCTGGTCACCAGCCCCAGCAAGCGCCAAGAAGGCAAACACATCCACCATCTGCGACACAGCCACCTCAGACTGTCCCACGCCCACGGTTTCAACGATGATCACGTCATAGCCCGCTGCCTCAAACACCACCATCGATTCCCGCGTCGCCTTAGCCACACCGCCGAGCGTGCCAGCAGAAGGCGAAGGTCGAATAAACGCATTATCCTCCGCAGACAACTTCGACATGCGGGTCTTATCGCCAAGAATCGAGCCGCGTGTCTTAGTAGACGAGGGGTCGATCGCCAGCACCGCCACCTTGTGACCCTTGGCAATCAGCTTCATACCGAGGGCCTCAATGGTCGTCGACTTGCCCACACCCGGAACACCGGTCAGCCCTACCCGCAACGCGTTCCCGGAATGCGGCAGCAACCGAACCAGCAGTTCCTGAGCCAACACCCGATGAGCAGGGGCGGTAGATTCCAACAGCGTCACCGCCCGGGCGATCTGCGTGCGGTCTCCAGCGCGGACGGCGTCGTAAAGCTTATCGACGTCGATACGCTGGCGCGCCCGCTTGACCATCTCCGGGGCGACCGCCGTCTGCGAGCCGAGATCAGTACCGGCGGTGGTGGTCAACGAGCCAAGCGAGTGCTCGAGAAAGCCGTTATCCACGGTGAATCCACTCCTAAAGTGCTTGCTAAATAGCGCAGACGGCGTACCAGCCTCACCTGAAGCTTGTACGCCGCCCTTGGGGAAAACTTAAGCGTCGACCTTCAGATCGAAGCCAAGATTCGCTGACAGCTTAGTCAGCATGTCGATCGCAGAGTCCGCGATGACCGTACCCGGAGGGTAGATCGCCGCGGCACCCATGTCATAAAGCTCCTGGAAATCTCCCGGAGGGATAACGCCACCGACAATGATCATGATGTCCTCACGACCCAGCTTTGCCAGCTCCTCCTTCAGCGCAGGCACCAGAGTCAGGTGACCGGCCGCGAGGGAGGATACGCCCACGACGTGAACGTCCGCGTCGACGGCACTGCGTGCCGCTTCCGCAGGGGTCTGGAACAGCGGTCCGACATCCACATCCATGCCGAGGTCGGCGTATGCGGAAGCGATAACCTTCTGACCGCGGTCATGGCCATCCTGGCCCATCTTGGCGATGAAGATACGCGGACGGCGACCTTCCTCAGCCTCAAAGGCATCAGCCATTGCGATCGCCTTGGTGACGTTAGACACCTCGCCTTCCTTTCCGACCTCGTCCTTGTACACGCCGGACAGGGTCTTGATCTCAGCCTCGTGGCGACCGAAGACCTTCTCCAGCGCCATGGAGATCTCGCCCACAGTCGCCTTCGCACGGGCGGCATCCACCGCGAGCTTGAGCAGGTTGGAATCCAAATCGCCGGCTTCGCGTTCCTCGGTAGCTGCGGCACTAGTGAGAGCCTCCAACGCATGCTGCACATCGGCCTCATTGCGCTCAGCACGCAGCCGATCGAGCTTCTCCAGCTGCTCAGTGCGAACCTTGGAGTTCTCGACCTTCAGCACCTCGATCTGCTCGTCTTCCTCGACGATGTACTTGTTCACACCAATCAGCGCCTGGCGGCCCGAATCGATGCGAGCCTGGGTGCGCGCAGCAGACTCCTCAATGCGCAGCTTAGGAATTCCCTCGCTGGTCGCCTGGGCCATGCCGCCGGCTTCCTCAACTTCTTCGATGTGCTTACGAGCGCGCTTGACCAGCTCGTTAGTCAACCACTCCACGTAATAAGAGCCAGCCCAAGGGTCAACCGGACGGACCGTGCCAGACTCCTGCTGCAGCAACAACTGAGTGTTACGAGCGATACGAGCCGAGAAGTCAGTAGGCAGCGCCAGCGCCTCATCCAACGCGTTGGTGTGCAGCGACTGGGTGTGGCCCTGGGTTGCAGCCATGGCCTCGATGCAGGTACGAGAGACGTTATTGAACACGTCCTGCGCCGTCAGCGACCAACCAGAAGTCTGCGAGTGAGTACGCAACGACTGAGACTTAGGGTTCTTCGGGTCGAACTTAGCCACCAGCTCGCTCCACAACAGACGGCCAGCGCGCAGCTTGGCGATCTCCATGAAGGTGTACATCGAAATACCCCAGAAGAAGGACAGTCGTGGCGCGAACTTGTCCACGTCCAATCCGACATCTTTACCGGCGCGAATGTACTCGATGCCGTCGGCAAGCGTGTAGGCGAGCTCGAGGTCGGCGGTCGCGCCCGCTTCCTGGATGTGGTAACCGGAGATGGAGATGGAGTTGAAGCGCGGCATCTTCAGCGAGGTGTACTCGAAAATGTTCGAGATGATGCGCATCGACGGCTTCGGCGGGTAAATGTAGGTGTTACGAACCATGAACTCCTTCAGAATATCGTTCTGAATGGTTCCGGCAAGCTGCTCGGGGGCGACGCCCTGCTCCTCAGCAGCCACAATGTAAAGCGCAAGGATCGGCAGCACAGCGCCGTTCATGGTCATGGACACGGACACGTTTCCGAGGTCAATGCCCTCGAACAGTTGGCGCATGTCCAGGATGGAGTCGATGGCCACGCCAGCCATACCGACGTCGCCAACAACGCGCTCGTTGTCAGAGTCGTAACCGCGGTGGGTTGCCAAGTCGAAAGCGACCGACAGGCCCTTCTGACCAGCAGCCAGGTTACGGCGGTAGAAGGCGTTGGATTCCGCAGCCGTGGAGAAGCCAGCGTACTGACGAATCGTCCAGGGCTGGTTGGTGTACATGGTTGGGTATGGTCCACGCATGAACGGTGCGATACCTGGGAAGGAATCAATCGGGTGCCCCGCGGCGGCGGCATCGTCACGATCAGCACGGGTATATACCCGCTTGACGTCGATCCCTTCCGGGGTGGCCCACACCTTGTCTGCGGTAGATGCAGCAGGTGCGTCGGTGTTCGGTGCAGCGTCCGAGGTGCGCGGCACCTCAGCAAAATTCGGGATGGTGGTCATGATTCCTCTCACGCTCCCAGCTTGGAAAGCAGGTCGGCCAGTGTCGACGCTGCATCGATCTTCATATTGACGTAGCCATCTGGTTGTACTTCAGCGGCCGCGAAAGACTTCTCTGCGCCGGCGACCAGGATTGTGCCTACGCCAGCTTCGCGCAGCGCCTTAACGACGTCCACGCCCGTGGCTTCATATTCCTGATCGGTGCCACACACCACCACGATGTCGGTGGCCTGCGCGGCGGCCGCGAATTCCTCGGTGCCAGGAGTGAGCTGACCTGGGTTCAACGTCTCTATGCCACCAGAAGCCAACAGGTTCGCGGTGAAACCAGTGCGCACATTGTGCTTGGCCAGCGGGCCGATAGGGATCATCCCGATCAGCGGGCGCTTACCGTTGGCCTCCAAGAAGGCGTCGGAGCGGTTACGCAGCGCCTCAAACTCGGCGGCCCAGCGGCGCACTCCGAGCGGTTCCTTGCGCAATTCGGCGGGTAGTGGCTTCTCGCCGAGGTTCGGGAACTCATTGATGCCGGTGATCTTCTTCACGCGGTGCGCAACATCCTTGCGAACCTGCTCGAATGACGCCAGCAGCTTCGCCTGTACATCGGCCTGCGCGGCCTGATATCCACCAGCAGCTTCAACAGCAGTGAACTCTTCCCAGGCTTTCTCTGCCAATTGCTGGGTCAAAGACTCTACAAAGTAGGAACCGCCCGCAGGGTCAACCACGTAGCCGAGGTGGGATTCCTCTAGAAGCAACAGGTTCGTGTTGCGTGCGATGCGCGCGGCGAAGACCCGCGAGGTGCCCGGGAAACCACCCGCGATAGCGTGGTCGAAAGGCAATACCTCAACGTCAGCTGCGCCACCGACACCCGCGGCGAACGCAGCGACGGTCACGCGCAGCATGTTCACCCAGGGGTCTCGCTGGGAGAACATCGCCGGTGCGGTCTGGGCATGCTGCGGTGCGAGAGCCGCCCCAGGTGCGCCGAGGACCTCGGCTACTCGCGACCACAAGGTGCGAGCCACGCGGAACTTAGCGATCTGCTCAAACTGGTCGTCGGTTGCAGCGAAGCGGAAGGAGATCTGCGCCAGCGCATCTTCGACCGACAAGCCGGCTGCTGTGAGTGCACGGACGTATTCGACGCCAACTGCGAGAGCGAATCCGACTTCCTGCGCGTCGGTGGCGCCCTGGTTGCTGAAGGCCACGGCGTCGACAAGCAGCGTGCGCATCGTGCCAGCGTATTGCGCACTATCGACGGCCAGCGCCACTGCCTCATCGAGGCTCAGGGACTCGGCGCCCAGCAGAGGCGCGGTGAGTGGGGCTACGGAAAGCTCGAAACGGGCGTTGTCTGCCAGCTTCTTCAGCTCTGCTGCTGCAGCACCTGCGTCCTTGCCTGCGATGACGCGAACCTCGACGAGATCGAGGAGCACATCCTTAAGCACAGTCTCCAGATCGGAGGGGCGCAGTCCTGCGGTGAGGTCGATGACCAAGTCAGTGGTGCCATTATTTAGCGCGTGCAGGATTGCCTTGTTGGTGGAGGCTGCATCACCGGCGGTACCGGAGGCAATACCACCGAAGGTTTCAGTCACTCCCCACCCGATCCTGTCACCGGAGGTGTTGACGCCACCGCGGGTGTATGGGAACACCCCGGGTGCAGACACCTCGGCCTGCTCATCGGCGCGAGTGTAAAGCGGGTTGACGTAGATACCCTCTGCGGTCGTGTGAACCAGACGGGTCCACACATCCATTGGGACATCTGCGATGTCCTTCTTCTGTACACGTGCAAACACCTTGGCTACTGCCTTGTACCACTCCTGCTGATTCGCTTCGAAATCTGCAGGCAGCGAGGTATTTACCGCGTTCGACTGTACATCAGTCACTACGGACCTTCTCCCCTTGTGCGTCACTTTAAGTTGCATAACTAGTCACCGCGAGCCAAAAACCACACCGTAGTTGCAGCTCACAATTACCTTCAAGTGTACCGAGGACCGCACCCGTGCGTGCCGCGTTCGGGCAGACACACAACATGGTTAACCCCGCCCGACGGCAAAATCCCAGTTCAAAAGCTATCGCCGGGGAAACAGGTTGGGGCACGTCACAATACACCCGCGCGCCGATGCTCTCTGACAGCGCTTGCCCAGGATAACCTTGGACTTTGTGCAGACTCCTCGTCCTACTTACTGGCGCTTCGTGGCCTTCGGAGCTTTTCTCATCGTGGGCATCATCCTCGCCCTCACGGTGGAACTGCCCAGCCTGGAGCAGCTCCGCCGGTGGACGTCAGCGATGGGCCCCTGGGCGTTGCTGGGATTCTTCGCGCTATACGTGGTGATCACCCAATTCCCCATACCGCGCACCGCGTTGACTGTGTCAGCTGGAGTATTGTTCGGGCCGGCGTTGGGAATTTGCCTTGCACTGAGCGCTACGACGACAGCAGCGTTCCTCTCCATTACCCTGCTGCGCGCGCTCCTCGGCACTGATACGCGAGCTGGTTCTTGGACCGAAAGGCTTGCTACGAAGCACCGCGGACACAAGGCGATGACGAAGATTAATGCGCGCCTGGCTAGCCGTGGCTGGCTTTCGATCTTCAGTCTGCGGTTGATCCCCGGAATCCCCTTCTCAGTACTCAACTACGCAGCATCATTTACCCCGGTAAAAAGGCGCGACTTCACCATCGCCACTTTGTTTGGCTCTGCCCCTTCGACTGTCATTGGAGTGTTGCTCGGCGACTCGCTCACCAGCGGTTCCAACTCACTGGTCGCAGTGCTGCTAGGTTGCCTGGTGGCCGCCGGGTTCCTGGGGCTCCTGTTGGACATATTGCTGCCAGTCAAGCCGTCAGAGTAGACTTAACTGCATGTACGCCATTCATGCTCGTTATCGAGGACGTGCCGTCCGTAGGGCGGAACTCGTGAGCCGCTCTGCGGAAGCCCTCTCCACCCTAGAAGGTGTCGGGGTCTTTGAGGTCATCGGCGTTGAGGACATCATCGCGATTGTTAACACGCCAGAAGCCGTCGCGGATACCTCGATGGCGCTGCTTTCGGCGGGCGAATGGGCAGTCGGAATCGGGATTGTTCCGGACAGTATGAAGCAGGCTGCGGACGTCGCAAAGCGCATGGCCACCTCAGCGCTCGGCTCGCGGGCACGCAGTGGCGTCGTCAAAGCAAAGTTGCAGGCGCCGCGAGGAGCGAAAGAAGAGGCCACCGCGTGGGCGAACGATATTTCAGCATGCTTCCTGTTGCTAGCAACAGTCCTAGCCAAGCGCAGCACCGAAGGGCGGGAAGCCACCTCGCTCATGCGCCGGGGCTACAACCAAAACGAGGCCGCTGCAGAGCTGGGCATCACCAAACAGGCGATGTCCCAGCGGCTACAAGCGGCCGGGTGGCAAGCCGAAACTGCCGGATGGCAGTTAGCGGTTAACCTCTTGGCTCGTGCTCAGGAGTTCCGCCCTGCTCCGGCCGAATGAACTCGCCGTAAGGCTGCTGAGAGGTAGCTTCCGGGGAGATCATTGGGAACTCTGAGGCTACCGGGGTGGAGTTGGAGGTTTCTGGCACTGGACGCTTTCCAGCCAACTCCGGAACTTCCGGCTCTACCGGCTTATTGGCCACTGCGTTGGCTGCGGCAACAGCAGCTGCAATCTCTGGATCAGACTCGGTATTGAACCACTCTTCAGTGTTGTCTTCGGTAGCCAATTCGCGGGTGGCATCGGTTACTTCAGTCGGCTCGAAGCGGAATACACCGTCATCATCCTTCTTGGACATAGCCCGGGCGAACTGCTCGAGAGAATCTCCGAACTGGCTCGGAACCATCCACACCTTGTTGGCGCTCCCCTGTGCCATCTTCGGCAGCTTCTCCAGGTATTGATATGCCAATACCTCGGGAGTCAGCTGTGCAGACTTGATTGCAGCATTAACCTTTTGGATCGAGCGCGCCTCACCCTGTGCCTTGAGGTACTTGGCTGCGCGTTCACCTTCAGCGCGGAGGATCATCGCTTGACGCTCAGCTTCGGCGGAAAGAATCGCGGCATGCTTCTCACCCTCGGCGGCGAGGATCTTGGCTTGCTTCTCACCTTCGGCGGTCTTGATGTCCGCCTCGCGCTGGCCTTCTGCCGTCAGAATCGTAGCGCGCTTCTCACGGTCTGCTTTCATCTGCTTTTCCATCGACTGCTGGATCGATGGTGGCGGATCAATTGCCTTCAGCTCCACGCGGCTAATGCGCAGACCCCATTTCGTGGTCGCAGCATCGAGCTCACCACGTAGGCGACGGTTGATTACTTCACGGGAGGTAAGGGTTTCTTCCAGCGTCATTCCGCCCACGACGTCGCGCAGCGTAGCGGTAGAAATCTGCTCCACACCCACGATGTAGTTGTCCACGCCATAGATAGCACGGGCGGCATCGTTGATCTGGAAAGTCACCACCGTGTCAATCGCAACCGTGAGGTTGTCCTGGGTAATTACGGCCTGCGGTGGGAAGGACACGACGCGCTCACGGGTATCCACCTTCGCGCGCACCCGGTCAATGAACGGCACCAGCAGCGTAATGCCACCGGAAACGGTACGGGTATAGCGGCCAAGTCTTTCAATGACCGCTGCCTCACCCTGAGGGATCAACGCGATGGATTTAACCAGCACGATGACCACAAAGAGCAGGATGACGGCAAGAGCAATAAGCCCCATATCAAAGCTCCTTAAACACGACGGCCGTTGTGCCATCGATACTGACAACGTGGACGCGTTCGCCGACTGCGAACGTTTCAGTGGGAACGAGGGAGCGGGCTGACCAAATGGATCCATCCAGACGGATCTGCCCCCGACCCGCATCGACGGACTCGAGCACCTCTGCGGTCTGGCCTACCAGCGCTTTAGGAGAAGTATCCAACACGAGATCCCGCCGCATGTGGCGATTCAGGACAGGGCGGACAAAAACCAGCAGAGCCACTGCGCACACCGCGAAGCAGGCTACCTCAGCCCAAACCGGGACGTCGGCAAGCGCGATACCCGCAGTCGCCAACGCGGCACCGGCCAGCATCAGCATGGTGAATTCGCCAGCAAGTAACTCGGCCGTGGCTAGAACCACGGCGACAATAAACCAAATGAGTGTTCCCACACCACCAAACTACCTAAGAGTTCAGCCATATGTGGGAGGCTTAACGAAAGTCAGCCTTAGTAAGTTCCGGGACGGTCACCCAGTCTACGAGCTTCTCGACGGCCCCAATTAGCGTCGGATCGAGGTCTCGAAAGCTCTCAACGGCGTGGAACACCCGATTCCATCCTTCGCGCGGATCGCCCCACCCCACGCGCTGACAGATTCCGGTCTTCCAGTCCTCGCCATAAGGAACCTCCGGCCACGCCCGCAACCCGAGCTTCTGTGGCTTCACAGCCGCCCAGATATCAATGAAGGGATGGCCCGTCACAAGCACATGCTCTCCGACGTCCGCGACCAACCGGGTTTCCTTGGATCCGTGAACCAGGTGGTCTGCTAGCACCCCCACGCGTCGTCCTGGGCCGGGTTGAAACTCCGCTAGGCGCTCGGGCAAGTTGTCTAAGCCCTCGAGATACTCCACGACGACTCCTTCCACCCGCAGGTCATGGCCCCACACCTTTTCCACGATGGCGGCGTCGTGAATGCCCTCGACCCAGATCCGCGAGGGGGCCGCCACTTTCGCTTGCACGCCCGCAACCTTCCGTGAGCCAGAATTGGAACGCGCCGGGGTCTGCTTTGGCACAAAGCGGGTGAGACTCACACGCTTACCCTCCACGAGGAATCCGCCCGTAACCAGCTTGAAAAGGCGTTCCCGACCTTGTCGGTCCTCCAGCCGGATGAAGTCGCCGTCGTAGGTGCGCTCAAACCCGGTGACGGCGCCAACGTAGCCGTCGCTCAACACCTCCACTACGAGGCCAGGCTGCGCTGGGACCGTGGGATATGTGGGGCGCTGCTTGCGTTTGTGACCGGAGAAAATATCGCCAGAGTAGGGATCAGTCATGGAGAAACAGCCTATCGGGTAACTTGATTGAATTATGGATCACCGCGCCAACGTCTACTCGCCGCTACAGAACACTGCTATCTGGGTCGCAGCTTGGCTCTACGGCGAAATTTCTACCGACGAGTGTCTGGATGCCCTGCGTGACCTCGGTGGGCCGCACCTGCTGGCGCAACCGGGTTCGCAGGATATCGGCCAGACCGCAGAGCTCCTGCGGCAATTCCGCGCCGCTGCACCGGAGGAGGGGGTCACCCTGCAATTGGCGTTGTCTGGGCCTGGCGATGCTCCGGGCTTGCGTGCGGGTTCTGCGGCTATGGCAGCGGCCGTCGCTAATGGCATCGGCGCTCTCATCATGCCCGGAGCTTTCCCACACAGCCGCATTTTCGTGCCGGTGGCCAGCGCCGTAGGCACGCAGTGGCGTATTTTCGAGGAATCTGCCCCGCTGCCCGCCCCGGCGTACCTTTCCCCGGGTGATGCCGATTTGCTGCTTGCCGACGCCACCCGCCAGGCGGCTACACTGATCGAGAGCCAGCGTTTTTCGACGCCCGACCTCCCGAATCCCCGGCTGACTATCGGCACACTGGCAGACTTCTACGACACTCCTGGGCTTCCGCATTGCACGCCGCCGCGGGCCGCCAAACTCTTTGCGCGCGCGGACCAAGTCTCCGCAATCATCGAAGCTGTGACTACCCGCATTGTGGATCATTCCTTGGATCCCTTCCTGCTGCCACTAACCAGGCAAATCCGCCTGGCTCGCATGGCCGGAGTGGACTATGCCGTCCGCGAGCTTGCCCGGCTTTAATTAGCTAGCAGTCGGACGCCGCGCCGGCCGACAACAGTCGGCAGCGCACGGCGCACCGTCGACAGTGCAACCTCGGCCTGCAACCTTGCCCAACTTCCGGGGCTGCGCGAGCCCTGCGTGTTCCGCGAGCAACTCGACGACCAGTTCAGTGAACTCAGGGGTCGGTCCCACGGTGTTTACCCGGATTACCTGTTGGCCATTAGCCTTGGCGGCGTTGATCAACTCGGTGTCTAAATCCCACACCACCTCGATGTGATCGGAAATGAATCCGACCGGACAAACCACCATCGTTGCCACCCCGCGCTCATGCAGCGCCTGCGCATGGTCCACAATGTCTGGTTCCAGCCATGGGATGTGCGCAGCTCCGGAGCGTGACTGCCACACTAAGTCATAGTCAGAGATCCCAACCTCCGCAGCGATCAAGCGCGCCGCTTCAGCCACCTGGCTTGAGTAGAGGGGGCCGTCCGCGGGCGTACCGGAGGAATTGTCCGCGGCCAAAGGGATGGAATGCGCGGTGAACACCAGGCGGAAATCTCCGTCACCCAGAGCGGCAATGGATTCTTGTACGAGGCGCGCGTTGGCGGAGATAAACAGCGGGTGGTCAAAGAACTGCCGCAGCTTAGTAAACGTCAGTTCCGGCAATTGCTGTGCTGCGAGCTCTGCGCGGATTGCCTCGATGTCCTCGTCATACTGTCGGCAACCGGAGTAGCCACCCCATGCCGAGGTTGCGAACACAGCGACCTTGCGATGGCCGTCGCGAGCAATGTCAGCTGCCGCTTCGGTTCCGAAGGGATGCCAGTTACGGTTGCCAAAGTAGATGGGCAGCCCCGGTAGTGCCTCCTGGAGCTTTGCGATGATCTCGCGGTTCAGCGCATTAAGCGGGCTAACACCGTCAAAGTAGTAGTAGTGCTCGGAGACTTCATCAAGACGCTCTGGGGGAATTCCGCGGCCCCGCGTGACGTTTTCCATGAAGGGGCGGACGTCCGCCACGCCTTCGGGCCCGCCGAAGGACAACACCAAAAGTGCGTCGAACGGCAGGCCCGATATGAGCTCCTCGTTGTTAATCATGCAGACAAGGATACTGCACCGACGTTAGAGCAGACGCACCGCGTAAGGGCTCATGCCACTCCAGCGAACCGGGTTGATGGACACGGTGGATCCGGATTGTGGTGCTTCGATCATCATGCCGTCGCCAAGGTAGATGGCCACGTGATGTTCAGCGTTCGGACCATAGAAGATGAGGTCTCCGCGTTGCATCTCGCTCGGGCTGACCTTGGTGCCGTGCTCGTACTGGTAGCCGGTGTAGTGCGGTAGTGAGATACCCACGCCGGCGAAAGCATAGAGCGTCAAACCTGAACAGTCGAAACCGATCTTGTTGTAGTCGCCGTAGGAGTCAGCCACGCCACCATCACGGATGCCCTGTGTCGGACCGCTCGCGTCGCCGCCGCCCCAGGCATATGGCAAACCGAGCTGCCCCTTGGCGCGGGCGATTACTGCCTCGACCTTTGCTGCGCGTGTACCAGAGGCTACGGTGCCGGGCGCAGCACTGTCGGATCCTGCGGAACCTGCGCCCGATGAAGGAGTACCAGTGCTTGCGCCGGCGCTTTCCTGTGCCCCGCTGTTCTCCTGTGCAGCTGCACCTGGAGTTGCGCCCTGATCGGCAGCTTCAGCAGCAGCCAGGGCGGCTGCAGCGGCAGCCGCTGCGGCGGCCGCAGCGGTCGAGTCTTGGTTTAGCTGCTGTTCCTGCTCGCGTTGGGTCTGCGCCGCCTGCTCAGCGGCAGCTGCTGCGGCCGCCGCTTCCTGCGCCTGGCGCTCGGCTTCCGCGCGTTCGGCTGCAGCGGCAGCTTCGGCGCGTGCCTTTGCTTCTGCTTCAGCCTGCGCACGAGCACGGGCTTCTGCCTCTGCTTTCGCCTTAGCTGCGGCAGCTTCCGCTGCGGCCTTTTCTGCAGCCTTACGAGCTTCTTCTGCCTTAACGAAGTCAGTGTATTCCTTGCGTTGTTCGTGAAGGGTGCTGCGGTTTGCCTTGGCTGCTTCGAGGCGGGCCTTGGCTACGTTACGTTCTTCGATCAGCTGCCTGTGTTCGGTGGCACGTTGCGCCAACAAGGCGGAGTTGGCATCGAGTGCTTGTTTAGCGGCGATCTCCGCTTGGCTTGCCTCAGCTTCCCGCGCTTCGGCAATACGACGCTTTTCGCGGAGGTCTGATTCCTTGTTCGCGGCTTCAGCGCGCAGGCGATCCAATTCCTCGATTGCAGCACGCTGCTTAGCAGCATTGGAACGAAGGTATGTCTGCCGCGCCAATGCGTCTTCGGTATTTGCCGTGCCGGCGGCGCCGGCGACAGCTGGGTTTGCAGCACCACGGCGGTACGCAGTACGCGAGACCTCGTCGAGCACCTGTTGCGCTTGCTCGATCTGCTTTTGGGTCTCGTCGAGGTCCGCACGCGCCGCATTGACGTCATCGCGGGCCTTCTTGGCTTCCGCACGCGCGTTGGCGAGGTCTACGTTCGCCTTGTTTACGGCTTCGCGAAGTCCGCCCATCTCATTTTCGAGGGTTGAGACTTCAGATTCTTTCGCGGAGAGATCAGTGGCCAAGCGCGAGACATCGCCGTTGCCCGCAGACACCGCACTTTCGGCAGCACCGATCTCTGCGTCGGAGGGATTTGGTGGCGCGACCGGTTCAGCCACAGCGGGCACAGTGCTTAGCGACGCGCAGCAGGCGGCAGCTGCCACCCAGGTGCGCGCCTGCGAAATGCGGGCTTGCGACATTAACTTCGTTGCCACGTGAACTCCATTCCACCACCGATGGCTGCAAGCAGCTCATTGAAGGTGTCTGAGACAAGATACGGGTAATACGTGGGCTCACATTCCTACCGCTAAACGACGCTAATCAAGCTTATTCCCTTGATCTTCGCGCAATGCTTCCCCACATCAGCGAATTGGGACGGAGATTAACTTTTGTGAAGCGTGCAGACTCATGAGCCGACATGGACACGATAAGTCACAATTGTGCAAATTCAACACTCGTAACCCAGAAGTCACACTAGTAAAGGCCAGTCCCATGACTAACTTAGTGGGACTGGCCTGCAGAAACATCTAAAGTTCAAACAGAAAGTGAAATATGTCACATTGTGTAACATTTGCCGTGTTGCGCGGAATATTTGCCGCTCAAACTGTTATCTAACAGTGACCTCTTTGGTCAAGCGTGAGTGCTTGACCGTGCAAAGTAGGCGCTAACAAGGATAGCGAGTAGTAGAGCTACTGCTATGGCGATGTTGATGTACATCCACGGGTACTGCTGCGTATTGAGTGTGTCCACGAACTCCCGCGCTCCGCTCGCTATCTCCGGGTTCGCAAAGAAGTCATACTGCGCTGCTTCAATCTGAGCGCGAGAAAAGTCGTGACTCACGATCGCCCCGGAACCGGGCGTGCGGACGATGATTGTTTCAAAGTCGGTGGTGTTCAGAAGCTCTTGCGCAACGTCGCGCGTTGCCGCTGCCCCATTGGGAGTGCGATCCAAGAGCACGAAGGCGGTCTTGCCAAAGCCGGACTCGCTGGCGTGGCGGCTGACGTCGACAAGCTCAGGCTCCAACGAGGGGTACTCGAGGCCGAGCTTATTAATGGCCACACTGTCAGCCTCGATCTGACTCCGTAGCGAGTTCAGATCCACATCCTCAGGAATCATCCGGTCCGTTTCGTTCGACAATAATGCTGGTGTCCTAGAAGTTTAGTGTGGGATCAAACTCCCTCCTAAGTGACGCGCCCAATCAGCCCCGAATTCCACGTAGGCTCAAAGATGGACGGCAACGGTAACAGCCCAACTACCCATTCAGGGGGCGCGCGGAGGGAAATACTCCCAACAGAACGCCCGTACTGTTAAGCTGTCTGACAGACGAAGGCTACTTTAAGCCTCCCGTTTACTCACCCATAATTAATAGGAAGTGGAGCTGACTGTGACGACAAGCAAGAACTCCTTCAATGCTAAGAGCACCCTCGAGGTTGGCGACAAGTCTTACGACTACTTCGCACTCAACGCTGTGCCAGGCATGGAGAAACTGCCATACTCTCTCAAGGTTCTCGGAGAGAACCTGCTGCGTACCGAAGATGGCGCGAACATCACCGCTGACCACATCAACGCAATCGCCAACTGGGATGCCGCTGCTGAGCCAAGCATCGAGATTCAGTTCACCCCTGCCCGCGTGCTGATGCAGGACTTCACTGGCGTTCCTTGTGTTGTCGACTTGGCAACCATGCGCGAAGCAGTGAAGGTCCTCGGCGGCGACCCAGATCAGGTCAACCCACTGAATCCTGCCGAGATGGTCATCGACCACTCCGTCATTGTTGAGGCCTTCGCCTCCAAGGACGCCCTTAAGACGAACGTTGCCATTGAGTACGAACGCAACGAAGAGCGCTACAAGTTCCTCCGTTGGGGCTCCAAGGCATTCTCCAACTTCCGCGTTGTTCCTCCAGGAACCGGCATCGTCCACCAGGTAAACATCGAGAACCTGGCGCGCGTTGTCTTCGACAACAACGGCCTGGCTTACCCAGATACCTGTATTGGTACGGACTCCCACACCACCATGGAAAACGGCCTGGGCATCCTGGGCTGGGGCGTGGGCGGCATCGAAGCCGAGGCAGCCATGCTCGGCCAGCCAGTCTCCATGCTCATCCCACGTGTCGTCGGCTTCAAGCTGACCGGTGAAATCCCTGTCGGCGTCACCGCTACCGACGTCGTTCTCACCATCACCCAGATGCTCCGCGAGCACGGTGTGGTCCAGAAGTTCGTCGAGTTCTACGGCAACGGCGTCAAGTCCATCCCACTGGCAAACCGCGCCACCATCGGCAACATGTCTCCGGAGTTCGGCTCCACCTGTGCGATCTTCCCGATCGACGAGGAGACCACCAAGTACATGCTGCTCACCGGTCGCCCAGAAGAACAGGTTGCACTGGTCGAGGCTTATGCCAAGGCTCAGGGCATGTGGCTCGAGGAAGACGCTCCAGAAGCTACCTACTCCGAGTACCTCGAGCTGGATCTGTCCACAGTTGTTCCTTCCATCGCTGGCCCGAAGCGTCCACAGGACCGCATCCTGCTCTCCGAGGCCAAGCAGCAGTTCCGCAAGGACCTGGCTAGCTATACCGAGGACGAAGTCTGCACCGACGAGTCTTTGCCTGCAAAGCGCATGGAAGCTGAAGGCGAAGCCAACAGTGATCAGAGCGAGACCAACCAGGTCACCGACCTGAATGTCTCCCAGGCTGGCAACGGTGAATCCGCTGCCATCGGCCGTGCGGGTCGCCAGTCCAACCCAATCACCGTGACCTCCCCTAAGGGCGGCGAGTACACCCTCGACCACGGTATGGTTGCCATCGCCTCCATCACCTCTTGCACCAACACCTCTAACCCTTCTGTGATGATCGGCGCTGGCCTGATCGCACGCAAGGCTGCCGAGAAGGGTCTCAAGTCCAAGCCTTGGGTCAAGACCATCTGTGCCCCTGGTTCCCAGGTCGTCGACGGCTACTACAAGCGCGCTGACCTCTGGAAGGACCTGGAGGCCATGGGCTTCTACCTCTCCGGCTTCGGCTGCACCACCTGTATCGGTAACTCCGGCCCGCTGCCAGACGAGGTTTCCAATGCGATCAACGCGAATGATCTCGCAGCTACCGCAGTGCTTTCCGGTAACCGTAACTTCGAAGGTCGCATCTCCCCTGACGTGAAGATGAACTACTTGGCTTCGCCAATCATGGTCATCGCTTACGCTATCGCCGGCACCATGGACTTCGACTTCGAGACCCAGGCCCTGGGTCAGGACCAGGATGGCAACGACGTCTTCCTGAAGGACATCTGGCCTTCCACCGAAGAGATCGAAGCTACGATCCAGCAGGCTATCTCTCGCGAGCTCTACGAAGCTGACTACGCTGACGTCTTCAAGGGCGATGAGCAGTGGCAGAACCTCCCAACCCCAGAGGGCAAGACCTTCGAATGG
Organism: Corynebacterium sp. H128; assembly: GCF_037482625.1. Classification (NCBI taxonomy): domain Bacteria; kingdom Bacillati; phylum Actinomycetota; class Actinomycetes; order Mycobacteriales; family Corynebacteriaceae; genus Corynebacterium; species Corynebacterium sp. H128. The sequence continues at coordinate 264,982 of NZ_JBBHKW010000001.1, read as the reverse complement.
GATGAGAACTCCACTTACATCCGCAAGGCTCCTTACTTCGATGGCATGGAGCTCCAGCCAGCTCCGGTCTCTGACATCAAGGGCGCTCGCGTGCTGGCTAAGCTGGGCGATTCGGTCACTACCGACCACATCTCCCCTGCTTCTTCCATCAAGCCGGGTACCCCTGCTGCGCAGTACCTGGACGAGAACGGCGTGGAGCGCAAGGATTACAACTCCCTCGGTTCCCGTCGTGGTAACCACGAGGTCATGATGCGTGGCACCTTTGCCAACATCCGCCTCCAGAACCAGCTGGTTGACATCGCCGGTGGCTACACCCGTGACTTCACCAAGGGTGGCGAGCAGGCCTTCATCTTCGACGCGTGCCAGAACTACAAGGCCGCCGGCATCCCGCTGGTCGTCCTTGCTGGCAAGGAGTACGGCACCGGTTCTTCCCGCGACTGGGCAGCTAAGGGCACCAACCTCCTGGGCGTCAAGGCCGTTATCACCGAGTCCTTCGAGCGTATTCACCGTTCGAACCTCATCGGCATGGGTGTCATCCCACTGCAGTTCCCTGCTGGCGAGTCCCACGCTTCGCTGGGCTTGGACGGCACCGAGACCTTCGACATTGAGGGCATCGAGGAACTGAACAACGGTGTGACCCCTAAGACGGTTAAGGTCACCGCAACCAAGGAGTCCGGCGACAAGGTCGAGTTCGACGCTGTTGTCCGCATCGACACCCCAGGTGAGGCTGACTACTACCGCAATGGTGGCATCCTGCAGTACGTGCTGCGCAACATGATCAAGGGCTAATCTGCCTCGTTGATCTCTAGTTCTGGGGCTGTCCACGGCAGGTCGCGATAGCAATCGTGGCCAGCCTGGGCAGCCCCAGGGCATTTCTTTAGAAACTTTTCCGCGAAGGAGCGTTGATTTAAGCATGCCTAGGGTTAGCAGTGCTGATCTCGAAGAACGCCGCCACGAGATCCTCGAAGGCGCACGCAAGTGTTTCGCGGAGCACGGCTATGAGGGCGCTACCGTGCGCCGCCTCGAAGAGGCCACCGGCAAGTCCCGCGGCGCAATATTCCACCATTTCGCGGACAAGGAAACCCTCTTCCTCGAAATCGGCCGCGAGGATGCCCTGCGTATGGCGGAAACCGTTGCCGAAGAAGGTCTAGTACAGGTTATGCGCGATATGCTGGCCTACCCGGACCGCTACGACTGGCTGTCCACTCGCCTCGAAATCACCCGCTTGCTGCGTACCGACGCCGCCTTCCGCGCACGCTGGCAGGAGCAACAGGCCGTGCTTGACGACGCCGTTCGCCGCCGCCTCCAAGCAAACGCCGATGCCGGAACGATGCGTACCGACGTCGATTCAGAGGTGCTCTACCTTTACCTGGAGACGATGTTCGACGGCCTGACTGCGAAACTCGCATCAGGGATCGAAACCGCCGCCTTCTCCCCCGTTCTAGACCTCGTGGAAGCCTCAGTCCGCCGGGACTAGTGCAGCGAGGTAGCGCCGCGCGATGAGTCGTTGGAGGAGCCGCGCGAGGCTGCCACCCAGCTGAGTCACCCACGATGCTGGACGAGAAAACGCTGCACATTCAGCCCAGACCGTCCCATCTTCCAGCCACACTCGGAAGGATTCCTCCCCGGTCTCGAGGTGCCCTGGCAAAGTTCCATAAGCCACGCAGGCGTGGGTATCGGACTGGGTTGTATGAATAATCCAACAGCGTTGGCGCAGGCAGCCAAGGTGGAGGGTGATGATTTTGCCGTCGATAAGCGGTCGAAGACGCACCGCACGTTGCATTTCCCATGCCAGCAGCCGCCTCCGAGCTTCGCGGAAAGCAGCCTGTCCGTGTCCAATTTTGCGGCGGATCGTGAAGCAATGCCAGCCCTGGCGGGTGAGTTCGGATTGGTGTGGGTCGAGATCGAGAGACCAGCCAAGAAATTCTGCTGGATATGTCACGGGCGCCATATTCCCCATACTAGACTAAGCGGTATGTCTAAGTTTCTGCTGGTCCAGGCGCGAGAGGGCGCAGAGGTTCTGCGTTCCGAGTATCAGGACTTCCTCAAGTCCACTGGGCTGCGCGCCGAGCAGCTAGACCGCTGCGTCCTTGATTCAGCTACCTCCCGCATTCCTTCTGTTGCGGACTACGCTGGTGTTTTCTTAGGCGGTAGCCCCTTTAACGTCACCGACGCGCAGCAGTCGGAAGTGCAGCTTCATGTGCAGCGCGAAATGTTGGCGCTGGCGCTAAGCCCGATCTCCACCTTCTATGTCTGTTTTGGCTCGAGTTTGCTCACGCAGTTTTGCGGTGGCGAGGTGCGGGCCGAGTTCGCTGAGGACGCCGGTGCCACAAAGGTCGCACTGACCCCCGCCGGACAGTCCGATCCGCTATTGCGCGCCGTGCCACAACAGTTCACGGCGCTGACGGGACATACGGAAAGCGTCCACGAATTGCCGGAGGGAGCGATACTACTGGCCACCGGCCCCGCATGTCCGGTCCAGATGTTCCGCCTGCACGATTCGACTTGGGCGTGCCAGTTTCACCCCGAGATGGATGCAGCCGGACTGGCGGCGCGGATGCGCTTCTACCTGAACAACGGCTACTTTGCCCCGGAAAAGCTGGAGGAAATCATCACCTCACTTGCAAGCGTCGATACCACGCACGCTCATCAGATCATGCGCAACTTCGTGGCGATGTGCGCTAGCTAGATCTTGTTCGCTGCACAAAAGCGGTAGTAGTCGCTGTTATCTAATAGCGCTGCTGCTGCTTCGTCGACAATCACCGTTGCCTTTGGGTGCAGTTGCAGGATTGAGGCTGGGCAGTGCGCGGAGAGTGGGCCTTCGATCATGTCGCGGACTGCGTGAGCTTTGTTGGCGCCGGTAGCGATCAATAGCAGGTGGCCCGCCTTGGAAATGGTGCCGAGTCCCTGTGTAAGCACATGGACCGGTACCTGGCTTTCCTCGCCGTCAAAGAAGCGCGCATTGTCCTTGACCGTCTGTGGATGCAGCGTTTCCACTCGCGTGCCAGAGGTGAGGGAGCTCGCGGGCTCATTGAATCCGATGTGGCCATTGCTGCCGATGCCGAGCAGTTGGATGTCCACGCCACCAGCAGCCGCAATCGCGGCGTCGTAGGCTGGTCCCTCCGCGTGAATGTCGCTGGCGAAGCCGTTGGGGCTGTGCACCTGCGCGTCGTCGATGTCGATGTGGCTGGTGAACTCCTCGCGTATGAATCGGTAGTAACTCTGATCATGCTCACGCGGTAGCCCGATGTATTCGTCCAGCAAGAACGCCTGCGTGCCAGCAAAGCTGATCTGCCCGGATTCGCACCTGGAAATTAGTTCGCGATACATTTGCAGCGGAGTTGATCCGGTTGCTAAGCCGAGGACAGCCCCTGGGGTGACGTAGCTGGCCATGATGTCGGCCGCGTGTATCGCGACCTCTGCAGCGGACTGCTTAATGAGGATTTCCATGTCGGCACTTCCTGACAGTTAATTATTTGCTAAATCCAATTGCGGACTAATTTAATATATTGTCAACTGCCGGAAAGTGCTCGTTAGTAGCCCCGTTAGTGCACTATTTCTTTCGCCCAAATAGCGCATAAGCTGCTGGGCCGAAGAAGTCGATCGAGCTTAAACCGAACCACATCCACTTCGATCCCCGCGTTCGCTCTTTCGGCGTGTGGTAGATGAAGTGCCACACCATGAGTTTCTCCAGGACTTCCCAGGTGACAAGTCCGATGATCAAGCGCTTTGCTGCGGGACTCAGATCCGCCCAGCGCGGTTTCCTATGCTGCTCACTATCTTTACTCATAGCTTTAGTCTTACCACTGCTCGCAGACGCGCTAATGTTGAGAGCATGTATGCAATCATTTCCGTCGCCGGCCCCGACCATTCGGGCATTATCGCCGCCGTTGCCACTGACCTCGCGGCCATGGATGTCAATATCCACAATGTCTCCCAGACGATCATGGAGGGCTATTTCACCATGATCCTGCATGTTGCCTTCGACGAGTCCAAGTTGGATATCGTCACAGTGCAGGAACACATGACGGCCGTCGGCAAGCAACAAAACCTGGCCATCCGGGTACAGTCCGAGGCGCTTTTTAACGCCACCACTGAAATTTAACGGGCGGCCACCATGAACTTTGCACAGCGCAGCCACGCCATTTGGGACACTATTGAGATGATCCAGCAGTACCGGCTGGACATTCGTACCGTGACGATGGGCGTTAGCCTCCTTGATTGCATCCGTGGCACCATGGCGGAGACCTGCGACGCCGTCTATGACCGGCTGACCACCCAGGCGCAAGATCTCGTGAGCACTTGCGAAGGCATCGAACGCGAGCTTGGCATTCCCATCGTCAACCGACGCATTTCGGTCACCCCGATCGCACTCCTCGCAGCATCTGTCGAAGGCAGCCCGGTAGAACTCGCGAAGGCGCTGGACCGTGCGGCCAATGAGACTGGCGTCAACTTTGTGGGAGGCTTTTCTGCGCTCGTGGAGAAGGGCGCTACCTCCGGTGATCGCCGCCTCATCGACGCCATCCCAGAGGCACTCACCGTCACCGAACGCGTGTGCTCTTCCGTCAACGTGGGCACCTCCCGCGCAGGACTCAACATGAACGCCGTCAAGCGCATGGGTGAAGTGGTTAAGGAGGCCGCAGAGCTGACCAAAGACCGCAGCGCCATCGCCTGTGCAAAGCTCGTCGTGTTCGCTAATTCTGTGGGTGATAATCCCTTCATGGCGGGGGCTTTCCACGGCATCGAGGAACCTGACTGCGTGGTCAGCGTTGGCGTGTCCGGGCCGGGTGTGGTCGCCCGCGCCCTCGAGCGCATGCCTGCCGACGCCTCCCTGGATCAAGTCGCAGAGGAGATCAAGAAGGCTGCTTTCAAGATCACTCGCGCGGGACAGCTCGTGGGCAACCTCGCTTCCGAGCGCCTCGGCGTCCCATTCGGCATCGTGGATCTCTCGCTGGCCCCGACCGCCGAGGTCGGCGACTCCGTGGCTAACATCCTCGAGGCGATGGGCTTGGACCAGGTAGGCACCCACGGCACCACCGCCGCGCTTGCGCTGCTTAACGACGCCGTCAAAAAAGGCGGCATGATGGCCTGTTCCCGCGTCGGTGGCCTTTCCGGTTCCTTCATCCCGGTCTCAGAGGACAAGGGCATGATCGACGCCGTCCGCGCCGGCTCCATCTCGATCGACAAGTTGGAAGCGATGACCGCGATCTGCTCCGTCGGCCTGGATATGGTCGCTATCCCAGGTGATACGAGCGCTGCACTGATCTCCGGCATGATTGCCGACGAAGCAGCCATCGGCATCATGAACCATAAGACCACCGCCGTGCGCGTCATCCCGGTGCCGGGCACGCAGCCGGGCGACGAGGTCAACTTCGGCGGTCTGCTCGGATATGCACCGGTCATACCGGTGAACACCGTGGGCAACACGCAGTTCATTCACCGTGGTGGCTATATTCCTGCGCCGGTGCACGGGTTTAGGAACTAGCTTGACCGAATTTGTGGATCGAAAACATGATTTTAAGCCCTAAACCAATGTTTTCGATCCAGTAATTCGACATTCCAGGCCAGCCTTCACGGCTGGCCATTCGCTTTTCACCATTGAGTACAACACCTGATCATCCAGTACGCCATTCCTGAGGCGGGCGCTTGCCCGGATGATGCCATCGAGTTTGAAACCCACCTTCTCGATCGCTCGTTGAGACTGCTGGTTGCTCCACTTGGTGCGGATACCCACCGCCTCACACCCGAGTGTTTCAAAGGCATGCTCTAGGAGCAGCAGCTTCATTGCGGGATTGGTGTCTGTGCCTTGGGCATCGGCGGAGATCCACGTGTACCCGATTTCCAGGTGTGGTACTTCGGGTTGTAGGTCATAGTAGGCGGTCACGCCCAGCGCTTCGCCGGTAAATGCGGAGCGCACGGCAAAGGGGATCATGGCTCCGGTGTCGCGGCGCTGCAACTTGCCCTCGATATCGGCATGCATGCCCTCGGGAGTCGGCGTTGAAGTCCAAAACGCTTCACTGAGGTCCCCCACGGCCCGCTGCAACTCCGGCGTGTGTGCGACGCTCAGCGGCTCGAGACGGACGTGGTCATTAGCAAGGGTGAGGGTTGGGGAAATCCACATAGGTTAAGGATACTTGCCGATTCTCCGGCTCGAAGCCTGCACAAAGTGCGGGCTATGCCAACTCCACGATTTCCATGTACTCGTCATTCCACAGGTCCTCGGTGCCGTCGGGAAGCACGATGACGCGTTCCGGTTCCAAGGCCTTCACAGCGCCCGGGTCGTGGGTGACCAGCACGACGGCACCGGTGTAGGTGCGCAGCGCGTCAAGAACTTGCTCGCGAGACTGTGGATCGAGGTTGTTGGTCGGCTCGTCCAGCAGCAGCACGTTAGCGCGCGATGACACGAGCGATGCCAATGCAAGGCGGGTCTTCTCACCGCCGGACAGTGTGCCGGCTGGCTGGTCTAGTTGCTCGCCGGAGAACATGAAGGCACCGAGGAGAGAACGCAGATCCTGCTCCCCCGCCTCCGGGCACGCATCGATGGTGTTTTGCCACACGGATTTCGCGGGATCAATGGTGTCGTGCTCCTGCGCGAAATAGCCGATCTTCAGACCGTGACCAGAAACGATACCTCCTTCGCCATCAGTGCGTTCCACCCCTGCGAGCAACTTGAGCAACGTGGTCTTACCAGCACCGTTGAAGCCAAGCACGACGACTCGTGAGCCCTTATCAATGGCCAAGTCCACTCCCGCGAACACCTCGAGGGAGCCATACATCTTGGTTAGTCCCGTGGCGTTCAGCGGAGTCTTGCCGCATGGCGCTGGCTCTGGGAACTGGATGTGAGCCACGCGATCTGCCTGGCGCAGATCATCGGTGGAAGAAACCATCTTCTCGGCGCGGGCGAGCATCTGTTTAGCAGCTGCGGCCTTGGTAGCCTTAGCTCCCAGCTTTGCAGCCTGAGTTTTAAGCGCAGATGCCTTCTTCTCTGCGTTGGCACGCTCCCGACGTCGTCTAGCTTCGTCGGTGGCGCGGGCATCCAGGTACTTCTTCCAACCCATGTTGTACACGTCCGCTTCACTGCGGACGGCATCGAGGAACCAGACCTTGTTACAGACCGCTTCCAGCAGCTCCACGTCGTGAGAGATCATGATAAGACCGCCCTCGTGCTTGGACAGGAATTCGCGGAGCCAAGTGATGGAGTCTGCATCGAGGTGGTTCGTAGGTTCATCGAGCAGCAGCGTCGTCTGCGAACGACCCGAACCTGCGGTGGCGGCGAACAGGATTTGCGCGAGTTCTACACGGCGACGTTGACCACCGGAAAGTGTCTTGAGCTGCTGGTCGAGGACTCTTTCAGGAAGTCCCAGGGCGTCGCAAATGCGGGCCGCTTCAGCATCCGCCTCATAACCACCGAGGGAATAGTACTGCTCCTCAAGGCGGGAGTACTTATTCACGGCCTTATCGCGCACCGCATCGGTTCCGGTTTCGATGAGCTCCTGCTGTCGCTCCATTGAGGTCTTGAGGCGATCCAAGCCGCGGGCAGATAGCACGCGATCCCGCGCAGTCTGGTCGATATTTCCTTCGCGCGAATCCTGCGGCAGGTAGCCGATCTCCCCGGAACGCACTACTTTGCCGCCATAAGGCTCCCCTTCACCAGCAAGGATGCGCATGGTCGTCGTCTTGCCTGCACCATTACGGCCGACCAAGCCGATCCGGTCGCCGGGTTGCACACGCAGGTGCTGGCCGGGGGCGTTGAGCAGGGTGCGGGCGCCGACGCGCACTTCCAAATCTTCGGTGACAATCACAGCAGGTCAGTATAGCGTGTGAAGTATGAGTTCCTACGACCTGATCATTGTTGGCCTCGGCCCCGCCGGTGCTTACCTCGGCCACCGCGCGCATGCCCGGGGCCTCAAGGTCTTAGGTGTAGACAGGAAAGACGCCTGGGATGCCACTTATGGCGGTTGGGTCGACGAGCTACCGGGTGTGCCGTTGTACAGCCGCACAAAGCCTACGGTGCGCTTCGGCGGCGTCGGTCGTGTTCTCGAGCGTGAGTACGCGATTATTGACGCCGATCGCTGGCGCAGCCAACTCCTCGACTTCCCCATCGTCATCGGCGAGGCGGAGATCAGCAACGCCAACAGCGTGCTTATCGACGGCCAGAAGCATCTCACCGACGTGGTCGTCGATGCTCGGGGCATGTCCTACGTAGCGGGCCAACCACTGCAACAGGCCTTGGGCTGGTTCATTGATTCCGCTCCTGATGCCTGGATGGATTTCCGCGAGTCCACCTTTCTCTATAGCTTCGACACCCCGCGCGGCCGGCTCGTGGAGGAAACTTATCTGGCCATTGCTGACTTCCATTCCTGGGGAGAGTTGGAAGGCGCCCTGAGCCGTCGTTTCCCGGGGAAGAAGCCACGGGAGGTGGAGCGCGTGGTGATCCCGTTGGGGCGGCCACCGGCGTCGAAAAGCGCACTGCCTTTCGGTGCCCGCGCGGGATTCATCAACCCCATCACCGGGTTTAGCCTTGCCACGGCAATCCGCATGGCAGAGCCCACGCTGGACGCGCTGTGGGGCCATGGCACACTGCCCTGGCGCACTCGGGCTTTCCGCGCTGACCGACACCTGGCCGAGCTGCTGCAACGCGCTTTGCTCAACCTCGAGCCACCACGGGTGCAGCACTTGCTGCGCGCCCTGCTGCGCTTGCCGACGCCACTGCACCGCGACTTCCTGCAGCTCGGCAATCTCCGAGGCACCCTGGTTGGCATGGCGCTGGTTTTCGCGCAAGTGCCACTATCCACCAAGCTCGCCATCGTCCGCGCGTTAGTGAAAGGTTAACTTCATGGCCGATATCGGACAGGACTACTACGTTGCGTACACGCTGAACTCGGGACAGCAAGGTCGCATCAATTTAAGGTTTATGCGCGAACCTAGTCAGCGGGATGTGGCCGCCGAGTTGGAAAAATACGGCATCGAACCGAAGGAACTGAAAGCTACTTTCCACGAGCCGGTACACCGGGTGGGCCATGCGCCAACTCCCGCAATGCAGACTGTCCAAGGGCCGATCCAACCCCAACTTGCGCAGCCGAAAAAGCAGCGCGGGTGTCTTTCCACGTTCCTGAAGATCGCCCTCGCACTGTATCTCTTCGGCATTATGGTGGAGATCCCGAATGGCTTTAGCGCCATGGAAGACGGCGAAAAGCTCGCTTCCGCGCCAGACGCACTAATGCTGTGCAGCACGGTAGCGAGCCATCGCTCAGAGGCGGACATCTGGCATCCCGCATACCTAACTCAATACGCAGGATGCATCGCCGGGGTGACCATCGGTCAGGCGAAGCAGAGCTAGACCGAAAATCCTAAGGCCCGTAGCTGATCGCGACCATCTTCGGTGATCATGTGCGGGCCCCATGGCGGCATCCATACCCAGTGCAGGGTCATTTTCTCTGCGACGCCGCCGCCCACGACAGCCTGCTCGGCCTGTTCCTCAATGACATCAGTCAACGGGCATGCCGGGGAGGTCAGCGTCATGTTGACTACTGCATGGGTGCCCTCGACCATGTAAACGTCGTACACCAAGCCGAGGTCAACCACGTTAATGCCCAACTCAGGGTCAATGACGTCGCGCATGTATTCCTCAACGTCAGCTGCCTTAGCAAGGTCAGCTTCGGACTGCTCGGGCTTCGGTGGTACCGGAGGCTTCGTGTCCTCCGGTGCGGGGGTGTTCTCTTCGCTCACTTACTTCTTTCCTTCCAAAGCTTCAGCGGTGGCCGCTTGGAATGCTTTCCACCCCAGGAGGGCGCATTTCACGCGGGCCGGGTACTTGGACACGCCGGCGAAAGCAATGCCATCACCAATCACCTCGGCATCACCTTCGACTGTGCCGCGTGAAGTCACCATCTCTTCGAACGCGGCCAGGGTTGCCATTGCTTCTTTCACCGGCCGACCGACGATCTCCTCCGCCATCACGGAGGTCGATGCCTGGCTGATGGAGCAGCCCTCGGCCTCGTAGGAGATATCTGCCACGGTCTCCCCGTCTTCAGACAGGTGCACCCGCAGCGTCAGTTCGTCGCCACAGGAGGTGTTGACATGGTGCACCTCGGCACCGAAGGGCTCTCGCAATCCGGCGTGCTGAGGGTGCTTGTAGTGATCCAAGATCACTTCTTGGTACATCTGCTCTAGCTTCATTTACGCTACTCCAAAGAATTCCTGCGCATGCCGGACTGCTGCTACCAGCCGGTCCACCTCTTCCATCGTGTTGTAGAGGTAGAAGCTGGCGCGAGCGCTCGCTTGCACTCCCTTCGCGCGGTGGATAGGCCATGCACAGTGATGACCAACTCGAATGGACACGCCCTGATCGTCTAAGACCTGACCGAGATCGTGCGGGTGAATACCGTCAACGGCAAAGGAAATGGCACCGCCACGACTTTCCGCGGTACGGGGTCCGAAGATGTGCAGTCCATCGATCTGCTGCAGCTGCTCCAACGCATACTCGGTGAGTGCATGCTCGTGTGCTGCGATGTGCTCCATGCCGATTTCGGTCAAGAACTGCACTGCAGCACCGAGACCAACCACCTGAGAGGTCATCTGCGTCCCCGCCTCAAAACGCTGCGGCGGCGGTGCATAGGTAGAACCGTCCATACGCACTAGTTCAATCATCGAACCACCGGTGAGGAAAGGCGGCAGCTGGCGCAGCAATTCTGCGCGACCATATACCGCACCCACACCAGAGGGCCCACACATCTTATGGCCGGAGAAAGCAGCGAAATCGACGCCAAGAGCATGGAAGTCCACCGGCATGTGTGGCACTGATTGGCAGGCATCCAGTACGGTCAACGCGCCGACGGCCTGTGCACGACGCACCATCTCGGGCACGTCAGCAACCGCGCCGGTGACATTGGACTGGTGGGTGAAGGCAACAACCTTCACGGAATCATCCAATTCCAGCGAATCCAGGTCAATCCGGCCGTCGTCAGTGGTGGCGTACCACTTGAGCGTCGCGCCGGTGCGGCGGCACAGTTCCTGCCACGGCACCAGGTTGGCGTGGTGCTCCAGCTCCGTGACGACGACCGTATCGCCCTCACCCACAGCCAAGTCGCCCGCCCGCTCATCGCCGAGGACATAGGCCACCAGGTTGAGCGCCTCGGTGGCATTCTTGGTGAAGGCGAGCTCTTCCGGCGCTGCGCCGACGAACGCCGCAATTGCAGCGCGCGCAGACTCATAAGCATCGGTTGCTTCTTCGGCCAGCGAATAGGCTCCCCGGTGCACCGGCGCGTTGGTGTGCAGCACAAACTGCTCTTCCACCCGCCATACCCGCTCCGGGCGCTGTGAAGTTGCACCGGAGTCGAGGTACGTCAGTGGCTGATCACCGCGTACCTTACGGCGCAGGATGGGAAATTCCGCCCGGATCGCCTGAGTGTTCAGCGATCCGTCGGAATGTGTCAGTGTGGCCATTACAGGTACTGGTCGTAGCCGTTTGCCTCAAGCTCATCAGCAAGCTCAGGGCCACCAGTGGTGATGATTTTGCCGTTGGCAAACACGTGCACGTAATCAGGCTTGACGTAGTTCAGGATGCGCTTGTAGTGCGTAATCATCAGCACGCCACCGTTCTCGCGTTCCTGGTACTTGTTGATGCCCTCGGAGACTACGCGCAGTGCGTCGACGTCGAGACCCGAATCGGTCTCATCCAGCACGGCAAACTTCGGCTTAAGCAGACCGAGCTGTAGCACCTCATGGCGCTTCTTCTCGCCACCGGAGAAGCCCTCGTTGACGGAGCGCTCGGAGAACTCCTTGGAGATAGAAAGTTCTTCCTGGGCTTCCTTAACTTCCTTCACCCAGTCGCGCAGCTTAGGGGCTTCACCGCGAACGGCAGTGGCGGCGGTACGCAGGAAGTTCGCCATGGAGACACCCGGTACCTCTACTGGGTACTGCATTGCCAAGAACAGGCCGGCGCGGGCGCGCTCATCAACCTCGAGGTCGAGGATGTTCACGCCGTCGAGTAGCACCTCGCCGCCAGTGACCTCGTAGCGAGGGTGGCCCGCCAGGGTGTAAGCGAGAGTGGACTTGCCGGAGCCGTTAGGGCCCATGATGGCATGGGTCTCACCGGAGTTGATGGTGAGGTTGACGCCGTTCAGGATCTGCTTTGGCTCGGCGTTGTCGTCGGAAGGCAGCACCTGGGCGGTCAGGTTACGGATTTCAAGAGTGCTCATATGTCGTTCCTTGTTTTAAGTTTGATTAAAGTTCGGTGCCGTCAAGTTCTTGCGCGATCTTGGCTTCCAGCAGTTCGCGGGTGGCTTCACCCGGAATGCGACCAATGACCTCGGAGAAGAAGCCGCGGACGATCAAGCGACGGGCATCATCAGCTTCGATGCCGCGAGACAGCAGGTAGAACAGCTGCTCGTCATCGAAACGACCCACGGTGGCAGCGTGACCTGCACCGGCGATTTCACCGGTTTCGATTTCCAGGTTCGGCACTGCATCAGCGCGTGCACCCTCGGTGAGGACAAGGTTACGGTTTGCCTCATAGGTGCTGGTGCCTTGAGCGTTGGCGCGGATGAGCACATCTCCCACCCATGCGGTGCGGGCCTCGGTGCGCTCGGTGCTGGGATCGCCCTGCAGAGCGCCCTTGTACAACACGTTTGACTTGCAGTTCGGGTGTGCGTGATCCACCAATAGACGCTGTTCAAAGAACTGTCCATCATCGGCGAAGTAGACACCGAGGAGTTCGGCGTCGCCACCTGGGCCTGCGAACTTCACCTGTGGCACCAGGCGCACCAAGCTGCCACCGAATACGGCAACGGCGTGACGCAGCACAGCATCCCGCCCGACGAGGGCACGCTCACCTGCGAGGTGCACCGCATCATCAGCCCAGTCTTCGTGGACGACCACGGACAAGCGCGCGTTATCGCCAACGATGTACTCGTGGTTATCGGAATGCGTGCCGGAACCAACAAAGTGCAGATTGACCAGTGCTTCCGCGCCTTCTTCTACGATGATCGTGATTGCGCCGAAGGAGGTGACGTCCGCGCCGGAGCCGCTGACGGTAATGTTCACTGCATCCGCGTTCACGCTGTTCTTGGCAAAGGTAACCACGGTTGCTTCGCTCATGGCAGTCCATGCCTGAGCCGCGGTGCGATCCACTGGTGCACCCGCCTGACCGAGGCGAGGATCGTCTTTAGTCACGGTTTCAACACTGATGCCGCTTGCCGATTCCGGCAGTTCGACGGCTACCTTCGGGGCGACTGGCGTCGCGAAGCTGCCGTCGTGCAGGCCACGCAGGCGACGCATTGGGACGAAGCGCCACACTTCGTCGCGGCCGTGCGGAACCTCAAAGTCCGCGACATCAAAGGAGGAAAATAGGTCTCCCTTGGTGTCGTGGTAAGTGGCGTTCTTAACTCGTTCTACAGGGGCGGTCATTGCGCTTAGCCCACCGATCCTTCCATTTGCAGCTCGATGAGTCGGTTGAGCTCAAGGGCGTATTCCATTGGCAGTTCCTTGGCGATAGGCTCCACGAAGCCACGCACAATCATCGCCATTGCTTCATCCTCGGCCAGGCCGCGGGACATGAGGTAAAACAGCTGGTCCTCGGAAACCTGGGAGACCTTTGCCTCGTGACCGAGCGAGACGTGGTCGTTGCGGATGTCATTGTAAGGGTAGGTATCCGAACGCGAGATGTTATCCACCAACAGCGCGTCGCACTCGACGTTAGAAGTCGAATGGTGCGCGTCCTTGTTAATCTGCACCAAGCCACGGTAGGCGGCACGTCCACCGGCGCGGGCCACAGACTTAGAAACAATGTTGGAGGAGGTGTATGGCGCCATGTGCACCATCTTTGCGCCTGTGTCCTGGAACTGGCCTTCACCAGCAAAGGCGACGGAAAGGACCTCACCCTTAGCGTGTGGGCCGGTCATCCAGACTGCCGGGTACTTCATGGTCACCTTGGAGCCGATGTTGCCGTCGACCCATTCCATGGTGGCGCCTTCTTCACACTTGGTGCGCTTGGTCACCAGGTTGTACACGTTATTCGACCAGTTCTGGATCGTGGTGTAGCGGCAGCGGCCGCCCTTCTTCACGATGATTTCCACCACTGCAGAGTGCAGGGAATCAGACTTGTAGATCGGCGCAGTACAGCCCTCAACGTAGTGAACATAAGCGTCCTCGTCCACGACGATCAGGGTGCGCTCGAATTGACCCATGTTCTCGGTGTTGATGCGGAAGTAGGCCTGCAGCGGGATGTCCACGTGAACGCCCTTGGGCACGTAGATGAAGGAGCCACCCGACCACACGGCAGTGTTGAGCGCGGAGAATTTGTTATCGCCGGAAGGGATGACGGTGCCGAAGTACTCGCGGAAGATCTCTTCGTGCTCACGCAAAGCAGTATCGGTATCGACGAAGATAACGCCCTTTTCTTCCAGGTCCTCGCGGATCTGGTGGTAAACCACCTCAGATTCGTACTGCGCGGCAACGCCGGCCACTAGGCGCTGCTTTTCCGCCTCCGGGATGCCCAGCTTGTCATAAGTATTTTTGATGTCCTCGGGCAGGTCCTCCCAGCTGGTGGCCTGCTTCTCTGTGGAGCGGACGAAGTATTTAATATTGTCGAAGTCGATGCCGGAAAGATCCGCACCCCACTTCGGCATTGGCTTCTTATCGAAGATCTCGAGCGACTTCAGACGGCGCTCCAGCATCCACTCTGGCTCGTTCTTAAGCCGGGAGATGTCCTTAACTACGGCCTGGTTCAGACCGCGCTTCGCTGCGGCACCAGCGGCATCTGGGTCGTGCCAACCGAATTGGTAGGCACCGATGGAGTCAATGATCTCTTCGTCGGTGAGTTGGGCATTGACATCGCGTTGGTTAATTGCCTGCGTCATCAGCCACTCCCTTCCTGTGCTGGGATGTTTCTTTGGGTGAGTTGTTAATAGGAGTCAGTGGAATGTTGGTGGTACAAATGCCGTGACCATCCACAATGGTGGCCAAGGGCTGGATATGCTGCCCGAGCAGCTCCGCGATCGCACGGTGTTCGGCCTCGCATAACTCCGGAAATTCCGAAGCTACGTGTGAGATCGGACAATGGTGCTGGCAGAGCTGCACGCCACTGCCTGCGTTGCTTGTCGACGCCGCATAACCCGACTTCACGAAGGCATCAACGATGTGCTCGGTGGTTTCCTTCACGGAGTCGGCCGATTCACCGGCCGGAGAAATCCCCGCCACGATGCTTTCGATCCGCTTGCGAGCAAATGCCCGCACTGCCGCTTCCCCACCGGTTTCCCGGAGTGCCTCCAGTGCGGAGGCTGCCAGGCCGTCGTAGTCGTGTCCGAATTGGCTACGTCCCTTATCAGTAAGGACGTATTCCTTGGCTGGTCGGCCACGACCCCGAGTGCTGCCACCTCGCGTGGCGGCCACCATTGCTAACCCTTCCGCCTCGAGGTTATCGAGGTGCCGGCGCACGCCAGCAGCGGAGAATCCAAGGTGATCGCCAAGATAAGAGGCACTGCACGGCCCATGCTTGAGCAGGGTGACCAGAATGTCGCTGCGTGTGCGTCCTTCGAGTCCTTCTGTTCGAGACAAGACCGTCACCTCCTTGTACCACTTTCCATGTCTTTATCTATTAGACAACACAAGTGTTCCGTAATTCGCCGTTAAAGTCCAGCGGTAGGACACAGACACGCCGAAACGGTCGCAGACTCGGCTCGAGTAGAATTTGGCTCCGTGATACTTTCCAGTGAAACTCGCCCCCTCGGGTGGCTCAGGAATGCCCTGCCCCGGCTGGGTAGTCCAGGTTCCCGCTCTGCTGAGCTTCACGATGACCGCGCCCTCGATGCGAGACAGCTGAACTTTACTGAGCTCGAAAGATTCGCCACGCTCCGGTGGATCGGCACAGTTGGTTCGCTCATGATCGGGATGGGCGCTTTGGGCGCTGGTGCCTTCCCGGTAGTTGACAATCCCTATCCACACTTTCCGGGCGGCGAGATCCTCGCCCGAATGCTGACTACCTCATCGATCATCACGTTGATCGGCGTCGGTTTTCTGGTCCTCGCCTGGGCGCTGATGGCTCCTTTCGTCTCCACCACGCTGGCCGCCCCTATCACGGGCACTCGCGAGAATGCTGCCAGAGTGAGCATGAAAATGCTGCGACGCACCTTCATTGCTTGGGTATTGCCAATCTCCTTGACTACCCCACTTTTTACGCAAGACATCTACTCTTATCTGGCACAAGGTGCGATCGTTGCTGCCGGAATGGATCCCTACTCTGGTGGCCCGATTGACCTGCTCAGCCCCGATAATCCCTTGGCACGCAGCGTTCCCTTCATTTGGGCACACTCGCCGTCCCCCTACGGTCCTGTAGCCCTCGCGATCGCTGCTGGAATCAGCATGATTACCAACAACAGCATCGTGCTCGGGGTGTTAGCGCATCGCTTGGTGTCGGTGCTGGGCCTAGTGGCCGCCGCCTGGGGCGTCGTCAAGCTGGCGGGGCGGTGTCGTGTGTCCAAACAGGCGGCGCTGTGGCTCGGCATCCTGAACCCACTGTGCCTGTTGCACCTGATTGGCGGGATTCACAACGAGGCCATCCTGATCGGTTTCATGCTGGTCGGCCTGGAGGTCGGTCTCCGGGGCGTGGATCGCGGCCCCCGTAAGGGCGCAGTACTTCTGGTAATTGGTGCCGCTCTGATCACCTGTGCGGGGCTGGTCAAAGTCACAGGTTTCATCGCGCTTGGATTCCTGGGGATGGCCCTAGCGCGCCAACTGTTGCTGCGCGGCTTTAATAAAATTCTCGCGCTAACGGTCGCAGCGGGCAGCATGTTGGCTGTGTTGGTGGCTACCACAGGGCTGGTAACAGCGGTATCCGGGATCGGGTTGGGCTGGATCACCGGGCAAGGCGGCGCCGCCACTATCCGCAGTTGGATGTCCATCAGCACGGATGTCGGCGTCATCGCTGGCGCTTTGGGCAGCTGGCTGCAGCTCGGCGACCACACCGAGCAGATGTTGGTGTTCACCCGGGCGGTTGGCGTTTTCATCGCCGGGCTCTTTATGCTCCGCATGCTGCTGGCCACGCTCTACGGCCGGATTCACCCCGTTGGTGGCCTTGGCGTAGCGATGTTCGTCATGGTTGTCCTCTTCCCCGTCGTACACCCCTGGTACCTGCTGTGGTCGCTGGCGCCACTCGCTGCATGGGCAAACCGACCGCTATTTCGTGTCTTGGCAATGGGATATTCGGTGATCATGAGCTTTTTCGTCTTGCCTCGTGGACTACGGCTACCGCCCGTGACCGTACTCAGCATCTATTTCGGCGCTGCCGTGCTCTTCGCGCTCTTGTTGTGCGCCCTATGGTGGCTGTTAAAGCGTCGCGGCATCGTTGGCCTACACTGATTCCTTGTGAACGCTCCCGATATCGCCTTGTCTTTGCGCAACGTGCGCAAGACTTTCGGCTCTACCGTCGCCGTCGCGGACTTAAGCTTCGATGTCCCCGCTGCGTCTGTGCTGGCTCTCCTCGGCCCCAACGGCGCAGGCAAGACCACCACGATCGAAATATGCGAGGGTTTCCAAACCCCGTCGAGCGGTGAGATCCGGGTGTTGGGGCTCAACCCAGTCACCCACACCGATGAGGTGCGACGACGCATCGGAATTATGTTGCAAGGTGGCGGAGCCTATCCCGGTATCAGGGTTGCAGAGATGATGCGGCTAGTGGCGTCGTATAGCGCTCGCCCGCTGGACCCGGATTGGTTGCTAGAGCTGGTGGGGCTGGGTGAGCACCGCCGCACCGCTTATCGACGCCTCTCGGGAGGGCAACAGCAGCGCCTGTCCCTTGCACTCGCACTGGTCGGCAGACCCGAGCTAGTTTTTCTTGATGAGCCAACCGCGGGCATGGACGCACAGTCCCGGCTCCTAGTGTGGGACCTCATCGCGCAGCTGCGTGCCGACGGCGTTGCCGTGGTTCTCACCACGCATCTCATGGATGAAGCGGAAGCACTGGCAGACCAAGTGGTGATCGTGGATCGAGGCAGCGTCGTTGCCTCCGGAAGCCCAGCTCAGTTAATGCGGGCGCGCGCCGAACAACTTTCCAGCGTGCACCTAGAGACCATGGCCAGCCTGGATGTACCAGCGATGGAGGCGGCGCTGCGAGTCGCGGGCGCCACGGGTACTCTCACTCCAATTCGTCCGCAGGCTTATCACCTGGAAATCCCTGCCACACCGGAGTTGCTTGCAGTTGTTACTGCCGAGGCGGCGCGCCAAGGAGTCCTGATCCGAAACCTGGGCGTCGATGCAACCTCCCTGGAGGAAGTCTTCCTCGATGTCACCGGCCGAGAGATGCGGAGCTAACACCATGACCCAGCAGTTTAAGTCAGGCAGCTTCACCCCTGATCCCGCGCGGGCGGGAATGGGCGCCATGATCGGCTCACAGGCTCTCATTGAAGCAAAACTCTTCTTGCGCCACGGTGAACAGCAGCTGCTTTCCCTCATCATTCCGCTCGGTCTGCTGATAGCGCTGTCCTTAACCACCCTGTTGCCAGGTGAGAAACCAGTTTTCACAGTCTTTCCCTTTACTCTTGCCGTCGCTGGCATGAGCGCAGGTTTTACCGGCCAGGCAATTGCTGTCGCCTTCGATCGCAGATACGGCGCTTTGAAACGAATCGGGGCTTCCGGAGTTCCAGCGTGGACCATCATCTTTGGCAAGGTGGTCGCGGTCCTTGGCGTGGCACTAGTACAGACGTTGATCCTGGGGAGCGTGGCCTTAGTGCTCGGCTGGCGCATGCCTTTGGGCGGGATTGTCCCCACAGTGCTGGCTATGGTGCTCGGCGTGGGCACCTTTACCGCAATCGGGTTGCTGCTCGGCGGCACGCTGAGCTCAGAGGTTGTGCTGGCAGTTGCGAACACCGCGTGGTTCGTGCTTCTCGGTGCTGCGGCCTACTTCGTGCTCCGCGGTGGCGGCACTGTGCCCGGATACTCCCTGGCGATCCCTTCCGTGGCCTTTGCCGACGCCCTTCGGCAAGCCTTCCACGGCACCATCGCCTGGATGAACTTGCTGAGTCTCGCGGTATGGGCGGCTGTGAGCTCCGCCGCCGCGATCCGGCTATTCCGGTTTAGCTAGCGGGCAGTAGCCCCACCCGACGGTGTGGCAAGACTCTCACCGTCTCCGCCGGCATCAATGCGGGCTTCCAGAGCCAACCAGATAAGATAAACAACCGTGAATACCGCTACCCCACAACGCCGAATAACCGCACCGAAGGCGCAGCTCGGTTTGGCCCTTGCAGTCCTTATCGGTGAAATTGCCATTACCTTTACCGGTGCAGTTGTCCGAGTGACCGGCTCCGGTTTGGGCTGTGATACCTGGCCGAATTGTCACGAAGGATCACTGATCCCTGTCGAAGGCGCGGCCCCCTGGATCCATCAACTGATCGAGTTCGGTAACCGCGGGCTCGCGGTTGTACTTGGCCTAGTCGTTGGTCTTTTGCTGCTCGCCGTGTATCTGGCTGGCCGCCGCAGCGTCGTGAAGGCCCATGCGTGGTACCAGCTCATTGGCGTCATCTTCCAGGCAGTGCTCGGTGGCATTTCGGTGCACCTCGATCTGAAGTGGTGGGCGGTTGCGATCCACTTCCTGCCTTCTATCATCCTCATCTGGCTCGCGGCGCTGCTCTATGAGCACGTCAAAGCCCCAGACGAGGGCCACGACGAATGGCGCTACCCACGTCCGCTGCGCTACCTGGCCGTCGGTTCTGCTGCGGCCCTTTCTGCTGTCCTGATCACCGGCACCATGGTCACTGGCGCAGGCGTGCACTCCGGCGATTCCACCAAGGGCATGGAAGGCCGCCTTGAAGTCGACATCGCCGGAATGGCCCATGTCCACGCCGGATTCATGTACCTGTACTTGGGGCTGACCATCGGACTGGTGGTTGCACTCATCACGGTTCGTTCCTCTCAGCGCTCCCGTAAGCTCGGCTACTTGCTGATTTTCTTCATCGTGCTACAAGCAGCTGTCGGCATGATCCAATTCTGGTTCGGTGTCCCACGGTGGACAGTGCCGTTCCACGTTGTCCTCTCGGGCGTCGTCACCGCGTACACTGCGCTGCTCTACGCAGCCGGACGCGAGCGCGTCGCTTAGCTAGCCGCGCAGCCGTTCGCGCCAACCGCGCAGCTTCAACAACAGCCATGCGGCCCCACCCAACAGCAGAATCAGCAGCACAAACACCAACGCCGGCGCAAAGAGCGCCGCGCCGGTGAGTGAGGCCGCCGCAACATTTTCAGCAGTGGAGGCTACTGGCGCACCGAAACCTAGCGTCCCCGCATTAATGGCTGGCCGCGAGGTGGACTTCATCAGATGCATAATCAACGCGATCACAAATCCCGCAGCCAAAAGACCCCAGGTCTTAGGGTTCGAGAAGGTCTCCGTGGATGAAACCGTTTGGTCCCCGAATGCGGAGGCGAACATCAAGCCGCCAGAGGTAGGTCGCACCAAAGTCTGGATCACGTCATTAACGGAGTCAACGGCCGGAATCATGTCGGCCACTAATTCGATCAGCAACAAAACGCCCACCACGGCTAACAAGATGGGGTTGCTGAGCCACACCCACCCTTCGGGGAGCGTCACGAGCTCCGTATAGCGCGCCAGAAGCCCGAAGGCCAGCAGCGGGATGTAGGCGTTGAGCCCTGCGGACGTGGCCAAACCAATGGCAGCTGATAAACCCATGTTGATAGTTAAACATAAAAGTGCCCCAGCTGATATCAATCAGCCAGGGCGCAATGAGAGTCAGTTAGAACAACACGGTACGCAGGGGTTCTAGAGCCATAATCGCGTCGATAGAAAGTGCAACAAAGAGCACTGCCAAGTAGTTATTGGACAAGATGAACAACGCCAAGGGCTTAGTTTCCTCGCCCTTACACACCTTGCGGTGCAGGGAGGTTGCCATCACGATGAACCAGATGCCAGCGATTACAGCAGTCGCAGCATAGACCCAGCCAGCAGCAGGAACGAGCAACAAGGTGGTAATCACAGTTGCCCAGGTGTACCAGACCATTTGCCGGGTTACCTCGTGCGGCTCCTTAACCACGGGGAGCATGGGCACGCCCGCAGCCTTGTAGTCCTCTTTGTACTTCATCGCCAGCGCCCAGGTGTGGGGTGGAGTCCAGAAGAAAATGACCATGAACAACACGACGGCTTGCCACCAGACATAGGGAGAACCAGCCGGTAGGTTGTCTTTAATCACAGCCCAGCCAACGACAACTGGCATGCAGCCAGCTGCGCCGCCCCACACGATATTCATCGGTGTGGAACGCTTCAGCCACTTGGTGTAGACGAAGATATAGAACGCGATGGTCAGCATGACAAACACCGCAGCGAGCAAGGAGTGACACAGCAACCAAAGCCAGAGGAAGCTCACGATGGTGAGCGTCCACGCGAAGATCGTCGCGGCACGATTGGAGACTGTGGCCTTTGCGAGCGGACGCTTCTGGGTGCGTCCCATCACCTTGTCGATATCAGAATCGGCGACCATATTGAAGGTGTTGGCGGCAGCTGCACCCATCCAACCACCAATGACGGTGAGCAAGACTAGACCTGCATGATGTTCGCCACGGTCCGCCTGCAGCATGGCAGGGATTGTTGCCACCAGCAGGAGCTCAATCACCCTTGGCTTCGTCAGCGCAATGTAAGCCTTGATTGTCTCCAAGGATGTCCCTCCAGCACAAATGTCAGTATTTTCGCCGCATTTCGACACCACGAGCCCGTCGTTATTCAAGGCTTCACCAACAGTAGTCGGATCTGGAGCCCAATTAGTTCCCGAGTGTGGAAATGCCAACTGAGCCATGGTATCGCCTAGCACAGCAGAATGCCGAATCGGAACCCCAGTTGGGGCTTTCCACTAAACTGGATCCTGTTTGCACCTCTGGCAAGTTCGGGGTGCCTTATAAGTTGAATACCACCTGGAAAGAAGGAACCTATCGTGGCATTGTCGCCGGATCTTCAAGCTCTTTTTAAGCGCACCTATCCAGCTGACTGGACCGAGCTAGATACTAAGGCGGTGGATACCACACGCGTTCTTGCCATCGATGCAGTCCAGAAAGTGGGCTCCGGCCACCCAGGTACCGCAATGAGTTTGGCACCCCTGGCGTACACCCTCTACCAACGCGTCCTGCGGCATAACCCCACGGACGACCAATGGTTAGGTCGCGACCGCTTCGTTCTCTCCTGCGGGCACACCTCCCTCACCCAGTACATCCAGCTGTACTTGGCTGGATTCGGATTAGAAATGCCGGACCTACAGGCACTGCGCACCTGGGACGCATTGACCCCTGGACACCCCGAATTCGGCCACACTAAGGGTGTGGAAATTACCACCGGACCACTCGGTCAGGGTCTGGCTTCCGCCGTTGGCATGGCAATGGCTGCCCGCCGCGAGCGCGGCCTGCTCGAGCCAGAGGCGGCTGTAGGTGAGTCCATTTGGGATCACCACATTTACGTCATTGCTTCCGACGGCGACATGCAGGAAGGCGTCACCGCAGAAGCTTCCTCACTCGCCGGTACCCAGCAACTAGGCAATCTCATTGTGTTCTGGGATGACAACCGCATTTCCATCGAAGACAACACCCAGATCGCTTTCACCGAGGATGTCTGCGCCCGCTACCGTGCCTACGGTTGGCAAGTGCTCGAGATCGAAGGTGGCGAAGACGTCGCAGGGATTCTCGCAGCAGTAGCAGAAGCCAAGGCGGACACCCAGCGTCCGACGTTCATCCGGCTGCGCACGATCATTGGCTACCCCGCCCCTACCCTTATGAATACCGGCGGTATTCACGGCGCGGCACTGGGCGCAGAAGAGGTTGCTGCGACTAAGCGCGAGCTCGGTTTTGACGTCGATAAGCACTTCCACATCGACGACGACGTACTTGCCCACACCCGCAAGGCTGCCGAGCGCGGCGAAGCCATGCAGTCCGAGTGGCAGCAGCGTTTCGACGCCTGGGCCGCCCAGTACCCAGAGCGCAAGGCCTACCTCGAACGCACCCAGGCCCGGGAATTGCCTGCCGGTTGGGCCGAGGAATTGCCAACGTGGGATGCCGATCCCAAGGGTGTAGCCACTCGTAAGGCTTCGGAGGCCACCCTGCAGGCGTTGGGCAAGTCCCTGCCTGAGTTGTGGGGCGGCTCCGCCGACCTTGCCGGCTCAAACAACACCGTTATTAAGGGTGAGAAGTCCTTCGGCCCAGAGGAGATCACCACCGAGACGTGGACTACCTCCCCTTATGGCCGCAACTTGCACTTCGGTATCCGTGAGCACGCCATGGGCGCGATCCTCAACGGTATGGCGCTGCACGGCCGCAACCGGCCTTATGGCGGCACCTTCCTCATCTTCTCCGAGTACATGCGTCCGGCCGTGCGTCAGGCCGCGTTGATGGGAATTGATACCTATTACGTCTGGACGCACGATTCCATCGGTCTCGGCGAAGACGGCCCAACCCACCAGCCCATCGAGCAGCTCGCGGCGCTCCGCGCGATGCCGAACCTCAGCATTTTGCGCCCCGCTGATGCCAACGAAACCGCTGCGGCTTGGAAGTGTGCCCTCGAGGCACCTGCCGGCCCAAAGGGCCTGGCGCTCACCCGCCAGAACGTGCCGGTGCTGGAAGGCACCAAGGAGAAGGCCATGGCCGGCGTCGCAAAGGGCGCCTACACCCTGGTGGACACTGCGGGCACCCCTGACATCATCCTCATGGGCTCGGGCTCTGAAGTCCAGATTGCGGTTGAGGCAGCAGCCGAACTGGCCAAGGATGGCATCAAGGCGCGCGTAGTGTCCATGCCGTGCATGGATTGGTTCCTGCAACAAGATCAGTCCTACCGGGAGGAAGTCCTCCCAGCCACCGTGCCAGCCCGAGTATCCGTGGAAGCCGGGATTGCGATGCCATGGCACCAATTCCTGGGTACCCAAGGTAAGGCAGTTTCCCTCGAGCACTTCGGCGCATCCGCCGATTACCAAACCCTGTACCGCGAGTTCGGTTTGACCACTGAGTCAGTTGTGTCCGCAGCTCGCGAAACGCTCGGCAACTAGCCGATGCAGAAAGAAGATACAACTATGACCCAAGTAGAGCTACTAGCAAAGCTAGGCACATCCGTCTGGCTCGATGATCTCTCCCGGGACAGCCTAGATTCCGGCACCCTCCGCGAAATCATCGACACCACCGGCATCGTGGGCGTGACCACCAATCCTGCTATCTTCGCCAGCGCGATGAGCAAGGGCAACGCCTACGACCAACAGCTTGCCGAATTGAAGGCCCAAGGCATGAACGCTGACGAGGCGGTTTATGAGATGGCCATCCAGGACGTACGCAATGCCTGCGATCAGTTCAGCGAAATCTACGAAGCAAGCAACGGCCAGGATGGCCGGGTTTCCATCGAGGTAGATCCCCGCCTGTTCCAGGACAAGGATGCCACCCTCGCGCAGGCCCGCCAGCTCTACGAACGTGTCGGCCGCGAGAACGTCATGATCAAGATCCCGGCCTCATTGGAGTCGCTGCCAGCAGTCACCGAAGCACTTGCAGAGGGGATCAGCGTGAACGTCACCCTGATCTTCTCCGTAGCCCGCTACCGCGAGGTCGTCGGAGCATTTATCGACGGCATCAACCGCGCCCACGAGAAGGGCCTCGACATCTCAAAGATCCACTCCGTGGCGAGCTTCTTCGTCTCCCGCGTGGATACTGAGATTGATAAGCGCCTCGATGCCATCGGAACTCCAGAGGCATTGGATCTCAAGGGCAAAGCCGGACTAGCAAATGCTCACCTGGCATATGCTGCCTTCGAGGATCTGCTCCTCGCTGACAACGTGCTGCCAGCCGGAGCCAATGTCCAGCGTCCACTGTGGGCGTCCACCGGTGTGAAGAACCCGGATTACCCCGCAACGATGTACGTCTCCGAACTGGCAGGCCCACACACCGTCAACACCATGCCAGAGGCAACGCTGCGCGCGCTCCTGGATTCTGATGTCTTGCACGGCGATACCCTTTCCGGCCGCCAGGTAGAGTCCGAGGAGCTTTTTGCCAAGGTTCTCGCCGCCGGGGTGGACACTGAGGACGTGTTCCGAGTACTCGAACAAGAGGGCGTGGACAAGTTCATTGCTAGTTGGAGCGACCTGTTGATTTCGATCGAGGGCAAACTAGCATAAGATTTCTTTCACGTACCGTTTTAGCCGTCGGAAGGAAATCAGCGTGGCAGCAAGCACCGGACAATGGGTGAATCCATTAAAAGATCCCCAAGACAAGCGCTTGCCGCGCATTGCTGGCCCTTCCGGCATGGTCATCTTCGGTGTGACGGGTGACCTTGCCCGCAAGAAGCTGCTGCCCGCGATTTATGATCTCGCCAATCGCGGCCTGCTGCCTGCGGGCTTTTCTCTTGTCGGTTTTGGGCGCCGCGAATGGTCCAAACAAGACTTTGAGAATTATGTCTACGAGGCGGTCATCGCCGGGGCTCGCACTGAGATCCGCCAGAATGTTTGGGAACGGCTTGCGGACGGTATGCACTTTGTTAGTGGTGCCTTCAATGACGACCTCGCCTTCGACAGCCTTGCGGCACTGCTTGCCGACCTCGATTCTTCTCGCGGTACCGCCGGCAACTGGGCCTTCTATCTCTCCGTTCCCCCAGACTTCTTTGACGACGTAGTCAATCAGCTCGATCGCTCCGGAATGGCCCACGGCACTGACTCTTCCTGGCGTCGCGTCATTATTGAGAAGCCTTTCGGCCATGACCAAGACTCCGCTCGGGTCCTCAACCAGGCTGTCAACGCGGTGTTCCCAGAAGACTCGGTGTTCCGTATCGACCACTACCTGGGCAAAGAAACCGTCCAGAACATCATGGCGCTGCGCTTTGCCAACCAGCTTTTCGATCCGCTCTGGAACGCGAACTTTGTGGACCATGTCCAAATCACCATGGCAGAGGACATCGGACTGGGCGGCCGTGCCGGCTATTACGACGGCATTGGCGCTGCCCGAGACGTGATCCAAAACCACCTGCTGCAGCTGCTGGCGCTCGTGGCCATGGAAGAGCCGATCACCTTTAACCCTCGTGAATTGCGGGCAGAAAAGATCAAGGTACTGCGTGCAACTGCGCCGGTGTACCCGCTGGCAAAAACTACTGCACGCGGCCAGTACACCGCAGGTTGGCAGGGCTCGGAGCGCGTCGTCGGGCTGCGCGACGAAGAGGGCTTTGACCCCGAGTCCGGCACCGAGACCTTTGCCGCATGTACGTTGCACATCAACTCGCGGCGCTGGGCGGGCGTCCCCTTCTACCTGCGCACCGGTAAGCGGCTCGGCAGGCGCGTGACTGAGATTGCCGTCGTGTTCAAGCAGGCACCACACCTGACTTTCGATGAATCGACCACCGCGTCCCAGGGGCCGAATGCACTGGTCATTCGCGTGCAGCCCGACGAGGGCGTGCTGATGCGCTTTGGCTCCAAGGTTCCCGGCTCGACCATGGAGGTTCGTGACGTCAACATGGATTTCGCCTATTCTGAGGCCTTTACCGAGGAATCTCCCGAGGCCTATGAGCGCCTCATCCTCGACGCGCTGTTGGACGAGAACTCCCTGTTCCCGACCAACGAGGAAGTCGAGTTGAGCTGGGCTATCCTCGATCCGATTCTGGAGTATTGGGCCGGGCGTGGCAAGCCGGAGGACTATCCCGCCGGTACGTGGGGCCCTGAGAGTGCTGACCGAATGATGGCCCGTGAAGGCCGCACGTGGCGACGCCCATAGCAGAAGGATTCTGGACATGATTTTTGAACTTGCAGACACCAGCACCCGGGACATCGCGAAGCAACTCGTCACGATTCGCGAAATGGGCAACCAGGTCACCACTGGCCGCGTCCTGACCCTGATCGTGGTTACAGACACCAGCAGTCCCATCGATGACATCCTGCACTCCATCAATGACTCCTCGGGCGAGCATCCCTCCCGCGTGCTGGTCCTGATCCGCGGCGATGTCACCGCCACCACGCGCCTCGACGCCGAGATCCGCATCGGCGGCGACGCCGGTGCCTCCGAGATCATTATTATGCGGGTGAGTGGCGAGATCACCGAACACTTGGCCGCGATCGTCACTCCCCTGCTGCTTCCCGATACCCCTATCGTCGCGTGGTGGCCCACGAGCGCCCCGAAGCAATTGGCTCATGATCCTATTGGCCAGATCGCCCAGCGGCGCATCACGGATGTGGCCTACGATCCAGACCCCACCGCCGCGCTGTCCCGCCGCAACCACTACACCCCTGGGGATTCGGATCTCTCCTGGTCACGACTAACCCCGTGGCGCGGTGTCTTGGCCTCCGCATTGGATCAGCCACCCCACGAACAGGTAACCTCCGTGGACATTCATGGGCCCAACGACCCGGCCGTTAATGTGGCCGCTGGCTGGCTCGCCGATCGCCTCGCAGTGCCAATCCGACTGCACCGCACTACCCACGATTGCGAGTACCGCGACCAGAGTGGCGAATGCTGCCACCCGATCTCAAAGATCGAACTACACCGCAGCTCCGGCACGGTCATCGTCGCGGTCAGCGACGCCCACACCATGTCTGTCCAGTTGCCGGGTTGTCCACCTTCCCTCGTCGCGGTTGGGCGCCGCGCCAACTCTGACTGCCTGGCTGAGGAATTGCGCCACCTCGATCCCGATAACGCTTACGCCAAGGCGCTGCGTGGTCTCTACCGAGTACAGGAGGTCTAAGAATGGACGTCATTAATGTTTCTGACCTCGATGCCCTCATCCAGCGCGCCGCCAGCGACACCATCGCAAAAATCGCTGCTGTTCAGGCCGGAGGCGGCGTGCATGGCGACGGCATCGCCCGCGTGGTGCTCACCGGCGGCGGTGCTGGCATCGGTGTCCTGCGCACTCTCGCTGAGTTCGACGCCGCAGCCACTGCGCAGGCGGAAACGTTCCCGGCACTGCGTATCGATTGGTCACGGGTGCACGTGTTCTTCGGTGACGAGCGCGCCGTTCCTGTGGCGCACCCTGACTCCAATGAAGGCCAGGCACGGGAAGCGCTACTAAACCACGTTCCCGTCAATCCGGACTGGGTACATTCCTACCGGCTCGGTGAGATGTCCCTAGAGGAATCAACTGCTTGGTACGAACAAGAGCTGGCCACCTGGGCTCCGAAAGGCTTCGACCTGCACTTGCTCGGCATGGGCGGCGAAGGCCACATCAACTCCCTCTTCCCGCATACAGCTGCCGTGCGAGAAGACAGCAAACTCGTGGTGGCGGTGCAGGATTCTCCTAAGCCACCGGCTACCCGCGTGTCGCTCACCTTACCTGCTGTCCGCAGCGCGGATGCGGTGTGGTTGTTGGTCGCGGGTGCAGAGAAAGCTGTGGCTGCCGGTCATGTGATCGCTGGGTCGAGCCATGTGGATTGGCCCGCTGCAGGGGCGCAGGGCCGGAAAGACTCTCGCCTATACCTCGCGCAGGATGCTAGTCTTCACTAACATCGCACAGCGAAGGAGCCCCTCTCCCTTAATGGGATGAGGGGGCTCCTTAGTGCTTAAGGGCTTAGCTGTAGGCCTGCAGCAGGTTCAGACCGATGATGCACGCGATCCAAATCACGGCAGTGATGATCGTGAAGCGGTCGAGGTTCTTTTCCACCACGGTAGATCCCGCCAGGTTCGACTGCATGCCACCACCGAACAAGCTCGACAGGCCGCCGCCTTTACCCTTGTGCAGCAGGACCAGAATGGTCATGATGACGCTGGCTGCGACAAGGATGATCTGTAGTGCGAGAGCCATGTTTCAATGATCCTTCATAAGTGAAAAGCGATTAACTTCAGCCATTGTACACGTGGCACATCAGCTGAAGTTAAACGACTCGCATAGCGAATTAGACTGCGGCGGCTGCTGCTGCAGCGCAGAGCTTGGCAAAGTCCTCGCCGTCGAGCGAGGCACCACCGACGAGGCCACCATCAACATCCGGCTGGGAGA
Source organism: Corynebacterium sp. H128 (assembly GCF_037482625.1). Classification (NCBI taxonomy): domain Bacteria; kingdom Bacillati; phylum Actinomycetota; class Actinomycetes; order Mycobacteriales; family Corynebacteriaceae; genus Corynebacterium; species Corynebacterium sp. H128. The sequence goes on along the minus strand of NZ_JBBHKW010000001.1, from coordinate 236,067 downwards.
CGATCTCGCCCACTGAATCCGTCTTCACGGAGCCACCATAGAGGATCCGCATACCGTCTGCGACGGCGTCGCCAGCCAGCTCACGCACGGCAACGCGGATCGCAGCGCACACTTCCTGGGCGTCCGCTGCTGAGGCAACCTTGCCGGTGCCGATCGCCCACACTGGTTCGTAGGCAATGACGGTAGTAGCGAGTTCCTCGGCGCTGAGCCCTGCCAGGGACTGCTTAGTCTGCTCGACGACGAACGCAACGTGCTCCCCTGCTTCGCGTACATCCAGCTTTTCGCCGACGCAGACGATTGGAGAAATTCCGTGTGTCAGCGCGACCTTCGCCTTAGCAGCCACAATCTCGTTAGTTTCAGCGTGGTACTCACGGCGCTCTGAGTGGCCGACGACCACCCAGGTGCAACCAAGTGCCTTGAGCATTTCAGCGGAGACCTCACCGGTGTAGGCTCCGGACTCATGCTGGGAGATGTCCTGCGCACCATAGGTGAACTCTAACTTGTCGCCGTCGACAAGCGTCTGCACGGAGCGGATGTCGGTGAACGGCACCATCAGGGCAACGTCCACCTTCTCGTAGCGGTCCTTAGGCAGGGAGAAAGCCAGCTTCTGTGCGGAACCGACCGCCTGCAGGTGAGTCAGGTTCATTTTCCAGTTGCCGGCAATAAGTGGCTTACGGGTCATGTTTCTACTACCTTTCTATGCCAGCGCTGCGACGCCGGGAAGTTCTTTACCCTCGAGGTATTCGAGGGAAGCGCCACCACCGGTGGAAATGTGAGAGAAGCCGTCTTCATTCAGGCCGAGTACGCGGACGGAAGCAGCGGAATCGCCACCGCCGACCACAGAGAAGGCTCCAGCAGCGGTGGCATCGATGATTGCCTGTGCAACGCCGCGGGTGCCATCGGAGAACTTCTCAAACTCGAAGACGCCCATCGGGCCATTCCAGAAAATGGTCTTGGCGGTGCTGAGCACCGCAGCGAACTTCTTGACGGACTCCGGTCCGATGTCCAAAGAAAGCTGACCTGCTGGGGTGTCTTCCAAGCCGGTAATGGTCTTCTCAGCAGATTCCGCGAACTCTGGTGCCCATGCGAGGTCCACCGGCAGGTTGATCTTGTCGCCGTAGCGCTCGAGCAGGTCCTTACAGGTATCGATCATCTCTTCCTGCAGCATGGACTTTTGTACGTTGTAACCCTGTGCAGCGAGGAAGGTGTAGCACATGCCACCACCGATGATGAGCGCGTCCGTCTTCGGAGCCAGTGCCTCGATCACACCGAGCTTGTCGGAAACCTTTGAGCCACCGAGTACGACAACATAAGGCTGTGCAGGCTCATCGGCGATCTTCTTAAGAACCTCAATTTCCTTCTGCACCAGGCCGCCAGCGTAGTGTGGCAGGCGCTGCGCGACGTCATAAACGGAAGCCTGGGCACGGTGGACCACGCCAAAGCCGTCGGATACGAAGGCACCATTGTCGCCGGTCAATGCGACCAGCTGATCCGCGAATGCCCCGCGTTCGGACTCGTCCTTGGAGGTCTCGCGCGCGTCAAAACGGACGTTTTCCAGCAGGAGGACGTCGCCATCGTTCAGGCCGTTGGCCCGCTCATGGGCGTCCTCGCCAACGACGTCAGCAGCCAGCGGAACGTACTGACCGAGTGCCTCAGACAGTGCCTCAGCGACCGGCGCCAGGGAGTACTTAGGATTGACTTCGCCCTTAGGTCGGCCAAGGTGCGCCATGAGGATGACGCGGGCTTCGGCTTCTACCAGTGCTTTAATCGTTGGCAGCGAAGCGTTGATGCGGCCAGCATCGGTGATATCGCCTTCGTCGTTGAGCGGGACGTTAAAGTCCGAACGTACGAGCACGTTGCGGCCTGCGACGCCTTCGGTGAGCAGGTCGTTGAGGTTCTTCATTAGTCACAGTCTCCTGAATTGTTGCTGCGAGTAAAAAATGTGGTCCAGATAGGCAGCTGGCCCGCAGCCTCTTACAGGCGCGGGCCACTGCTTAAAGTCTAGCGAGGATTAGATGCGCTCGCCTACGTATTCGGTCATCTTCACGAGCTGGTTAGTGTAACCCCACTCGTTGTCGTACCAAGAGACAACCTTGACCTGGTTGCCCATAACCTTGGTGAGGCCGGAGTCGAAGATGGAAGCGTGTGGATCGGTGACGATGTCGGAGGAAACCAGTGGGTCCTCGGAGTACATCAGGGTGCCCTTGAGTGGGCCGTTTTCTGCGGCTTCCTTCATGGCAGCGTTGATCTCTTCGACGGTTACTTCACGAGAAGCCTCGAAAGTCAGGTCGGTAGCAGAACCGGTGATCACTGGGACACGCATTGCGAAGCCGTCCAGCTTGCCCTCGAGCTCTGGGAGAACCAGGGAAACTGCCTTAGCTGCACCGGTGGAGGTAGGAACGATGTTCACTGCAGCGGCGCGGGAACGACGCAGATCCTTGTGCGGAGCGTCGTGCAGGCGCTGGTCGCCGGTGTAAGCGTGGATGGTGGTCATCAGGCCCTTGACGATGCCGAACTTGTCGTTGAGCACCTTTGCCATTGGAGCCAGGCAGTTGGTGGTGCACGATGCGTTGGAGATGATGGTCATCGTCTCCGGGTCGTAATCAGTGTGGTTCACACCGACAACGAAGGTGCCGTCAACACCGGAACCGGGTGCGGAAATGACGACCTTCTTGGCACCAGCGTCGATGTGGGCCTGTGCGTCTTCCTTCTTGGTGAAGAAGCCGGTGGACTCGACGACTACGTCTACGCCCCACTCGCCCCACTTCAGGTTCTTTGGATCGCGCTCGGCGGTGACGATGATCTTCTTGCCATCGACGGTGATGGATTCATCATCGAATTCAACGGTCTTGCCCAGGCGACCCAAGATGGAGTCGTACTTCAGCAGGTTTGCCAGGGTCTTGTTGTCGGTCAGATCGTTAACTGCGATGATCTCGATGTCCGAGCCAGTCTCCAGGACAGCGCGGAAGAAGTTACGTCCGATTCGGCCAAAGCCGTTAATTCCCACACGAATGGTCACAATGTTCTCCTTTAGTTAGGGTGCTGTGCCACGAGAATGCCGACCGACTTTCGGGCCGCTGCATCCGCGTCTGCCCCAAGCGTACCTACGCAATCACTGACGTGCAGCGGGAAAAGCCCATTGCAGCCCTGCCCGGTTTGGCCCACCCCCACAAAAGACCACATATTCGGGCATATTCTCACATAACTTAGTTCGGGCTTGTGGAGTGCCCGAAGTCGCCTGCCGTGTGGCCAGAGAAATAAGCCCTTAGCTGCGAAGAACCGCCACCGAAAGGTACCCTAATCTGGACAGTAAGCTATGTATCTTTTGAAATGTTGTGTGACTCTAGACACAGGCTAGAGATCTTCGAGCAACTCTTCCGTAACAGCCGAGTTTGTATCCGGCAGCCCCATCTCCTCGGCACGCTTATCAGCCATCGACAACAGTCGACGGATACGGCCGGCAACAGCGTCTTTGGTCATCTGCGGGTCAGCCAGTCGGCCCAATTCTTCCAGCGAAGCCTGGCGGTGAAGCACCCGCAACTGGCCGGCTTCGGCAAGGTGCTGCGGGATGTCATCGCCCAGAATCTCGAGGGCTCGCTCAACCCGTGCCGCGGCAGCGACAGCGGCCCGCGCGGAACGTCGCAGGTTGGCATCATCAAAGTTTGCCAGGCGATGCCCGCCGCTTTGCTGCTGCTTGCGTTCGCGATGCTTCTCCCACTCCAAACGAGTGCTCATAGCGCCAATACGCGTGAGAAGCGCGCCAATGGCTTCCCCGTCACGGACGAATACTTTCTCACTGCCCCGGGTTTCCTTGGTCTTAGTACTGATGCCAAGGCGGCGAGCACACCCCACCAACGCCAAGGCTGCTTCCTGCCCTGGGCATTCGATCTCCAAAGAGCAGGTACGCCCCGGTTCCGTCAACGTACCCGCGGCTAGAAAGGCACCCCGCCACGCTGCCTCGGCATCCGAAACGGTGCCGGAAACCACCTGCGGCGGCAATCCGCGCACCGGATGGCCGGATCGAGTAATCAGTCCGAGCCTGCGAATAACCTCATCCACGCCATCGCTTATGCGCAACACATAGCGGGTGGATTTACTCATCCCGCCCGGGCCGATCGTGTGGATCTGCACCTGCTTGTGATACAGCTCGGAAAGGGTTTCCTGCACCCGACGAGCGGCCCCAGAATTGTCGAGCTCAATCTCCAAGATGTTGTGGCCGGCAACCGTCTCCACGGACCCCGCGAAGCGTACTATCGCAGCCACCTCCGCCACTCGTGCGGACGCCCTGCTTACAGATACAACTGCCAACTCGTCTTTGACCTGCGCGGTGAGCGTCACGAAGCTTCTCTCCTGGTTTTCACATAGATGGTTGCGGGATGAATAAACACTCTAGTCTGCAGGCATGAGGCGCAGCAGTGATCGGGCTAGCTTTTCCGGCGCATGACGATCAGTAACCTCGCCGTTGTCCCGGAATTTGCGCACGTCATCAACCTGCACCACTGCGCCCATAGCCGCAGCAGCACGCTCCAGGTGACTTAATGCAGTGGAATCGATCGGCATCGCCCGATCCAGTAGGAAGCGATCAACTCGCAGTTCCGGCGCGTGCTGGCGAAGCATATGCACATGACGTTCGATGGAGAAGCCGGTAGTTTCCAGCTGCGTGTTGGAGAGATTCAGGATCACCACGCGCAGCGCCTGCGACTCGTTAATGGCCGCCACGATGTCCGGCACCAGGATGTGCGGAATCACGCTGGTGAACCACGACCCCGGACCGATGGTGAGCAAGTCAGCGTCCTGAATGGCCGCCAACGCCTCCAGAGAAGCTGGCGGGCGATCCGGCAACAGCCGCACCCGGCGTACCTCGCCGGGGGTGGTTGCCACCGCCACTTGGCCCCGCAGGTTGCGGATCAGCCTCGGGTCGTCGGAAAGCCCAGCGACTTCCGCCTCAATCTCCAGCGGCTGTGCACACATCGGTAGCACCCGCCCATAAGAGCGCGTGAGCTTTGCGACGACATCCAGCGCCGCTGTCTCATTGCCGAGCACATCCGTCAGGCCTGCGATCAGCAGATTGCCCACGGCATGTCCGGCTAGCGCCCCGGTGCCTGCAAATCGATGCTGCAGCAGCTGCTCCCACATCATCCCTTCCGCGTCGTCCCGGGCGAGCGCGGACAGCGCCATCCGGAGATCTCCGGGCGGGATCTGTCCGAGTTCCCGCCGGATGCGTCCTGATGAGCCACCGTCATCGGCAACCGTGACGATCGCCTGAATATTCGGGACTTGTAGGATCCGCGCTGCTCGCAGGGTCTGGAATAGTCCGTGTCCGCCGCCTAAACACACCATTGAGCGTAAGTGTTCAGGTAAGGAGACGTCCTCGGAAGGCATGATAAACCTCGTTAGTATCAGTGGCTAGTGATGAATAATTAGCTAAGTTTAATGTCGCGATGGATAACAGCCACTTCAAGTTCGCTGTTTTGTGACAAAATTCGCCCGATCTCTTCCGCCATTGCAACGGAGCGGTGGTGTCCTCCGGTGCAGCCGATGCTGACGGTGACAAAGCGCTTCCCCTCCCGGCGGTAGCCGCGCACCATGGTGTTAAACATGCTCACAAAGTTGTCAATGAACTCGCGGGCGCCCTTTTGTGCCAGCACATATTCGGAGACAGGTGCGTCTGTACCGCGGAACTTGCGCAAGTCCCCCACCCAATAGGGATTCGGCAGAAAACGAACATCCAAAATCAAGTCGGTGTCATGCGGGGCACCGCGTTTGAAACCGAAAGACTGCAGAGTCACATGCTCCTTGTTGGAGGTAACACTGTAGAAGCTGGATTCAATCGCACGCCGCAAGTCATGAACGGACAAGTCCGAAGTATCGATGACGATGTCCGCAATTTCCTTCACCTCGAACATGGCCTGGCGCTCGCGGGAAATCCCGTGCTGCAAGGTATCTGGACCTTGCATCGGGTGGGTGCGGCGCACGGAGTCGAAGCGGCGCACGAGAATGTCATCGCGGGCTTCCATATACAAAATAATTGGGCGTTGCCCCCGGGCGTCTAGCTCGTCGATAACCTGAATGAGGTTGCCGCTGAATGGTCGGGATCGCACATCCGAGACCAGTGCCAGCCGCTCCACCGGCGAGTCCTCGGCCAAGCACATCTGCACCATGTCCAAGATGAGGGCGGACGGTAGGTTCTGCGCAACATACCAGCCCATGTCTTCCAGGACCCGGGCAGCAGAATTCAAGCCAGCGCCAGACATACCGGTGATAAGCACCGGCATTTTAGTACCGTTTTCTTCCTTTTCGGCATGTTTGAGTACCGCGCCACGGGTGCGCTCGTCGTCGGCTTCCGGTGTTACTACGATGTCCGCGGAAGTCGGAAGTCCATTGGTCACAGGTTCCCCACTGCGATCGGCTTGTGTCATGCTCACAGTGTAGCCCGGGAAAATGCATCTGCGTAGCGCTCAGGTAGCGCTCTGTTGTAACTTTTCCACAACCTTCGCCGCTAGGTTCGGCCCGAAGCCCTTGACTTGTTCGATCTCCTCCTGGGTGGCGGAGCGCAGTTTCTTCACCGAACCGAAATGCTTCACCAACTCCGCCTTGCGTTGTTGCCCCAATCCGGGGATATCGTCCAGCTCGGAAACCCGCAGCCGTTGGGAGCGCTGCTGCCGATGAAATGTGATCGCGAAGCGGTGCGCCTCATCACGAATGTGCTGCAAGAGATACAGCGCCTGAGAGTTTCGTGGCAGGATGAGCGGGTCTTCCTCTCCTGGCAACCATACTTCCTCGAGGCGTTTCGCCAGTCCGATGAGCATGACGTCGTGTACACCAAGCTCCTCAAAGACCTCCTGGGCGGCATTGACTTGCGGCAGGCCGCCGTCAACGATGTAAAGCTGCGGCGGATATGCGAATCTCTTGCCGCTGACGGAATATTCCGTGACCTGTTCGTCGGCAAAGCGTGTGCCGTCAAATTCCTCGGCATCAGGCACCGCAGTTCGGTCCTGGTTGTGGCGCAGGAAGCGTCGCCTAGTCACCTCCGCGATGGAAGCGACATCGTTGGAGTGCCCATCGCCGGCAGCCTCTTTGATCTTGTAGCGCCGGTAATCGGACTTCTTGGGCAAACCGTCCTCAAAGACCACCAGGGATGCGACGACATCGGTGCCCTGAATATGTGAAATATCGGTGCATTCGATACGCAGCGGGGCTTCTGACATCAGCAGAGCTTCTTGCAGTTGCTGCAGCGCAGCTGAGCGGGTAGTTAGGTCACCTTGCCGCTTCAGTTTGTGCTGTTTGAGCGCCTCCACCGCATTCTTTTGCACCGTCTCTATGAGCTCATGCTTATCGCCGCGCTGCGGGACCCGCAGATGCACTGGGCCACCCCGCAGCTCAGCTAACAAGTGTTCCAGTTCTGCGCTATCAGCGGGGGCAGCGTGGGTGTAGATCTCCCGCGGGATCTCTGCGCCGAGGCGCTCGCTGTCAGCCTCCTGCGCCAGTCGATCCGCAATCTCGTTGTAGAACTGCAGCAAGAAGTTGCCCAAGAGTTCTGCGTCGGGGCTATCGCCCGCCTCTGCCACCTGCGCTGGCTTCTCGACGACCCAGCCACGCTGTCCGCGCACGCGACCGCCCCGGATATGGAACACCTGGATGGCTGCCTCTAACTCATCTGACACAGCGGCGATCACGTCAGCGTCGGTGCCGTCGCTCAACACTATGGACTGGCGCTCCATCACCTTGGCGATCGCCCCCAGGTCATCCCGCAGTCGCGCTGCACGTTCAAAGTCGAGCTGCTCTGCGGCAGCCGTCATCTGCTGTTCCAACTGCTTAGTCACGCCCGCAGTATGGCCGGAGAGGAAAGAGATGAGACCCCGCACGATCTCCATGTGCTCCGGAGCGGTGACCTTATCAACGCATGGCCCCGCGCACTTATCGATGTAACCGAGCAAACACGGCCGCCCGAGCTGAGCATGCCGATTAAACACGCCTTTAGAACAGGTGCGCATCGGGAAAACCCGGGTCAGCAGATCGAGAGTTTCTCGGATTGCCCAAGCGTGTGAGTAGGGCCCGAAGTAGCGCACCCCTTTGCGCATGGGACCGCGATAGACATAAGCCCGCGGGAAGGGCTCATTCAGCGTGATCGCCAACATGGGATAGGACTTATCGTCGCGGTACTTAACGTTGAAGCGGGGATCGTACTTCTTGATCCAGGTGTATTCCAGCTGCAGCGCCTCGACTTCACTGCCAACTACCGTCCATTCCACACCAGTGGCGGTCTGCACCATTTGGCGGGTGCGCGGATGCAGCTGAGTGAGGTCTTGGAAATAGTTGGATAGCCGAGCACGTAGATTCTTGGCCTTACCCACGTACACCACACGGCCAGCGCCATCCCGGAAGCGATAAACACCCGGCTGCGTGGGGATTGATCCAGCGGCCGGGCGGTAGTCGAGCGGGTCTGCCATAGGCTTAGTCTTCCGGCATGTACTTATCTTCGAGGCCGCGGAAAGCTGCTACGGCCTTCACCACGCGCGCATTATCCCCAGCCTGAAAAGCCCACATCGGGACGTATTCAAATTCGGGCAATTCCAGGCGGGCCATACGGTCGCCCTTCGGGAACGCCAGCCCGTACACCACGGACCATGGGTAAAACCGGGTGCCAATGAAGTTACGGACTTCCACCCCATCGGCGTTGGCCCGTACCCGCGGACGACGCAGATGATAGGCGAAGAAGGAAATGACCAGGCCGATACCGACGAAGGCGAACTTGTCCACGAAGGTGACGGCAGCGCCGGTGTAATCCATTCCAACCACCACAGCCATGAAAATGTGCACCGCCATGATGATGGCGATGACGATCCACGACATCCGAGCCAAGTACTGTGAGCGCAGCTCAAATTCCCACGGCTTCAGTGTTGTTGTGACCGAGTCGAGCGCTGCCAGCCGCTCGCGCTCCTTTTCCAGTTCCGACACAGGTTCCATCCTTCTAGCCCAGTTGTGTATCAGTCAAGCTTAGCCGTTGGCCTTGCGAATCTGGGAAAGCACCAGTGCGGTATGCAGCGCAGCCACCATAGATTCGCCGCCTTTATCCTCCATCGCACCGGCCACGCCGCTCCGATCCACCGCCTGTTCATGCGTCAGCGTAGTCAGCACACCGTTTCCGATCGGCGTCGCAGTGTCCAATGCAATCTGGGTGAGTGCCGCAGTGACGGATTCGCACACGTACTCAAAGTGCGGGGTGCCACCCTTGATCACGCAACCAAGCGCGACCACAGCGTCATAACGCTGGGCCAGCTCTTGCACTACTACGCCGAGCTCCAGTGCGCCTACAACGCGGTACTCGCTTACCTCCGCGCCGCATTGCATGCCGACGGCCACCGCGCGGGCATGTAGCTGATCGCAGATCTCGGCATTCCAGGAGGCAGTTACCACTGCGACGCGCAGGCCGGTGGCGTCGACAAGCTGCAGTTCTGGGCGTCCCTCTCCACTCATGGCTGCTCCTGCAACGCGTCTTCCAGTCCCGGAATGGCGTGCCCCATGCGGTCTCGCTTTGTCTTTAAGTACGTGATGTTGTCCTGGTGAATATCCACCGGGATCTCGGTCCGACCACTAATGCTGATGTCGTGGCCGGTTAGCCCAGCACGCTTGTCTGGGTTGTTCGAGATCAGGTTCATCGTCTTGATACCCAAATCGTGCAGGATCTGGGCGCCGGTACCAAATTCCCGTGCGTCTGCCGGGAGCCCCAGTTGGAGGTTCGCGTCGATGGTGTCGGCCCCGGAATCTTGCAAGTGATACGCCTGCAGTTTAGCCAGCAGTCCAATACCGCGGCCTTCATGCCCACGCATGTAAAGGATCACGCCGCGCCCGGCATCTTGGATCATCTTCATGGAGGCGTGGAGTTGCTGGCCGCAGTCGCAGCGCCGCGAGCCAAACACGTCACCCGTCAGGCACTCGGAGTGGACACGAACGAGGACGTCCTGTCCCCCATCGCTTTCTGGATTGCCTACCACCAGCGCGACATGCTCCATCTGGTTAATGGTGCTCTGGTACCCGATGGCGCGGAATTCGCCGAAATCAGTGGGCAGGCGGGTTTCCACCACGCGCCGAATCTGGACCTCGTTGAGTCGTCGCCACGCAATCAGCTGCTCGATGGAGATCATCTTCAGGCCGTGCTTGTCACAGAACTTTCGCAGTTCTGGCCCACGCGCCATGTCCGTCGGGTCATCCTCGCTGACTACCTCGCACAGCACGCCGGCTGGGCGCAGGCCCGCCATCCGCGCCAGGTCCACTGCGGCTTCAGTGTGTCCGGCTCGGATCAGCACGCCACCTTCGCGGGCGCGGAGTGGCACCACGTGTCCGGGCCGCGTGAAGTCGCTAGGGCCGAAGGCCGGGTCGGCCAGCCGACGCAGCGTCTCGGCCCGCGCGGTAGCGGAAATGCCGGTGCTACCAGTATTGGCATCCACAGTGACGGTGTAGGCCGTACCACGCGCGTCCTGGTTGTGAGCGATCATCGGGGGAAGCTGCAAACGATCCGCGTCCTCTTCCGTGAGGGAGGAGCAAATATACCCGGAGGAGTAGCGCACCATAAACGCCACTAGCTCGGGCGTTGCCTTTTCGGCAGCGAAGATGAGGTCCCCCTCGTTCTCGCGGTCCTCATCATCAACCACCACGACGGCTTTGCCGGCGGCGATGGCGGCGATTGCATCTTCTACGGAGTCCAACTGGACCTGCTTGTTAGTTTCTTCGGTACTTAACGTAGCCACGCTGTCCTAGCCTAATCTCAAGTGAAACCTTAACGGTCAGTTGCCCTTACTTAGCTCTGCTTGGTGCCGAGCATTCTTTCCACGTATTTAGCGATGACGTCTACCTCCAGATTGACCACCGCCCCAATTTCCAGCTTCCCGAATACAGTCTCTGCAAGCGTCACCGGGATGAGGGACACTTCAAAAAAGTCGGCGCCAAGGGTTGAAATAGTCAGTGACGTTCCGTTGATGGCGATGGAGCCTTTTTCCACAACGTAGCGGCTGAGCTGCTCCGGGAGGGCAAAGCGTAGTACATCCCAATGCTCCGAATGCTTGCGACTCAGTAGCGTGGTAGTGGCATCGACATGGCCTTGCACAATGTGGCCGTCGAGACGCGCGTTCACTGACGCTGCACGCTCGAGGTTGACGCGATCTCCCACCCGCAGGGTGCCCAGGCTGGAACGGTTGAGCGTCTCCAGCATGCAGTCCGCGGAAAACTGGGTGTCACTGAGCTCTGCGATGGTCAGACACACGCCGTTCACGGCGATCGAGGCACCCAACTGCGCATCACTAAGTACCGTGCGTGCGCTGAGGGTTAAGCGAATAGAATCACCCAAATCGTTGATCTCGGCTACGGTGCCCAGTTCTTCAATGATGCCCGTGAACATGTCTATTGCCCTCTACTTCGCTGCGACGTCGGCCACAATGAGCACGTCGTTTCCTAATTGTTCAACCTTAGCCAATTTAAGCCGAATCAGGTCCGAAATGCTTGTCTCGCCCGTCAGGCTCAGCACCATCGGCGCGAGTCCCGCCCCCAAAAGTGCTGGGCTGATGTAAGCGTGTAGCTGGTTCACGAGCCCCTGTTGGAGCGCGCCACCAACTAGCGTCGGTCCCCCCTCGATCAAGATGTCACGCGCACCGGCTTCCCAGAGCGCATTCAGCGCCTGCGCCAAAGTGTCAAAGCGCGCTACGTCAGCGGCCACCAAGTGCGCATCGGCAGGCAACGCCCGCTTGCCGACGACCACCCGCCGGGGCTGCTTCGGATAGAGATTCCCGGTTTCCTCCCGCGCGCTCAGTCGCGGATTGTCGGCGAGTACGGTACCTGTCCCAACGATGATCGCGTCTCTGAGCGAGCGGTCTCGGTGGGCGTGAGCACGAGCCTGCTCGCCCGTGATCCATTGGGAACTGCCGTCCTGCGCGGCCGAATAGCCGTCTAGGGTGCTCGCAGTCTTCACCGTCACGTGTGGGCGTCCGGTTCGGACCGAATGCAACCACGGCTGGAGCGCAGCTACCTCGATGTCGAGGAAGGTCGTCGCAACGCCGCAGTTACGCAGGTATTCCGCACCGCCGGCTGCCAGCGGGTTCGGATCTGCGGTGGCGTAGTACACCTCGGAGACACCGGCGGCCACCAACGCATGCGAGCAGGGCCCTGTCCGCCCGGTATGGTTGCAGGGCTCCAGCGTGACCACGGCACTGGCGCCACGCGCACGCGCACCCGCGTTCCGGAGTGCTACAACCTCAGCGTGTTCTCCCCTGCCCTGCCCTGGTGGTTGCGTCGCTCCAGTGCCCAGCAGCTCACCCTCGGGGCTGATGATCGCGCAGCCCACCGGCGGGTTTGGCGAGGTTGTGCCCCGCACATGATCCCCCGCCGCCAGCGCCGCGCTGAGGGCTAAATCAACTGCTGTTGCGTCCACGCTATGACGCCAGTGCGCGCAGTTCTTCGATGGCCACAGCCGGATCGGCAGCGCCATATACTGCAGATCCCGCGACGAAAGCGTCGCAGCCCGCTGCTGCAGCTTGGCCGATGGTGTCCTTGTTGATGCCGCCGTCGATTTCAATCAGGGTGCTCAGGCCCTGGCCGTCGATTAGTTCCCGCAGCGCTCGGACTTTATCCAGTTGCTCCGGCATGAAGCTCTGGCCACCAAAACCGGGTTCAACGCTCATGACCAGCACAAGATCGAACTCGGCGATGATGTCGAAGTAGTCCTCGATGGGAGTTCCCGGACGTAGGGAAAAACCGGCCCGAACCCCTAGCTCCTTCAGTCGGCGCGCGAGTGCAACCGGCTCCGAAGTGGCCTCTACATGGAAGATCACACAGGAGGCTCCCGCTGCGACGTAGTCCGCCACCCACTGCTCTGGATTCTCAATCATCAGGTGCACATCAAGTGGCTTATCGGTGCAGCGGTGTACTGCCTTGGTGACGTCCGCGCCGAAGGAGAGATTCGGCACGAAATGCCCATCCATCACATCCACGTGAATCCAATCCGCGTTGTCGGTGGCGCGGAGCTGCTCACCAAGGGCGGAGAAATCCGCCGCCAGGATGGAAGGAGCGATGATGGGGCGAACGAAGTTATCTACAGGCATGTTCTCCATCATATCTAGCTTGGGCGCTGCAAGATGGCGAAAAACATCGCATCCGTCCCATGACGGTGGGGCCACATCTGCACCGACTTCTCAAATCCCGCATCCGTCATGCCACAGGCAAGCTCGTGAGCATCCAGCTCCGCTACCCCTAGTTCAGCAGTTGCCCGCTCCACCACCTCACGCGTCTCCCGAATGTCCGGCGAGCATGTGGAGTACACGACCACGCCGCCTGGCCGAACGAGGTTAATGGCCGAGCTGAGCAATTCGAACTGGAGGGTGCTCAACTCAGCGATATCGCCTGGCTTCTTCCGCCAGCGCGCTTCCGGGCGTCGGCGCAAAGCGCCAAGACCGGAGCAGGGGGCGTCGACAAGCACGCGGTCATAGCCCGGGCTCAAACCCGGGTCACGGCCGTCCGCGACGTGAACCTTGACCGGTAGTTCCCGGACGATGTTCTCTATCAGGCGGGCGCGATGCGGTGCGACTTCCACAGCGTCCACCTGGGCACCGTCAATGCGGGCCAGCGCCCCAATCAGCGCGGCCTTACCGCCCGGCCCGGCACAGAGGTCGAGCCAGCGGCCCTGATCTGGGCCGATCACGGGCGCCTCCGCGAGTGCGCGCGCAATGATCTGACTGCCCTCGTCTTGGACGCCCGCCAGCCCTTGGCGCACCGCTTCTACCTGGCTCGGGTCCCCGCCGTCCAAATACACGGCATAGGGAGAGTATTTTCCCTCGGTACCGCCCGACATCAGGGCAAGCTCCTCTGCGGAAATCTCGCCCGGGCGCGCCACCAAGTGCACGACGGGACGCTCGGAGTCTCCGACCAAGGCTGCTTCGAGCTCTCCTTCGCTAAGCATCTTGGCAAAGCTCTCCACAATCCACTGCGGGTGCGCGGTACGAAACGCAAGTGCCGCGGTCGGATCACTGGGAGTGAGATCCGCCAGCCACTGCTCCGGAGTTTTGCGGGTGATGCCACGCAGGATCGCGTTGGCAAAGCCCTTGGCGCGCTCATGGCCGGTACCTTCGACCATGCGGACGGTCGTATCTACCGCAGCATGCGGCTCAACCCTGGTGTACAACACCTGGTATGCGCCGAGACGCAGCGCATCCGCAATCTCTGGCTCGATTTCGCGGAGTGGCCGGGAGCTGGCGGCGTCGATTACCGTGTCAAGCACCCCTTGAACGCGCAGGCTGCCGTAGGTAAGTTCGGTGGCAAAAGCAGCATCGCGCCCCGAAAGCTGCTGCCCCCGCAAGGCCTTAGGCAACAACAGGTTGGCGTAGGCTTCGTCGGCACGCACCGCCCGGAGCACCTGGAAGGCCACAGCGCGGGGCTTATCGACGCCGGCAGCAACAAGCCGCGACACCAAATCGTCCTTGTTACGCTGCCGTGTGGTTCCCGTAGCCCGGGACTTAGGGCGCTGCTGAGACTTGTTCGACTTCGACTGCGTGGATTTTGCACTTGCAGGCTGAGGCTGGCCACCTTGCTTTGTGCGGGCTCGGAAACCCCCGGGATTATTAAGACTCATGCGTAAACACCGTATCCTCACCTAGCTGTGCACCGCGTGCCCAATCGGCCGCGCGCATCATCTTCTTTCCTGGCGGCTGGATTGACTCAATAACCAGGTCATTCGTTCCGGTACCTACGCGTACCTCAGTCTTGGACACCTGTAGCTGCCCTGGCCGGAGCGTGTCTTCCTCGGTGCGCAGGACTGTCCCCACCTTGTAGCGCTGCCCTTCCAGGGCGGTCCACGGGCCGGGTGCGGGCGTAAATGCGCGGATCATTCGATCGATAGCAAAATCTGGGGTGTGCCAATCGATCTGGGCATCATCCTTGGTGATCTTTGCGGCGTAGCTCGCTTCACCGGCCTGTGGGACGGCGGAGAGCTGGCCGGCCGCTAACCCATCCATGGTCGCTACGAGCAGGTCACCACCGACGTCGGAAAGCCGGGTGAGCAGGTCCTCAGAAGTATCGCTCGGTTTAATGGCCTCAGTGACTGTGCCGAAGACTGGCCCGGTATCCAGGCCTTCCTCGATACGGAAGGTCGAGGCACCGGTGACATCGTCACCGGCATGAATGGCTGCCTGGACCGGAGCTGCGCCACGCCAGGCCGGCAGCAGGGAGAAGTGCAAGTTCACCCAGCCGTGCGGGGCGATATCAAGCAGATCCTTGGTCACCAAGTTGCCGTAGGCCACCACGGGAATGCAATCGGGTTGCAACTCATGCAAACGGGTACGGATTGCTTGTCCATCCGCAGTATCAGCCTTCAACGAGGTCGGTTTGAGCACCTCGATGCCGTGCTCAGCAGCAAGTTCTGCCACTGGAGAGGGATGAAGCGTGCGTCCCCGCCCCTTCTTCGCATCCGGTCGGGTCAGAACCGCCACTACCTCATGCTCGGAAGCAAGCAGCTTCCGCAGGGCCACGACCGCGGGTTCTGGTGTGCCAGCAAAAATCAGACGCATATGTTCCTACTTAAACCACTCGGAGTTTCGGATTTCAGCCATTGCTTCTTTACGCAGCTCTGGGGTCAGTCGCTTGAGAAACAGCACCCCATCCAGGTGATCCGTTTCGTGCTGCACGCATCGGGCCAGCAGGCCCTCGGCCTCAAAGCTCACCGCTTCCCCATGCTTATCCACGCCACTAACTGCAACGCGTTCATAGCGCTCCGTATCCTTAGAGATGTCCGGGATGGACAGGCAGCCCTCAATCCCAAGCTGCATCTCCTCGCCAATCGGCTCCCATACTGGATTGACCACATGTCCCCGCGCCCCTGGCGTCTCGTGGGAACAGTCGTAGACAAACACTCGTCGAGTAACCCCGATTTGGTTCGCGGCCAAGCCGACGCCCTGGTAATGATCCATGGTCTCGAGCATGTCCTCGATGAGCGTAGCGAGAGAATCGTCGAACACGGTGACCTCATCGGCCTGCGTGCGCAGCACCGGGTCACCGAACATGCGGATGTCACGGATTGTCATTGGGGGTAGCCATCTCCTTGTCATGAGCCTTTGGTTGTCCGATTCATCTTAACCCGCGCAGGCAGCCACCCCGGCTAACCGATATTGATCGGGTCAACCTGCACCCGCAACGGAGTCTGATCCTTCAGCGCTGCACGCGCCACCAGCCCGGCCCGCAAGGCCTCACCTAACTCGTTGCGGGGCCCGAGCGGTACCCGCACGAGATAACGCTGTGGCGGGCCAAAAGTGTCCTCATCGTAGGTACCCGGCAGCGTGACTCCTACCGGAAGATCGACCGGTCCGAGGACCTCCGCCGCGTCCGGCAACTCCAGCAGTTCAAGATAGGCCTCCACCGAACGAGTAGGGCCGTCCACCACTGCCATATGGACCGTCGGCGGCAGCGAAACCTCCTTGCGCTGATAGAGCTCGCCACGGGCAGCCCACACCGGGTCCCAACGCACCAAGGCCTGAACAACCTGTAAAGCGCTATCGGCAACCACGACGACTTCCCCGCCCTTGGTGTGTGACTGCACCAGTGCCGCAGCACCCAGCCACTTTGCCAAGGCATCTTCATTGGCACGCAAATCTTCCCGCCCCAAGAGCGCCCAGGGATCCAGCAACAAAGCCGCCCCGTAGCCACCTGGGACGGGCGGCTCCGCGCCGGGCGTAGCGACGACAATGGCAGGCCCCGCGGGTACTTCTTCCAGAATTCGGGAGCCCCCGGAGGCCAACACTTTGACTCCGGAGAATGCGCGACCTAGCTCTTCCGCAGTCCGCTCATTGCCAAGCACTACTGCACGAATTTTCCCAGAACCGCAGTTGCCGCAGCGAAATCTCAGTTCGGGGCGGCCGCACCAGCGGCAGGTGATCACCCCTGGCGAATCGCCCGTTGCTGTTGGTACGCCGATCGGGCCGTTGCAGTGCCGGCAGCGCGCTGGGGCTCGACAAGTGCCGCAGCTCAGCGTGGGCATATACCCCTTCCGCGGAGTTTGCACGAGCGCCGGCAACCCGCGCTCCAGGGCGGCACGTACCGCCTCGTAGCCGATCCGCGGGATACGGGAAGACCTAGCTCTAGGGTCGCGCTCGAGTTCCGCATCGCTATCTCCCACCGCACGGATGCGCGGCATATGCCTGCGTGCCGTATCCCGCGCTGCGACTACGTCGTGTGCCCACCCGGTTTCCACCAGCAGTTGGGTTTCGGCACTGCGGGAATATCCGCCCAACAACAGCGCGCAGGCCGATAGCTGACTCTGCGTAGTCAACACCTCTCGGGCGTGCGGATAGGGAGCACGGGGATCAACCAAGTTCTCATCGTGATCGAACATCAGCGCCGCCAGCCGTAGATTCTGCACCGGGGCAAAGGCAGCACTCCGGGTGCCAATGACGATGCGGGCCTGACCATGCAGAATTGCTAAAAATCTGCGATAGCGGGCCTGCGGGCCCAGCGCCGCAGTCAATACCGTAATCTGCTTGGCACTAACATGCTCACGGAGGGCCTGCTCAAGCCTGTCGACATCACGTTGATCAGGAAGAACAATGAGTACCCCACCGCCGTCGATAGCAGTCTTTGCCGCCAGTGCGGCTAAGGAGCGCTCCCACGGTATCCCCGGGCACACCTGCCAGGCTGCGCGTGCCGTCGCTCCGGCGAGCACTGCATCGACAAAGGAAGGCCCATGGACGTAGCTGGCCCAATCGGACATGTCAGGTTCCTGCGTCGCACCAAGTTCCGGCCAGGGCGCGGTCGTATCTGCGCTTTCTGCGCCCGTGTGGCGGGCAGGTATCGCCGAGCGGATGACATCGGAACGCGTGCCGGCATAGCGCGCACACAAAGCCTCTACGAGTGCTGCCGTCTGTGGCGGGTAGACAATGTCCGGGGAGATGACGCGCTCCAACCAAGCCAGTTGTCCCTCGTGATCGGACTCTGCGAGTCTTTCGAGCAAGATGGCGTCGACAAGCCTGCCCGCGAAGCGGATCCGCAGTCGGACACCGGGGCGCGCAACTTCATCCAGCTCGGTGTCCACCCGGTAGTCGAAGGTGCGATCTAGATGGGCAAGCCCCAATAACGGCAAAACCCGCGCCACAGGCAAGTGAGCGGCTGCGGTGCGGGTCTTGGGCATAGCCATGGATTTTACATTAGATGCCAGCGGCGGTGCGGAGTTGCTCGACGCGGTTCGTCTGCTCCCACGGTAGGTCGAGGTCGGTGCGACCAAAGTGTCCATAGGCGGCGGTCTGCGCATAGATCGGACGCAACAGATCTAGCTCACGGATGATGGCGGCCGGGCGCAGGTCGAATACCTCGGTGACGGCTGCCTGTATGTTCTCATCACTAAGGCCTGCACATGCGGTGCCGAAGGTCTCCACATACAGTCCGACTGGCTTGGCACGGCCGATAGCATAGGCCACCTGGACTTCTGCGCGCTTGGCGAGCCCTGCTGCAACGATGTTCTTAGCCACCCAACGCATCGCGTAGGCTGCCGAACGATCCACCTTGCTCGGGTCCTTGCCGGAAAAGGCACCGCCACCATGGCGCGCCATGCCGCCGTAGGTATCCACGATGATCTTGCGGCCTGTCAATCCCGCATCGCCCATCGGACCACCGGTAATGAAAGAGCCCGAAGGGTTGACCAGCAAGTTCAGGTCATCGGAAACATAGTCTGCTAGGCCTGCATCCGCAATGACCCAGTCCACCACGTGTTCCTGGAGCTGCTCCCGCAACCACTCTTGGGTGCAATCTGGGTCATGCTGCGTGGAAATGACGACGGTATCTAAATGCCTCGGCTGGTCATCTTGGTCATAAGCGAAGGTGACCTGAGTCTTTCCGTCCGGACGCAGCTTTGGCACGATGCCCGTTTTACGAACCTGCGTCAATCGACGCGCTAGGCGGTGAGCCAGCGCGATCGGCAGCGGCATGTATTCCGGGGTCTCATCAGTGGCGTAGCCGAACATCAAGCCTTGGTCGCCGGCACCGGCACGGTCATCGTCTTCGATGTCGTCGCCGCCATTGCGGGCCTCCTGAGAGTTATCTACGCCAGCGCCAATTTCTTGGGACTGCTCACCAATGGCTACGGTGACACCGCAGGTGGTGCCGTCGAAGCCGACTTCCGAGCTAGTGAAACCGATTTCGCGAAGTTTGGTGCGCACTAGCGTCGGGATCTCTACATAGCCGGAGGTGCGTACCTCGCCCACAATGTGAACCAGGCCCGTGGTGACAACGGTTTCCACTGCAACGCGAGCTTGTGGGTCGACGCTGAGGAGTGCGTCCAGGATCGTATCCGAGATGGCATCGCAGATCTTGTCCGGGTGGCCTTCGGTGACAGATTCACTGGTGAACAGCCGGACTGCCGAATGTGCGTTAGTCAAGGTGCTTCTTTCAAGAGTAGTGTAATCAACTGCACCCCACAGTAGACCAAGCTGTCTAAGAAGGCAAAATTTTCACTATCTCATCGATGATTGCGTCAGCGACCTCGAACTTCGTCCCATTCGGCACTTCGACCGGGTCCTTCGCGGGTGCCAACAACCATCCTGCATTGTCCAGCTGACCGAACACTTTGCCGAGTCCGACCTGATTGCACATCAGCAAGTCGCAGCCCTTGCGAAGCAGCTTTGCCTGGGCCAACTCCAGTGGCTCATGATCAGCCGAGCCCGTCTCCGCGGCGAAACCGACGATCACGCTCTCCCCCAGCTCCCCGGCCGTGCGCCGACGCACAGTGCTCGCCAAAATATCTGGGTTTTCCACGAGTTCAAGTCGCATAAGGGCATCATCATCCTGCCCCTTCTTCATCTTCGCATCCGCCTCCGCGGCCGGCCGGAAGTCCGCCACCGCCGCCGCCATGATCATGATGTCCGACGTAGCAGCACGCTTCTCGACGGCAGCAGCCATCTCCCGCGCCGACACCACCCGCACTACGTCCACCCCAAGCGGAGTATGCAACTGTTCCGTATGCCCCGCAATCACCGTGACAGCTGCCCCGCGTTGCGCCGCGATCTCGGCCAAAGCGAACCCTTGGCGACCAGAAGATCGATTGCCCAAAAAGCGCACCGGATCCAGGTTCTCCTGGGTACCACCGGCAGTGATTAGCACCGAGCGCCCGGTTAGGTCGCGCTGCAGCGGACCCCGTGCGGACACTGTCAGTGCGAGGTTGGCTATTTGCTCTGGCTCTGGCAGCCGCCCCGGACCGGAGTCCTTACCTGTCAGTCGCCCGTGCGCTGGGTCTAAGACAGTAATGCCACGAGAGCGCAGCACTTCGACGTTGTGAACAGTGGCGGGATTGCACCACATCTCGGTGTGCATTGCTGGGGCGATCACCACCGGACAGGTAGCCACTAAGCAGGTGGCGGTGAGCAGATCGTCGGCACGACCAGCAGCCAAACGTGCCATTAGGTCTGCGGTCGCCGGAGCAATGACTACAAGGTCCGCTTCCTGGCCTACTCGGACATGCTGCACTTCCGAGACGGCATCGAAGACGGTTGTCGAGACGCGGTTGCCCGACAGTGCCTCGAACGTGGCCGCGCCGACAAAATTCAGCGCTGCAGGGGTGGGCACCACGGTAACATCGTGGCCCGCTTCCTTAAAAAGGCGCACGAGCACACAGGCCTTGTACGCGGCGATACCGCCGGCTACTCCAACAACGATCTTCTTCTGTTTAGACACGACCACTAGCCTACCGGCTCTAGAAACACGAAAGGCGCCCTTTCGGGCGCCTCTTAGGCTTTAGCCTTCTTCGTGGTCCAACATGCCACGGTTAATTTCTCGCAGCGCGATGGACAGCGGCTTCTCCTGCGGTTCTGGAGTAACCAGTGGGCCGACGAATTCAAAGACTCCTTCGTCTGCCTGCTGGTAGTAGCTATTGATCTGGCGAGCGCGCTTGGCGGCGAAAATCACCAGAGCGTACTTGGAAGAAACCTTATCCAGCAGCTCGTCGATCGGTGGATCCGTAATACCCACTGGCTGGTCAAATACTGCAGCAGTGGTGGCGTTTTCGTTGCTCACTTGGGTCACAAACACCTTTTCAAAGGTTGAAAGATATGGGTATAAATAATGCGGGCTTCTATCTTAGTCAGCCCGCATCTCATTTCGCTAATCCTGCTGTTAGCTGGGACTTCCTAGCAAAATGTTGCTTATCGCTGCCACGGCCTCGTCCACGTTGTCATTAACCACAACGTGATCGAATTCTTCTTGAGATGCGAGCTCAAGCCGGGCCGTTTCAAGGCGACGAGCGATAACGTCTTCAGCTTCAGTTCCCCGACCCGTCAAGCGTTCCACCAGCACTTCCCAAGAAGGAGGCGCAAGGAACACAGTCTGAGTCTCGGGCAGTGCCTGCACCACGTTGCGCGCACCTGCAAGGTCTACCTCTACGAGCACGGGACGCCCCGCCTCGAGAGCCTCGAGCACGGGACCCGCTGGGGTACCGGAGCGCTGCAAACCGCCGTGGATATCTGCCCATTCGAGCATTTCACCACGGTCGATGTGTGTCTGAAACTCTGCTGGGGAGACATAAAAGTAGTCCACCCCATGTACTTCTCCGGGCCGTGGCGCACGAGTCGTCATGGATACGGAAAAGTACAGACCGGGAACTTCGTCACGAAGGCGATGAACAACCGTCGACTTTCCGACGGCGGAGGGACCTGCAAGTACTACCAGGTTGCCCCGGGTGTTATCGCCGGTCATGTGGATTAATCGTCCTCGGAGAAGCCGAAACGCTCAAGCAGTGCACGGCGCTGACGGTCACCCAGGCCACGCAGACGGCGGGTCTGAGCGATCTCGAGCTCTTCCATGATCTCCTTAGCCTTGACCTTGCCTACCTTTGGCATAGCCTCGAGCAGTGCGGAAACCTTGGTCTTGCCAATGATCTCGTTGTCCTGAGCCTGGTCAAGAACTTCCTTCAGGTTGGTACCACCGCGCTTGAGCTTTTCTTTCAGCTCAGCACGTGCCTTGCGGGCCTCAGCGGCCTTGGCGAGGGCTTCTTTACGCTGCTCGTCAGTCAACTTTGGAAGGGCCACGGGTTCCTCCGATTCAAATAAATTTACAGTTTCTGGGCACCAGGATGGTGCGGTTTTCTTGCCACTGAAAATCACGACAAAGATAGTGTTATTGCCAGTTTTCAGATTAGCTTCGATCAGTCTAGCACTACTTGGGCAAAACCCGTGGTGACACGGGAATAACTGCATGTCGTTAAGCGCCAACATAAGAAAATTGACCCGGGATTTTCCCAGGTCAACTATCGGTTTGTTAGTTCGTTATGGCAGGAAAATCCCTGGCGGCGCGCAGCGCAGCCGCACGCAACTTCTCCACATCCGGCCCAGCTTTGAGTACCGCACGCGAGATATTTGGGATCGCCATGGCCTCCACGCCGCGCGCCAGGCGCGCCACGTCCTCTGGGCCACCACCCTGCACGCCTACGCCCGGCATGAGCACAGAGCCACCTAGACGAGACAGGTCGGGGGCCTTCGCCAGCGTTGCACCGACAACGACGCCTACATTTCCCGGGTTGCTGCGGCCACAGTGCAGCGCATTGATCGCGCCTACTTCATCGACGATCTGTTGCGACAGCGTTAATCCAGCTGCATTCCGGTTGTCCTGAACCTGCTTACCCTCCGGGTTCGAAGTCGCTGCAAGGACATACACGCCCTTTCCATGCGAGTTTGCCAGCTCGAAAGCGGGTTGCAGCGCGCCCACGCCCAGGTAAGGCGATACGGTCACTGCGTCGCAGACCAAGGCAGATTCCGGGTGCAGCCAGGCCATCGCATAGGCGGCCATCGTGGACCCGATATCGCCACGTTTGGCGTCGGCAAGCACCAGCGTGCCCTTTTCGCGCAGCCCAGCGATGGTGTCCTCAAGGATCTCATACCCCTTGGCGCCGTAGGCCTCGTAGAACGCGATCTGTGGCTTCACCATGGTCACGGTGTCTCCGAAGGCCTCTACACAGATCCGGGAAAACCGGGCCACCCCTTCGGCGGATACCGGAAGTTGCCAGGAACCCAAGAGTGAAGGGTGCGGATCAATTCCCACGCAGAGGCGGCCACGCTGGGCAGCTACCTCCAATAGTCTGCTACCGAAGGTTCGTTGCATACTATTTTCCGCCTACCGAATGATCGAGTTCTTGCAAGGCGCGCACACCAAGTTCACCAGCGCGCAGCGCCTCAATTCCCTGCACTGCGGCAGTGACACCCTGAACGGTGGTGACCAGTGGCACGCCCGCGTTGACCGCGGCCGCACGAATGTCATAGCCATCGTGACGGGCACCAGCGGAGCCTGCCGGGGTGTTCAGGATGAGATTGATCTCACCCGAGTTGATCTTGTCCACGATGGACTTAGCACCCGGGTTCTCCCGCGCCTCACCCTGCTTCAGGACGGTCTCACATGGCACGCCATTGCGACGCAGCATCCCGGCGGTACCGGAGGTAGCTAGGATCTGGAAGCCTAAAGACGCCAGGCGCTGAATCGGGAAGATCAAGGTGCGCTTATCGCGGTTAGCTACCGAAACGAAGACAGTGCCCTCGGTGGGCAGCTCGCCGAAAGCTGCAGCCTCGGCCTTGTTGTAGGCCGCACCGAAGTTATCAGCCAGGCCCATGACTTCGCCGGTGGATTTCATCTCAGGGCTGAGCAGGGAGTCAAGCATCGTACCGTCTGGGCGGCGGAAACGATTGAATGGCAGCACAGCTTCCTTGACAGCGATGGGTGCGTCCAGTGGCAAAGAGCCACCGTCATGATCGCTTGGAATCATGCCTTCGGCGCGTAGTTCGGCAAGCGTTGCCCCCAGAGAGATCCGGGAGGCTGCCTTAGCTAGTGGCACGCCGGTCGCTTTGGACACGAACGGTACGGTGCGCGAGGCGCGCGGATTCGCCTCGATGACGTAGAGGATGTCGTCCTTGAGCGCGAACTGCACGTTCATTAGGCCCTTCACACCGATGCCGTGCGCGAGCGCCTTAGTGGATTCCCGCACCTTGTTGATGTCCTCGATACCAAGCGTCATCGGAGGCAAGGCGCAGGCCGAGTCACCGGAGTGAATACCGGCTTCCTCGATGTGCTCCATCACGCCAGCAAGGTAGACCTCTTCCCCATCGCACAGTGCGTCAACGTCAATCTCGATCGCATTATCCAGGAAGCGGTCCACGAGGACCGGGTGGTCCGAGGTGATCTCGGTGGCACGCAGAATGTAGTCCTGCAGCGAGGCTTCGTCGTAGACGATCTCCATACCGCGGCCACCCAACACGTAGGAAGGACGGACGAGCACTGGGTAGCCAATCTCGTCAGCCACGTCACGAGCTTGTTCGAAGGAAGTAGCGGTGCCAAACGCAGGAGCAGGCAAGCAGGCCTTGCGCAGTACTTCGCCGAACTCGCCACGATCCTCGGCTAGGTTGATGGACTCGGGGCTAGTGCCGACGACCGGAACCCCAGCGTCACGGAGCTTTTCAGCCAACCCGAGCGGGGTCTGTCCGCCCAGCTGCACAATGACGCCCGCCACAGTGCCGGACTGGCATTCTGCGTGGTAGACCTCCATGACGTCTTCAAAAGTCAGTGGCTCGAAGTAGAGTCGGTCCGCGGTGTCGTAGTCGGTGGAGACGGTCTCTGGGTTGCAGTTGACCATGACGGTCTCGTATCCGACGCGGGAGAGCTCCAGCGCTGCGTGCACACAGGAGTAATCGAACTCGATGCCCTGGCCAATGCGGTTCGGGCCGGAACCCAAGATGATGACCTTTTCTTTCTCAGTCTGTGGCACAACCTCAGACTCAGCTTCCGGGTCCATCTCATAGGCCGAGTAGTGGTACGGGGTCTTCGCCTCGAACTCAGCGGCGCAGGTGTCCACTGTCTTGTACACCGGCCGAATTCCCAACGACCAGCGCAAGCGGCGAATGCCGTCCTCACCGGCGAACTCGGGGCGTAGCGCCGCAATTTGACGGTCGGACAGGCCAAGGAACTTGGCCCGCCGCATCAGCTGCTCGTCGAGCACGGGGGCGTCGATAAGCTGCTGACGGAAGTCAACTAATGCCTTCAGCTCGCCGAGGAACCATGGGTCGATCCCAGAGGCCTGGTGTACCTCGTCGATGCTGGCGCCAAGACGGAGTGCCAGTTCAGCATCGTAAAGTCGGCCTTCGGTTGGACGCTTGAGGTCCTCCAGGATGGCAGCAACGTCAGTGGCGCGCTCACCGGCGAAGCTTTCGTCGGAAACGGTCCAGAAGCCGGCCTGCTTGTTCTCTAGGGAACGCATGACCTTGCCCAGGGCAGCGATGTAGTTGCGCCCCAGCGACATGGCCTCGCCCACGGACTTCATCGTGGTGGTGAGGGTGTCATCGGCGCCGACGAACTTCTCGAAGGCAAAGCGTGGTGCCTTAACGACGACATAGTCGAGGGTCGGCTCAAAAGCTGCTGGCGTGACGCCGGTGATGTCATTGGTGATCTCGTCCAGTGTGTAGCCGATGGCCAGCTTCGCTGCGATCTTTGCGATTGGGAAGCCAGTGGCCTTTGACGCCAGCGCGGAGGAACGAGACACGCGCGGATTCATCTCGATGGTGATGATTCGGCCGTCTTTCGGGTTGATGGCGAACTGGATGTTGCAGCCGCCAGTGTCCACACCGACTTCCCGGATGATGGCAATGCCCTGGTCACGCATCAGCTGGAATTCGCGGTCGGTCAGCGTCATCGACGGTGCTACGGTGACCGAGTCGCCGGTGTGAACACCAAGCGCATCGACGTTCTCGATGGAACAGACCACAACCACGTTGTCGCTGCCATCGCGCATCAGCTCGAGCTCAAATTCCTTCCAACCGAGGATAGATTCCTCGATGAGGACGTTTGCTTCCGGGGAGGCTGCCAGCCCGCCACCGGCGATTCGCTCCAAGTCTTCGTCGTTGTACGCAAGACCGGAACCCAGCCCGCCCATGGTGAAGGATGGACGTACCACCACTGGCAGTCCGAGCTCTGCGACGGCCTCGTGTACTTCATCCATGTTGTGGCAGACGCGGGAGCGCGCGGACTCGCCGCCGATTTTGGCCACGATGTCCTTGAACATCTGGCGGTCCTCACCACGTTGAATTGCCGGGATGTCGGCGCCGATGAGTTCTGCGTTGTACTTCTCCAGCGATCCGCGGCGGTCCAGTTGGATCGCGGCGTTCAACGCAGTTTGACCACCCAGGGTCGCCAACACGGCATCGATGGGATGGCCCTGCTCGATTTCCTTCTCAAAGATCTTCTCGATGTACTCCGGCTGAATTGGCTCGACGTAGGTGTGGTCGGCGAATTCCGGGTCCGTCATGATGGTGGCCGGGTTGGAGTTGATCAGTGTTACCCGCAGGCCCTCCGCCTTCAGGACGCGGCAAGCTTGGGTACCGGAGTAGTCGAATTCACAGGCCTGGCCGATGACGATCGGGCCGGAACCGATGACCAGGACGTGCTTAATATCAGTGCGCTTTGGCATGGTTTACCTTTCGTGGTCTATCGGTTTACTTAGAGCCCAGGAGCTCAAGGAACTGGTCAAACAGCGGGTTGGCATCGTGCGGGCCAGCGGCTGATTCTGGGTGGTACTGGACGGAGAATGCGCGGCCGCTCTTGAGCGCGACGCCTTCAACGGTGCCGTCGTTCAGGCAGGTGTGCGTGACGTGGGCCGGGCCGAAAGGCGACTCAAACTCCTGACCTGCCTCCCCCTCCAGCGCGAAACCGTGGTTTTGGGAGGTGATATAGATCTTGTTAGTCAGGTGATCAAGCACCGGAATATTCACACCCCGGTGGCCAAACTTCATCTTGAAGGTGCGCAATCCGAGCGCACGACCCAAGATCTGATTGCCGAAGCAGATACCGAACAGCGGCAGGTCTGCTTTGATGATCTCGGAGACGATAGCAACCATGCTGTCCGCAGTAGCCGGGTCGCCCGGGCCATTGGAGATGAACACGCCATCCGGGTTGTATTGCTTGATGTCCTCGAATGGGGTGTTCGCCGGGACAACGACGGTGCGAATGCCGCGCGCAGCAAAGTTACGCGGAGTCTGGGACTTAATACCCATGTCATACGCGACGACGGTAAACGCGGTCTCCCCGTCGGGTTCTAGTACATATGGCTCTTTGGTGGACACCTCAGCTGCTAAATCAGCACCAGCCATCGAGGGTTGGGACTGCACGATCGCCAGCAGTTCAGTCTCCGGCCGCAACGCGTCATCACCGCTGAAGATGCCGGCCGGGAGGGAGCCATGGTTTCGTAGGTGCCGCACCAGTGCGCGCGTGTCTACGCCAGCAATGCCGATCGTGCCCTGCTTCAGCATCTCCTCCGGCAGGGATCGCTTCGCGCGCCAATTGGACACCTGATGGGCCAAGTCGCGAATTACCAGGCCGGCGACCCAGATCTGGTTGTCATGAGACTCGTTGTCTTCATCGTTCCAGCCGGTGTTGCCGATCTGTGGGGCGGCGGCGACCACAATCTGACGATGAAACGATGGATCCGTCATGGATTCCTGGTAACCGGTCATCGCCGTGGTAAACACTGCCTCGCCGAGAGTGGTGCCGGTTGCACCGAAGCCGGTGCCGCGGAAAGTACGGCCGTCGGCAAGCACCAAGATTGCAGGAACGTCCGTTGCGGATGCGTTGTGCACTTTTTCGCCTTTCGTGGTTTGGGGAAACCAAAGTGTGAGTGTGTTGCTAAGTGTAAGTCTGCTAGTTAGCCGAGTGCGCGCGGTAGCGTGGTGGCACCCTCGTCACAGGTGACGTGACCTCGAAGTATCGTCGTGGTGACCCTGGTATGAAACTCCATACCCTCATAAGGAGTGTTCTCGCATTTGGAATCCATGTCCGCACCACGAGCAATCCAGGAGGTATCCGGATCAACGAGGGTAAGGTTGGCCGGCTCTCCGACGGCGATTGGGCGGCCATGCCCGGGCAGCCGAACGATCTCTGCCGGACGCTCTGACATGACCTTGGCTACCCAGCGCCAGTCGGCTTGTCCGGTACGGACGAAGGTGTCCGCAATAATAGCAAGCGAGGTTTCCAGCCCCAGCATTCCGGGGCGAGCGTGCTCGAACTCAACACACTTTTCTTCCGAGCCATGCGGAGCGTGGTCCGTGGCAACGCAATCGATGGTGCCGTCGAGCAGCGCTGCTTGCAGTGCCTCGGTGTCGTGTTGCTCGCGCAGCGGCGGGTTCACTCGGTTGACACCGTCATAGGTCTCCAGGCGCGCATCGGTCAACGTCAGGTGGTGCGGGGTCACTTCGGCGGTGATGGGGATCCCCTGCGCTTTTGCCCATTTGACTAGCTCCACAGAGCCCGTGGTGGAGAGGTGACAAATGTGCATCCGCGTGCCGTAGTCGCGGGTAAGCAGCGCATCCCGGGCGACCACGGATTCTTCGGCGGCGCGGGGCCAGCCGCGCAACCCCAGGCGGGCCGCAACTTCGCCCTCGTGGGCTGGCGCGCCGTCCGTGAGGCGAATGTCCTCGCAGTGTTGTGCCAGCAGAACGTCCTGGCCCTTGGCGTACTCAATCGCACGACGCATGATCAAGGGGTTATCCACGCACTTGCCGTCGTCCGAGAACATGCGCACTTTAGCCACGCTACGAGCCATCATGCCGTATTCGGTGAGTTCCTTACCTTCGAGCCCCTTGGTGATGGATCCGATGGGATGCACGTCGCACAGCCCGATGGCCTGGGATTTCAGCCAGACGGACTCAGCGATGGTTGGTTGATCCATTACCGGCATGGTGTTGGCCATGGTGAATACTGCGGTAAAACCGCCCTTCGCTGCAGCCGCGGAGCCGGACGCTAAAGTTTCGGTGTCTTCGCGGCCTGGTTCCCGCAGGTGCACATGGATATCCACCAGCCCGGGCAGGAGCACCTGGCCGTGGCCGTCGATAGTGCGGTCAGCCGCGCAGTCCAGGTGGGCACCGATCTCGGCAATATCGCCACCCTCGATGAACACGTCTACTGGCTCGCCCTCACCGTAAGGGCGCACGTTGCGCAGCAGGAGTGTCTTATCGGTAATGGGGGCAAGTTGGCCGGTGGCTGGAAAATTTGTATTCGTCATTGCGGGTTAGCCTTCCGTACCGATGAGGGTGGTGAACAGTACGGCCATCCGCACGTGGACACCGTTGGATACCTGTTGGAGCACCGCGGTTTGCGGGGCATCTGCGACGTGGTAGTTCATTTCCATGCCACGCAGCATCGGCCCAGGGTGCATCACGATTGCGTGCTTCGGCATGCTTGCTGCGCGCGCCTTGGACATGCCGTAGAGCGTCGCGTACTCGCGGTGGGAGGGGAAGAAGCCGCCGTGCATGCGTTCCTGTTGCACACGCAGCATCATCACAACGTCCGCGTCTTTGATTTCCTCGTCCATGTCATAGCCGAAGCGCACCGGCCAGGTCTCTACCCCGGTTGGGAGCAGCGTTGGCGGGGCGATCAGGACCACTTCGTTTCCGAGGGCGGCGTGCAGATCCACGTTGGAGCGGACTACTCGCGAATGCAGGCAGTCACCCACGATGACCACTTTGAGGCCGGTAATACGCCCCAGTCGCTGCCGCATTGTCACGGCGTCGAGTAGCGCCTGCGTCGGGTGCTGGTGCGCGCCGTCACCGGCATTGATTATCGACGGCCCTTGCGTCCCCTCCGGGCAGAGCCACTGCGCAACCTGCTGCGCTGCGCCAGAGGCAGGATGACGCATGATGATGGCATCCGCGCCTATCGCCGCAAGGGTGGACGCGGTGTCTTTGAGGGATTCCCCCTTCTTCACGGAGGAACTGGCGGCGGAGACGTTGATAACGTCGGCGCTCATCCACTTGCCAGCAGTCTCGAAAGAGGAGCGGGTGCGGGTGGAATTTTCGTAGAACATGGTGAAGATGGTGCGCCCGCGGAGCGTCGGCAGCTTCTTCACCTCACGCCCTTCGAGTGCTTCCCGGAATTTGTCGGCCTCATCCAGCAGGCCAATGATCTCCTCGTTGCTGAGATCGGAAATGCTCAGGAGGTGCTTCATGCCTTAGCTTTCTCGCGTAATGGTGACCGCGTCGCGGCCGTCGATTTCCTGCAGCCACACAGTGACGTCCTCGCCCTTCGCCGTGGGCAAGTTCTTGCCCACATAGTCGGCGCGGATTGGTAGCTGCCGGTGTCCGCGATCCACCAGGACCGCGAGTTGGATCATGGCCGGGCGGCCTTCATCGCGCAGCGCGTCCAACGCCGCGCGAATGGTACGGCCGGAAAACAATACATCGTCGACCAAGATGACGGTGGCTTCGTCGATGCCGTCTTCCGGCATGAACGTGGGTAGTAATGCGCGATGCGGTGTCGATCGCAAGTCATCACGATACAAGGTGATGTCTAAGGATCCGGTGGCAACGCGGACGCCGGAAAACTCTTCGATCTTTGTGGCCAGGCGCTGTGCTAGCGGCACTCCGCCTGAAGGAATTCCGAGCAGGATCACTCGTGGGCTCCCTGGCGCGTCCAGGGCTGTTTTCTCAATAATCTGGTGCGCGATTCGCGCGACGGTTCGGCTGACATCTGCTGCAGACAGCAGTTCAGTTCCATCGTTGTCGCTCATCGTGACCTCCTTCCCCGCCTCTCTGTGCGGACCATTAAAGGATGTCTCTATGCTTAAAGGACAAGGCTCATGGTAGCACCACTATCCGAGCTCCACTACCATTCCTTCGAAAGGCATGAAAGATGAGCTTCACCACCACGCAGTTCGTGCCCTTTGACCGCAGTGAGGTGTGGCAGTGGCACACCCGATCGGGTGCCATTGCCCGTTTGACTCCCCCGTTTTTACCCATGACGCCGATCCGCCAGGCCGCTAGTTTGGCCGATGGCACCACAGTTTTCGCCTTCCCGGCTGGCTTGAAATGGGTCGCCCGCCACGAGGTAAGTTCCTACCGCCGCGAACGGCAATTTGTTGATGAGTGCGTTTCAGCCCCAATCCGCAAGTTCGCTCATTGGCGGCACGAACATATTTTTGCTGATGCGGACGGCGGAATGACGCTGTGCGACCGTGTCGAAACACGAGTGCCTGCCGCTACGCTGCGCGCTGCCTTCGCCTATCGCCAGCACCAGCTCCTCGCCGACCTCACTGCGGGCGCGCGCCTGCGCTCTCTCGGCGACGCCCCCGTCCGCGTAGCGATGACGGGATCCCGTGGCCTCGTGGGCCGAGCCCTCACCGCCTTCTTGACCACCATGGGGATCGAGGTAATCCAATTGGTTCGCTCCGGGGCAAAGGAGGGCCAACGCCTGTGGGATCCGCCCTCCCCTGCGCCGGATCTCTTGACGGGTGCTACCGCAGTGGTCCATCTTGCCGGCGAAGCGATCGGAGGCCGGTTTAGCGACTCTCATAAGCAGAACCTGCGCACGTCCCGTATTGAACCGACTGAAAAACTAGCCCAGCTTGCCTCAGCTACTCCCAGCGTGAATACCTTCGTTTCCGCTTCAGCCATCGGCGTTTACGGTCCCAGCTGTGGCGCAGACGGCCCGGTTGACATCACGGACCCGCCCGGGGAAGGCTTTCTTGCGCAGCTATGCACCGACTGGGAGGCCGCCGCAGCAAGCTGCACAAAGAGAACTGTGCTCATGCGCACCGGACTCGTACTTTCGGGTCGCGGCGGCCTGTTACCTGTGTTCAAAGCACTGTTTTCCGCGGGACTTGGGGGTCGACTCGGCGACGGCAACCAGTGGATGTCCTGGATCAGTATTGAGGACTTGGTTTACGCCTACGCCGCCGCAGTATTGGATCCCACCTGCACAGGCGCAATCAATGCGGTATCTCCCCAGCTAGTAACTAATGCTGAGTTCACAACGCAGCTGGCGACGGCCTTAAAGCGCCCGAAGCTGCTGAGCATGCCGAGCATCGGCCCGAAACTACTCCTGGGCAACGAAGGCGCCATGGAACTGGCACTCGCTGACCAACAGGTGGCATCCTCGTTGGAACACCTCTCCTATCCGACACTGGAACACTGCCTGCGCCACGAGCTAGGCGGAGAAAGGCTCGCTGATGAGCACTAGCGTTACCCTCGAGCGCGTCGCGGCATTCTTCGCCGCTGAAGGCCTGGGATACATTCCGGATCCGGAACAGGACGCAGTACTAAGCGGCTTCGATGACGTCGCAATCGCTGTGTATGTCCGGGAGATACTCTTAGTCAGTGCGCAATGGCGCGCACAGGCCACACCGGCGGAGGCTAGCGTACTGCTGGAGGCGGCAAATGAGTGGAACGCCGGGCATCCCGCCCCGATCGTGTTCCTGGCTGAGGAGGACGGGGTACGCGTCCAGTTCAAACGCGGGATTTCTCTCCTCGACTTAGATGAGGAGCAGCTGGGCTATTTTCTTGCCAGCTCCATCAGCGCAATTGCTGCCGCCTGCCAGTGGTTCGCCCAGAAATTCCCCGCACTAGTTACTTGGGAGAGCCATGAATGACGTGACACTGCCCCGCTTGCTCGAGACAATGACCAGCCTCAATGTCCAGCTCGCTCCCACAAAAACACCGGGGTTGTGGGCAGCTAACCTTAACGGCCAACTATTCCAGTTTGCGCTCATGCCGTCCCAAGCGATCGTTCGCGCAGATCTGCCCGGTGCCGTGAGTCTCTTGCGCTGCAATGAGATCAACGCTAGTGGTTTGCTCGTCTCTGCGGCGGTAGTAGCGGACATGGTCCGAATCGAGCACACCTTCCCCACCGCGGCCGGGCTAGCCGACGCCCAGCTGAAGACCTTGCTCAGCCAGGCCATCGATCACGTATTTGCGGCGATTAGGACGCTGCAACCCTAGCCTTTTCTGCCGCAATATCGAAGTTCGCGGCAGGCCATTCGAGGTTCATGTCTCGCAGCGCACCCAATAGCAAGAAGCGCACCACCATACGGGCATATGGTTTATTGTCGCTCGGCACCACGTACCACGGGGCAAGCTCAGTGCTGGTGCGCTCAAAAGCGATGCGATATGCCTCCTGGTATTCCTGCCAGTGGCCACGCTCATCAACGTCACTCGGGTTGTACTTCCAGTACTTCGCTGGGTTTTCCAGGCGCTCAATCAGGTTCTCTTTTTGGAACTCTGGGGAGATGTGAAGGAACACTTTGATGATGCGAGTGCCCTGCTTGATCAGTGCTTCTTCGAAGTCGTTGATCGCGCCGTAGCGGCGTTCGATTTCCTCGGGGCTCGAGAGTTCGTGCACGCGATGCACGAGGACATCCTCGTAGTGTGAACGATCGAAAATTCCCACCTTTCCCTGGGCTGGCAGCTCCTTTTCGATGCGCCACAGGAAGTCATGCGCCAGCTCCTCCGCGGTGGGCTTGCCAAAGCCGGCAATGTGGACGCCCTGTGGATCGAGCGGATCGAGCACATGCTTGACCACGCCGCCCTTGCCGGAGGTATCCATTCCCTGCAGAACGATCAGAACACTACCGGGGTTGTTCCCCGCCCGAGCGTTCGCGTATAGCTTCTCCTGCAGTTCGCGCAGTTCTGACTCGATCGCCGCAGTCTGCTTCTCGACGTCCTTTTTGTCCCCCTTGAACCCCGGGGTACTCCCTGGTTCAATGCTGATGTCGGTGGCGCGGAGGGCGCGGGCTTCTTCTACCGTGAACTTACTCATGTCACGAGGTTACCGGAATCATCGCAACCCCCGAACCCCTTTTGCCGAGGTTCCCTGGATATCGAAAGATTCGGAAAGCTATTACCAGGAAAGTTCGGCAAAAGGGGTTCCCCCAGAACGCGAAAACCCCGCCGTAGCGGGGTCATCATGGAAAGCAGACTAACTTAGTCTTCTGGTTGCCCAGAGTCTGCTACCGGAGCTGTGGCTTCGGCAGTCAACTCCGTGGCGTGACTGAGGACGTCGTCAAGCACAGCGTTGATGTACGGTGGCGCGACATCAGTGGAGTACTCGGCGGCAAGCTCAATGCCTTCCACCACGGCGGTCTTGCGGGGCACGTCCGGGTTAAAGAGCAATTCCCAGGTGGACATGCGCAGAATCGCGCGGTCGACGGCGGGGATGCGTTCGAGCGTCCAATCCTCGGCGAGGAAGCGGGCGATGGCGGAATCGATCCGGTCGAGTTCTTCCGCTACGCCAACAACGATCTGACGCGTGTAGCTAGCAACTGGCGCAACCGGTGGTTCCGGCAAACGGGCTAGCTCGACGCGATCGTCGACAATGGCCACGGGATCCACGTCGCGGGCTTCCGCCTCGAACAGGATGTCAACTGCGCGGCGACGCGCCTTGTAGCGCGCGCCGTGACGCTTGTAATCGCTCATTAGTTGTTGACGCGGGAGAGGTAAGAACCGTCACGAGTGTCAACCTTGACCACGTTGCCGGTCTCGAGGAACAGCGGTACCTGGATCTCAGCGCCGGTTTCGAGGGTAGCCGGCTTGGTGCCACCAGTGGAGCGGTCGCCCTGCAGGCCTGGATCGGTGTGTTCGATCTTCAGGTCCACGGAAATCGGAAGCTCAGCGAACAGTGCTTCGCCCTCGTGGAAGGACACCTGGACGATCATGTTCTCGAGCAAGAACTTTGCGCCTTCACCCATGAGGTGTGGAGCAAGCTCAATCTGATCGTAGGTCTTGGAGTCCATCAGGACGTAGGAAGAGCCGTCGAAGTACAGGTAGGTCATGTCACGGCGGTCAACGTTTGCGGTCTCTACTTTAACGCCGGCGTTGAAGGTCTTGTCGATGATCTTGCCGGAGACCACGTCCTTGAGCTTAGTGCGCACGAAGGCTGGGCCCTTGCCTGGCTTGACGTGCTGGAACTCGATGATCTGGTTCAGCTTGCCTTCCATCTTGAGCACAAGGCCGTTCTTAAAGTCAGCGGTAGTCGCCACGAATTTCTCCCTCTATAGGTATTAACCCGAACATTCTACAACACAGTGAGTTCTTTAGACATCACGGTGATAATCTCTGGCGCGCCGGAGCTAATGATGAGCGTGTCTTCGATGCGGACACCACCCAGCCCCGGTACATAAATTCCCGGTTCGATGGTCAGCGTCATCCCCGCCTCCAGCACTCCTTCTCCACTCTGCGCGGCATAAGGCGCCTCATGGACATCAAGGCCCACCCCATGGCCCGTCGAATGCACAAAGTACGCGCCGTAGCCGGCCGCAGCGATCACCTCTCGGCAGGCTTTATCGACGTCCACCAATTCCGTACCCGGCGTCGCGGCCGCAATTCCTGCCTCCTGTGCGGCGAGCACCGTCTGATAGATCTTGCGCATTTCAGCGTCCGGCTCGCCCACTACGAAGGTACGGGTCATGTCGGAATTGAATCCGCGGTCGTGCGCGCCGAAGTCAATGGTGAGAAAGTCACCGTCCTGGATGACGCGGTCCTCAGCACCGTGATGCGGCTTTGCGCTATTGCTACCGGAGGCCACGATGGTGTCAAAGCTGGGACGCTCGGCCCCGGCGGCGCGCATCAGATACTCCAACTCTGCGGCAATGTCCCGCTCGCTACGACCACGCAGCTCACCTTCCAGCAGCTTTTCCAAGCTCGCGGTGGCTAGGGCAGCAACTTCCCGCAGCCGGTCCAAGGAAAGTTCGTCCTTGACCAAGCGCAGTTCTTCGATCACCCCGGTGACAGGAACGAGCACAACATCCTCGCCTGCTGCTTCTTTGAGCCGCTCTAGCTCGGCGACGGACACATAG
This sequence comes from Corynebacterium sp. H128, assembly GCF_037482625.1. Lineage (NCBI taxonomy): Bacteria > Bacillati > Actinomycetota > Actinomycetes > Mycobacteriales > Corynebacteriaceae > Corynebacterium > Corynebacterium sp. H128. Next base: position 200,465 of record NZ_JBBHKW010000001.1, on the reverse strand, counting down.
TCCGCTTCGAAACCTACGCGACGTGGCCCCTGTACCTCAGACAACAGCGCCTTCGCACTATTACGCTCGATGAGCGCCTCAAGGTCCGGAACCTCCGCGGCGATCTGCAGGGTATAACGGCCGTCGGTGCAGATGCGTGCGGACAAATCCTTGTTGACGAGCAGCGCCGCGTTAGAACCTGAGAAATTGGACAGGAAGCGTACATGGGTCAGGTGGGTTACCAACATGGAGTCGATGCGTTGGCCTGCAAGTTTGGCGGCGAGGGCGCGACGACGGTTGGAAAAACGGGTATCGGCGAAACTCAGCATGTGGTTTATCGTACTTCTTCCGCCATGCCACGTAGGGCTAATTCATAGCCTTTTGTGCCCAGTCCCGCGATAACCCCCTTTGCGATTGGGGAAAGGAAGCTGTGCTGCCGGAAGGGTTCCCGAGCGTGCACGTTGGAAATATGAACCTCGATGAACTCGACTTCCACCAGCGCGTCGCGCAGCGCCACTGAGGTATGGGTGTAACCGCCGGGGTTGATGATCACCTGCCAGCCCTTTTCGGCTGCCTCATGCACCCAGTCGATCAACACGCCTTCGTGATTGGATTGTCGGCACTCTACCTCCAGCGCCAGCTCGGCTGCTACTGCGCTGATGCGCTTTTCGACGTCGATAAGCGTGGTCGCGCCGTAGATCTCCGGCTGCCGCTTGCCCAAGCGGTCCAGGTTCGGCCCATTCAAAACTAGGATCATGCGTTCATCGCCTTAAATGCGTTGCGGAGTTCTTCCTTGCTCACGTCGCTGAGACGGGTGGTTTTGCCAACCTCGGTGATCGCGACGAAACGAATGTTGCCATCACGGTTCTTCTTATCCCGCATCATCGCTGTATACAGTTCCTCGAAGTCGCCGTCGTAGCGCACCGGTAGCCCGGCCGCAGAAATGATATCCAGGTGGCGCTGTAGCAGCTCTGGACCAAACAGTCCCCGTTGCTGCGATAAGTGCGCGATAAAGCTCATACCCACGGCGACCGCGTTCCCGTGCCGCCAGCGGTAGTTTTCCTGCAGTTCCACGGCATGGCCGAAGGTGTGCCCGTAGTTGAGGATTTCGCGCAGCGAGCTCTCCTTCAGGTCGGCCGAGACCACGCGGGCCTTCACTGCGATGGCGCGCTCGATGAGTTCCTGCAGCTGGTTGCTCGCTCCGGCTTCGTAGATCCGCACGATCTCCTCGTCCGCAATGAAGCCAGTCTTGATGATCTCGGCGGAACCCGAAACGAGCTCTTCCTGCGGCAGCGTGTCCAGGAAATTGAGGTCCACGAACACCGCGCTTGGCTCGTGGAATGCGCCCACGAGGTTCTTCCCTGCCGCCGTGTTGATGCCGGTCTTGCCACCTACGGCTGCGTCCACCATCGCCAGGAGCGTGGTGGGCACCTGGACAACGCGAATGCCTCGCATCCAGGCCGCAGCGATGAATCCTGCGACATCAGTGGTAGCACCGCCGCCAAGCCCGAGAACTAGATCGCTTCTTCCAAAGCCTTTGTCACCGAGAAAATCCCAAGCACGCTCGCACACGGCGAGAGTTTTACCGTCCTCAGCGTCCGGGATTTCAAATAGATGGGCCTCGGCATTCCATGACTGGGCGAGCTGTGTGGCCTGCGCACGCATGACCGGTTGATGCACGATGAGCACCTTGGCCGCCGGCACCTGCGCGACCTGTTCGAGTACGCCACGTCCGATGGTGACGCGATAAGGCGCGGCGCCGTTGACCTCGATGATGCTCATTGATTCTCCAGGTAGGACAGAATTTCAGTGACTATCTTCTGTGGGGTGGAATCGCTGGTGCGCGCCTTGAAGGTTGCAACCTCTTGATAAAGCGGGCGGCGGGAATCCAGGATCTCGCGATAACGCGCCTCCCGGTCTGCGGCGTGGAGCACCGGCCGGGTAGCTTCCCCGCTCGTGCGTTTGAGGCCTTCGGCTACTGAGACATCCAGCCAAATCACCTCGCATTCGGCCAGCAGGTCCCGCGTCTGTTGGCTCAGCACCGCGCCACCGCCGAGGCTAATCACGGCGTTATGCTGCAGCGCCGCCGCGACGACGCTTTCCTCCACGCGCCGAAATTCCGCTTCGCCGAGCTCGGTGAAGATCTCGCCACAAGACTTGCCCAGTTGCTGCTCAATGAGCGCGTCCGTGTCAACGAGCTCCACATTGAGGGCGCGCGCTAATCGACGCCCAATGGTGGACTTCCCCGCCCCCGGCGGGCCTACAAGCACCAAACTAGTCATGTGCTGCTCCTGTACCGAAAGCCAAACGCTGCGCGAGGTAATCCCGGTAGGAATCAATATTGCGTTTGGTCTCCACCAGGCTGTCTCCACCGAACTTCTCAATCACCGCCCGTGCTAGTACCAAGGCCACCATGGCCTCGGCCACCACGCCGGCTGCCGGGACAGCGCAGACATCGGAGCGTTGATGGATCGCACTGGCGGCGTCACCACTACTCATATCCACCGTCTTCAGCGCGCGGGGCACCGTGGAGATCGGTTTCATCGCTGCACGTACTACCAGGGTTTCCCCGTTGGTCATGCCGCCCTCGAGACCGCCCGCGCGGTTGCTCTCCCGCTGCACTCCGTCTTCGGAACGCACAATTTGGTCGTGGGCTTGGCTCCCGCGGCTGCGGGCTTGCTCAAAACCGTCGCCGATCTCCACGCCCTTGATCGCCTGAATGCTCATGAGGGCAGCCGCAAGCTGCGCGTCGAGACGCGATTCGCCCGAAGTGTGCGACCCAAGTCCGATAGGCAGTCCCTTGACCACCACCTCAACAACACCGCCTAGCGTGTCCCCGGCTTTCTTAGCTGCCTCGATCTCCGCGATCATCTCGGACTCAGCGTCTTTATCTAGCGCACGCACCGGGGATTCGTCTATCAGGCCTTGTTGCTCGACGTCCGGCAGTGCGCCGCTGTAGCGGAATCCGCCGATGCCGACGACATGGGAGATTACCTCCACGCCCAGTGCTTCCCGCAGAAAGTTGCGGGCCACGGTGGCGGCTGCCACGCGGGCCGCGGTTTCACGCGCCGATGCGCGTTCCAGCACGTTTCGGGCATCCGCGAAGTTGTACTTGAGCATCCCGGAGAAGTCCGCGTGTCCAGGACGCGGGCGGGTAAGCTGCGCGCCTCTACCGGAAGCAAAGGCTTCCTGAACTTCTGCGCTGTCCAGGTCCACAGGATCGGCGGACATGATGGTGGTCCACTTTGGCCACTCCGTATTGCCGATCATGATGGCCAGCGGGCTGCCTAGGGTCTGCCCCAGGCGAACGCCGGTCAGTAGCGTGACCTCATCGGCTTCGAACTTCATTCGCGCGCCGCGACCATATCCAAGGCGACGCCGCGCCAGTTGCTGGGAGACCTCTTCTGAGCTCAGTGGAACGCCAGCCGGCATTCCCTCGAGCATCGCGATGAGGGCCTGGCCGTGCGATTCCCCTGCAGTAGTCCATCGAAGCATGCCCATCATTCTTTCACGCTTGTGCATACCTTTCAAATATCCGCCACTAACAAAAAGGTGGCTGCCAGCATAGACGGGCCATGCGGTACCGATCGAGTTCTGAAAACCACACATGCCATCAGACTCAGCACTGAAGCGAGCAGGATCACTAGTAGCAATTGCACTACCCCTTCCCGGGCTGCAACCACGCCGAGGCTAATGGCCAGCTTGGCGTCACCGCCGCCAATGCCACGCCCGAGATATAACAACGCCCAGCTGGCTCCCCACCAACTACCAGGAAAGACCACGAGCGCCACCATGGCCGCCGGAAGCGTCAGCAGATTAGGCAGCCTACGGAAACAGATGTCCCAGCCACACAATGCGGTGGCCCACAGGAATACCCCCAACCCCATGGGTTTAGCTTAGGCCGAGGTGCCCCTCCAGCGCAGCACGCATACGTTCTTGCGGTGCTGGTTCCCCAGTGAACAGCTCGAACTGTGCATAGGCTTGATAAGCCAACATGACATGCCCGGCGACTGCTGGGAGCTTCTTCTCCCTGGCCTTTTTGATAAGTGGCGGTGGCCAAGGACTGTAGGAGACGTCGAAAAGCGGGGCCGAAACGTCGAGCGCAGCCGCCGCGCTTCCTGGCAGGGTGGAGATCACGATGTCGCTAGCAGGCACCTCGCCTAGCGGGACCCAAGGCACGCCGAGTTCCGCACCGCGGTCGCTCCGGTTCATCAGCGTGATGTCGTCACAACCTAAGCTCCGTAGCGCCCAAAGCACCGCACGAGCGGTACCACCACCGCCGATGAGCACCGCCGTTTTGGGGCTAACACCGAGCTCCGCGATGGCACCGAGCACGCCGTCAACATCCGTGTTGTCCGCGTGCCACCCGTGTCGAGTCCGCACCAAGGTATTGGCGGATCCGATCTCGCGGGCACGATCAGTGGCGGTGTCCGCCACTTCAAGGGCCGCAAACTTGCAGGGCATAGTGACCGAATAGCCCCTAAAATCACGGTCGAGCACAGCGGGCAATTGCTCAGCAGTGCATTCCTTCTTCACGTAGTGCCAGTGCATGCCCAGCGCGGCGTAGCCGGCGTTGTGCAACACCGGAGAAAGCGAATGCTCAATCGGGCTTCCGAGGACCGCAGCGAGTTCCATTAGCGGTGGCTATCCAACACGCCGTTGTCAATGGATTTTTGGGTATCGCGTTGATGGTCTTCGAAGGAGCGGTTGAAAACGGTGGTACCGTCGCGGTTGATCGTGACGAAGAAGAGCCAGTCTCCCTCAGCCGGGTGCTCCATCGCTTCGATGGCTTCCATGGAGGCGGCGGAAATCGGGGTTTCCGGTAGCCCTTCCTTGGCGTAGGTGTTCCACGGGGTCTCCCGCTTACGATCCTCGTCCCTGGTAGCCACTTCGACGTCCTTCAGGCCATAATTGACCGTCGAGTCGAACTCTAGGCGCATAGGCTCCTTGAGGCGGTTCAAAATAACTCGCGCTACCTTGTCAAAATCGCCCTTTGGCGCCTCGCGTTCTACCAAGGAAGCGGCAGTGAGCAACTCGTATGGGGATAGGCCAATCGCCTGGGAGCGGCTCACGATTCCGGAATCCTCGTACTGCTTGGCGGAGCGGGTAATCAGGTCGGTAAGGATCGCAGTGGCATCATGCTCAGGATTGATTACGTACTGGCCAGGAATGATCAGGCCTTCCAGACGCTTGGGGTCCGCGCCACGCTTCTTCACCGGCTCCAACGCCCACTGTGGCACGCCGAGTTGTTCCGGCGCAGTATTGGCGGCAACCTGCTCCAGATCCGCAACCTTGACGCATTTTTCGTGCGCACACGTGACAGATTCAATACTGGAATAGATGCCCTGGCGTTTCTGGCCGCCTACTACCTGCACGTCGCTCAGGGTTTGGCCACCAGGGATCTGCAACAGCTCTACTTTGTTCTGTGGGTCGACGAGAGCTGCCACCGCGTCTTCGGCGGACATTTGCTTTTGCACCCGGTAGAAACCGGGAGTGACGTTCGCAGCGTCGGAGTTTTTGCTTGCGGCGCCCTGGAAAGCACCATTGGACTTCACCACGCCGAGATTGACGAGCTCCGGACCGAGTTCCGAGATGCTCTTGCCTTCTCCGATTTCTACCAGCACGGTTTCTCCATTTCCGCTGCCCGCAAAATCGCGGGTGCTCGGCGGGTTGGTACGCAGGTAGCCGACGTACACGATGGTGCCGATGAGTAGCAGCAAACAGGCGACGAGTACTGCCAAGCCCCGCTCGCGGCGCTTTCGATACTTCGGTTCCATTCTCATAATCTCTCCAAATATCGATGTCGGGCATCCAACCAGGACTGCAAGATCTCCACCGCTGCGACCTGATCGATCACAGCTCGGGTTTCCTTCTCACTACGACCTGCGGCGTGGATGGCGTTAAGCGCGGCAACGGTGGTGAGCCTTTCGTCCCCGAGTTTGACGGGAATGTCCTTGCGCCGCTTGATGCGGAAGGCGATGTCCTTGGCGTGCCGGACACTCTTCGAACCTTGCCCACTGAGGTTGCGAGGCAACCCCACGACAACCTCGACGATATCGTGCTCAGCGATTATGTCGAGCAAACGATCAATGTCACCGGCGTCGCGATCCTTGAGCCCAGTTTCACGCGGGACTGTCTCCAGCGGCATGGCAAGGGTCGCCTCACGATTGGAGTAGGCGACCCCGATCCGGACGGTACCGACGTCGATACCTAATCGACGTCCTGCCCCGGGGTCGTTTTCCCCAGGAATATCCGGCTGCACTGTTGACATGAAACTCAACTTATCGTGTTCGGGCGCTCGTGTGGGCGCTAACGAGGCGTGTCTTCCAACTCCTTCTGCACCGCAGCGACGGCGCTCTGGAAGCCAGCCGCCTTGTTACCGGCGCCTTGGGCCATGTCTGGCTTGCCGCCACCGCGACCATCAACATACTGTCCGATGAGTTTCACCAGGTCTCCGCTCTTGATTCCGCGGGCGATGGCGGACTTAGTTGCTGCAACGATGTAAGGCAGCTTCTCCCCTGCTGCGACGCTGAGCACGATCACGGCGTCACGATCAGCAACCCGGTTCTTCAGGTCCGTCGCGATACCCCGCAGGTCGCCAGCCTCGACACCGGCAGGTAGCTGAGCTGCGACCAGCGCGAAGCCGTTGATATCCTGCGCCTGGTTGGCATATTCGGCAGTCTTAGCCATCAGCTGGGCGCGACGCATCCGGTCGACTTCCTTTTCGGCCGCTTTCAGCTTCTCCGTGAGCTGGGCGATACGCTCTGGAAGCTCCTCGGAAGGCGCCTTGAGTGAACTTGCCAGTCCGACTGCCAGCGCCCGCTCCTTGGAAAGGTAGTTGAAGCTGTCCAAACCGGAGTAGGCCTCGATACGGCGAACACCAGAGCCGACGGAGCTTTCACCCAGTACCGCTACCGGACCAACCTGCGAAGAGTGCGTGACATGGGTGCCACCGCACAGCTCCATCGAGAATGGCCCACCGATTTCTACCAGGCGTACTTCGCTGCCATAGTTCTCGCCGAACAGCGCCATAGCGCCCATGGCCTTAGCCTCGTCGAGGGAGGTCTCAATGGTGTTGACCTGCCAGTCAGTGTCCACGGCCTGGTTAGTGATCTGTTCGATCTGGTGCAACTGCTCTGGGGTGAGCGCATCAGTGTAGTTGAAGTCGAAGCGCAGGTAACCCGGCTTGTTCATAGAACCTGCCTGGACGGCGGTTGGGCCAAGCACCTGGCGCAATGCGGCGTGAATCAGGTGGGTTGCGGTGTGCGCCTGGCGCGCGGCATGACGCCACTGCTTATCGACGGCGGCGGTAACCCGCTCCAGCCCCAATTCGCCTTCCTCAACCACTGCGCGGTGTACCCACAGCTTCTTGCCGATCTTCTGTACGTCGCCAACCCGCAGCACAGCGCTACCGGCCTTGATCAGGCCGCGGTCTCCCAGCTGGCCACCTGCTTCGGCGTACATCGGGGTGACGTCAAGGATGACTTCAACTTCTTGCCCAGCGCCGGCCGCACTTATCTTCTTGCCGCCAGATATCAGGCCGAGCACCTGGGCCTCGGCTTCGAGATTCTCAAAGCCCACGAATTCCGTTGGGTGCTGATCAACCCACTCGCGGTAAACAGAAAGATCCACGTGACCATGCTTTTTAGCCTGGGAATCTGCCTTCGCGCGGGCCTTCTGCTCAGCCATTAGGCCATGGAAGCCTGCCTCGTCGACGGTGAGGCCAGCCTCGGAAGCCATCTCCAAGGTGAGGTCGATTGGGAACCCATAGGTGTCGTGGAGGGTGAACGCTTCGGCACCGGCGATGGTGTTGTGACCGGAAGCCTTGACCTCGGCTGCCGCCTCTTCAAAGAGCTTGGTGCCGGATTCCAGCGTGTTGAGGAAGGCCTTTTCCTCGTTCACAGCTACCGCGAGGATACGCTCGCGGGAGCCCTCGATCTCCGGGTAGGACGGGGTCATAGTGTCCATGATCGTGTTCATGAACTCTGCCATTGTTGGGCCGGTAGCACCGAGGAGTCGCGCGGAACGGATGATGCGGCGCAACAGGCGACGCAGGATATAGCCGCGTCCCTCGTTACCTGGGGTGACACCATCGAGGATGAGCATCATGCCCGTGCGGGAGTGGTCCGCGATGACTCGGAAGCGGATGTTGTCCTGGTTGTCCTTGCCGTAGGCCGCTCCGGTGAGCTTCTCGGCGGCGTCGATGACCGGGCGCAGCAGGTCAGTCTCGTAGACATTGTCGACGCCCTGTAGCAGGCAGGCGATGCGTTCTACACCCATGCCGGTATCGATGTTTTTCTTTGGCAGCGGACCAAGGATCTCAAAGTTATCCTTGCCGATGCCCTCGCCCCGCTCGTTTTGCATGAAAACGAGGTTCCAGATCTCCAGGTAGCGGGAGTCATCCGCTTCTGGGCCGCCATCCTTGCCGTACTCCGGGCCACGGTCATAGTAGATCTCCGAACACGGGCCACAGGGCCCCGGTACGCCCATGGACCAGTAGTTATCGGCCATTCCTAGGCGCTGGATGCGCTCGGTAGGGATACCTACCTGCTTGTGCCAAATATCTGCGGCTTCGTCATCATCCAGGTACACCGTGACCCAGAGTTTCTCTGGGTCGAAGCCGTACCCACCCTCAGAGACGGGATTCGTCAGCAGCGCCCACGCATGCTTGATGGCGCCTTCTTTGAAGTAGTTTCCGAAGGAAAAGTTGCCGGCCATCTGGAAGAAGGTGTTGTGACGCGTGGTGATGCCCACTTCTTCAATGTCCAGCGTGCGCACGCACTTCTGGATGCTGGTGGCGGTTTCAAACGGCGGGGTCTGCTGGCCCAAGAAATAAGGCTTGAAGGGCACCATGCCAGCGTTGACGAAGAGGAGGTTAGGGTCGTCCAGAATCAGGGACGCGCTGGGCACCGCGGTGTGTCCGGCGTTGACAAAATGCTGGGTGAATCGTTCCCGGATTTCGTGGGTCTGCACGACGTATTTCCTCGCTTTGTGGGTCGATAAAGTTACGGGTTACTACATTACCCGCTGTTGCGCTACGCCCTGCAACACCCTTTAGTTCCCGCCGCGCACAATCCGCCGCAATCGGCCGATAAACTCCGAGAGGCGCTTTTCTGCTCCATGCGTGGTGGGCTCGTAGTACACCGCAGCGCGCAGTTCCTCCGGCAGGTACTGCTGGGTGACGATTCCCCGTGGATCATCGTGCGGGTACTGATACCCGACCGCATTGCCGAGCTTTTCCGCGCCCGCGTAGTGTCCATCCCGCAAATGCGGTGGCACCACTCCGACTACGCCCCTGCGGACGTCGCCAAGCGCGCGGTCAATGGCCACATATACCGCGTTGGACTTCGGCGCCGTCGCCAGATGAACCGTGGCGTGGGCAAGGGCGATCCGCGCCTCCGGCATCCCGATGAAGGACACGGCCTGGTATGCGGCGATGGCGGTTTGCAACGCCGTCGGATCGGCCATACCGATGTCCTCGCTGGCATGAATCACCAGGCGCCGGGCGATAAAGCGTGGGTCCTCCCCAGCATCGATCATGCGGGCCAGGTAGTGCAGCGCCGCATCAACATCTGAACCTCTGATGGACTTGATGAAGGCGGAGGTGATGTCATAGTGCTGGTCGCCGTCACGATCATAACGAGCCACAGCCCGGTTGATGTTCTCGCCGACAATCTCAGGGGTCAATTCCCCGCCGTCTGGGACAGCTTCCGCTGCTGCTTCCAAATAGGTCAGTGACCTGCGGGCATCGCCGCCGGCCAGCTGTACGAGCATCTCGATCGCTGTGTCAGAGGCGGTGATGCGACCAGCTAGGCCACGAGCGTCGCTCAGCGCGCGACGCAACACCTGCTCAACTGCTTCCGGTGCCAGCGAGTGCAACTGGATCAGCAACGAGCGAGATAGCAACGGAGCCACAATAGAAAAAGACGGGTTTTCCGTGGTGGCGGCAACAAGCAGCACGGTGCGGTTTTCCACGGCAGCGAGCAGCGCGTCCTGTTGGGTCTTGGAGAAGCGGTGGACCTCGTCAATGAACAGGACGGTGCGCTGGCCGTGGATGAGATCGCGGCGCGCCTGGTCGATCACTGCGCGCACTTCCTTTACCCCCGAGTTCAGCGCAGACAGTCCAACGAAATTATCTCCGGTGGCCTCGCTGATAAGAGAAGCAATGGTGGTCTTTCCCGTCCCGGGCGGACCGTAGAGAATCACGGAGGCTTCCCCAGAGCCTTCGATGATTCTTCGCAGTGGGCGACCGGGGCCAAGTACGTGCTCCTGCCCCATCACTTCATCCAGGCTGCGCGGTCGCATCCGGACCGCAAGCGGCGCATCGTGATCAGGATGGAAGTATTGCTCCGCCGCGCGGTTCGGCTCGTCCGGAAACAATGAGGATTGGCTCACGGGGCTACCCGTCGGAATCGCTCAGGCGCTCAGCGATGGTGGCGGCGAAATGCTGAATAGCGGCGAATCGACCGTCTTCCCACCTAGCAGCGAACCTGCTCAACGCCTCAAAGGTCTCAAAAAGGTCCTTGCGGGCCATGCGACCATGGTCAGTGCCTTCGGAAATGAAGTCCGCGGTGAACAAGTTGAACTCAGCGTCAATGTCCGCGGAGATCATCGCCTCAAGCTCCGGCGATACCTCAGCACCTAGTTCGCTGGGCTGGGCAGTGCCCACCAAAGACACCGCCTGGTTCATGGAGCCGTGGTAGAGGTAGGCCACGCTGGCGAGCGCCCAACCCACCATGGCCGTCACGATCCGGGCACCACGCCTATCGACGTCAGCAGCGCTCGGCCACAATTCCCTGGTCTCCCGAGCCCAGGCTTCAACAAAGGCGTCTACTTCCTCATCTGTGATGATCCGCGCGGATACGAACTGTGGGAAGCCTGCGATCACGCAAGCAACGTCGAAAGTGAAGTCCCGGAAGCCGGCCCACTCATAGTCCAGAAAGTAGGTGTGTCCGGATTCGATGATGTTATCCGGGGAAAGATCAAAGGGAGTGAAAGCGCGGTGCTGACCGGACATCAAGCGTCGTTTCGCCTCACGAGCAGCGTTGTGTACCTCGGGGGTCACCTCAACGCCGGACTGTGCGATCAGTTCTAAGCCGTTGTCTATAGAGGCAAGCAGCGACATCTCGCGCAGGTTCTGCAGGTAGGACGTGTCCGGATGTGCTTTGAGCATTCGGCCCAACAAGACCTCAAAATCTGCTTCCCGCAGCGCGGTGCCCACCTGCAGTTTGCCCAGGGCACGCCCTAGGTTGCGCAAGGATTGCTTCCGGACCGACGCATCGCCGCTAGAGAGCAAGTCTGCGTAGGTTTCACCGTCGCCGATATCGGTGATCACCAGGATGCGGTGGTCTACGTCGTGTGCAAGCAACAGTGGCCCGGGTCGCACATCCGCACTGAGGGAATTGGTGAACTGGTAGGCAACAATTTCCCGAACCAAGGCGGCATCATCAATGGCGTCTTCCGACGCTGGCACGAACTTGACCACTACGGTGCGCTCTTCGAGGAATGGCGAGGTACCTACGCGTACCCGAATGACGCGCGCGGAACCGGAACCACTCAGCACCTCCGGGTCCGTCAAGACCTGGGTGCCGCCGAATCGACGCGAAAGCAGCTCGGCTGCAAGCTCGATAATCTGCGAATCCGTTGGCATCGCCACGTCCTCCTTGAAGGCCTATAAGAGAATAGCTGTTATTCTCCCTGATTGATTGTGCCCTAGTCTTTAGGCAGAAAGAAAGTGGTATCGCTCATGGCGAACACCACTTTCCCTTGCGGGAACTGTGATTACCAGGCTGGGATACCCGCATTACCCGCCTCGTTGGTGCCGTGACTTTTAGCCTTCGGCAGGCTCTGCAGCCTTCTTCGGCTTGGCGTCAATTCCCGCTTCTTTGCGCTGTTGCGGGGTGATTGGGGCCGGAGCATCGGTCAGTGGGTCCACACCGCCACCCGACTTCGGGAAGGCGATGACGTCGCGAATCGAGTCATAGCCACCGAGCAGCGAGACGATACGGTCCCAACCGAAAGCGATGCCGCCGTGTGGTGGAGCGCCGTAGGAGAAGGCCTCCAGCAGGAAGCCGAACTTCTCACTGGCTTCTTCCTCAGTAATTCCCATGACGGCGAAGACACGCTCTTGGACATCCTTGCGGTGAATACGGATCGAGCCGCCGCCGATTTCATTACCGTTGCAAACGATGTCATAGGCGTAGGCGGTCGCTTCGCCTGGGTTCTCATCAAAGTTATCCAGCCACTCTGGCTTCGGAGAGGTGAAAGCGTGGTGAACCGCGGTCCACTTCGAGTGTCCGAGTGCCACGTCGCCGGAAGCGGTAGCGTCTGCAGATGGTTCGAAGAGCGGCGCATCAACGACCCAGGTGAAGGCCCAGTCGCCGTCCTTGATCAGATCCAGCTTCTTGGCGATCTCACCGCGGGCTGCGCCGAGCAGTGCGCGGGAGCTCTTGGCGTCGCCCGCCGCGAAGAAGATGCAGTCGCCGGGCTGTGCGCCAACGTGAGCTGCGATGCCTGCGCGCTCTTCGTCGGTGATGTTCTTGGCAACTGGGCCGCCCAACTCGCCATCTTCGCCGACCAGGATGTAGGCCAGGCCCTTAGCGCCACGCTGCTTGGCCCACTCCTGCCAAGCGTCGAGCTGACGACGTGGCTGCGAAGCGCCGCCTTGCATAACGACGGCACCAACATAGTCATTCTTGAACACGCGGAAGCTGGTGTTCTCGAAGAACTCGGTGCACTCCACGATTTTGATGTCAAAGCGCAGATCAGGCTTATCTGAGCCGTAGTACTTCATGGCATCTGCGTAGGTCATACGTGGGATCGGTGTGGTGACCTCGTAGCCGATGGTCTTCCAGACTTCGGTGATGACCTGTTCTGCCAACGCAATGACATCGTCCTGGTCGACGAAGGACATCTCAACATCCAACTGGGTGAACTCCGGCTGGCGGTCCGCACGGAAGTCTTCGTCGCGGTAGCAACGAGCGATCTGGTAGTAGCGCTCCATGCCGGCAACCATGAGCAGCTGCTTGAACAGCTGTGGGGACTGTGGCAGGGCGTACCAAGAGCCCGGCTTCAGGCGTGCAGGAACGAGGAAGTCACGCGCACCTTCTGGGGTGGAACGGGTAAGCGTTGGGGTTTCAATCTCAGTAAATTCATTTGCGTCGAGCACGCGACGAGCAGCCTTATTAACCTCAGAACGCAGGCGCAGCGCACTCCCCTGGGATTCGCGGCGGAGATCCAGGTAGCGGTACTTCAGTCGGGTTTCTTCGCCGACCTCGCCGGAATTGGACTGGTCATCGATCTGGAATGGCAGCGCTGCAGCCTCGTTGAGGATCTCCAGCTCGGTGACATTGATTTCAATATCGCCGGAAGCGAGATTTGGATTCTCGGATCCTGCTGGGCGAGCTTCAACAACGCCGGTGACGCGGAGACAGAACTCAGAGCGCAGGTGGTGAGCGCGCTCAGCGACCTCACTCTCACGGAACACGACCTGGGCTAGGCCCGAGCGATCGCGCAGGTCAATGAAGATCACGCCTCCATGATCTCGACGGCGGGCTACCCAACCGGTCAGGGTGACGGTTTGCCCAACAGTATCTTTACGGAGATCCCCCGCGAGGTGCGTACGCAGCACTTAAGATCGTGTCCTTCCAGCGAAAGCTTCAGTCGTTAGTTTTACTCGGGTTAGTCTACCCGCGTCAGTGTAACAATTGAGTGATCGGCCTTGGGTTTTGAAGAATTGTTGCGCCGACTGCACACTCGATATGGAAAGATTGCATTATGACTTTCCGTGAAGACTTCCAAAAGGACGGTAACCGCGCCCGACGCGGCGGTAGCGGAGGCGGACGACTCGCAGCCGGCGGTGGCATCGGCACTTTGCTGATGGTGGGCCTGTTTCTACTCCTCGGTGGCAACCCAACAGACATCGGCCAGGTCCTAGGCCAAGACCAGCAACAGTTGCCTGCTGGACAAGAGCAGTCCGATGGTTTTGATAACTGCCAGACTGGCAAGGACGCGAATGAGAACGTGGATTGCCGCGTCGAATTAACCGGCCAATCTATCGACAAGGTTTGGGAGCGGGTCTTGCCAGAACAGGCCAACATCCAGTATACTAAGCCGGGACTCGTGAATTTCAGGAACACGACGATGACTGGCTGTGGTCAAGCTAGCGCCAACACCGGCCCGTTTTACTGCCCCGGAGATCAAACCGCATACTTCGATATCTCTTTCTTTGACACGATGACCCAGTTTGGCGGCGAGAACGCCCCATTGGCTCAGGAGTACATTATGGCCCATGAGTTCGGCCATCACATCCAAAATTTGGAAGAGACCCTCGGCCTGTCAAACTACAACGATCCAGGTGCAGACTCTAACGCTGTCAAGATCGAAACACAGGCAGACTGCTACGCAGGAATCTGGGCGCACTACGCTGACGACGATCCTGAGTTCGGACTCGAGACCATCACCGACGCCCAAGTTGAAGATGCAGTTCGCACCGCCGCCGCTGTTGGCGACGACAACATCCAAAAGCGGTCTGGTGGCCAAGTCCGTCCCGACCAGTGGACGCACGGTTCTTCCGAGGAGCGTGCCAACGCCTTCCTTACCGGATACCGGACGGGCTCGATGAAGTCCTGTGACACCTTGGGGCGTGGCGTTTACAAGTAATACTCCAGCCGTTCAACAGCTAAAAAGGGGCGCAACCGCACGTGGTTGCGCCCCTTTTACTCTGGAAACACCAGGAGCTTGGAAGGTTAGATGTTGAGCTCTGGGTGCAGCTTTTCTTGACTGATCATCCGATCACGCCACGCCGACAGGCTCGTCAAGGCGAGCGAAACGGCAAAGACGCACAGCAGGATCATGAGCGACTGCTCGAAGCGACCATCCCAGTGTGAATGTCCACCGACGATCATTTGCCGGAATAGGTTCACCGAGTAGGTAATCGGATCATAAGTGTGGAACCAGCGCAGGAATGCCGGCTGGGTCTCAGGTGGGTAGAGACCGCCAGAGGAAACCAGTTGCAGGGCCATCAGCATGATGCAGAGCAAGCGGCCCGCCGAGGTGCCGAGGATCGCATTGATCGCCTGCGTCACGGCCACGAAGGTCATCGATACGCCAACAAGCGCGAGCCAGAATCCGAGGGGGTGAACAGCGTTGATCCCCAGCAACACGTCGAGGACAAACCAGACTGCGCTGGCCTGCAGCGTGCCGACGACCATTCCCGGCAGCCAAGAGGACAGCGCCACTCGGAACGGATGCATCCCAGAATCGATCGCACGCCGCTTCAGCGGACGCAGCACCATGAACATCATCGTGCCACCGAGGAACATCGCCAAGGAGGCGAAGAACGGGACCAGACCGGGGCCGAACTTGGTGAATTCTTGTCCAGCATTATGGGTTTGCACCATTTGTCCGAGAGTCGTTGAGGCCGCGTCGCGCTTTTCTTCCCCGAATTGCGGAACCTGGTCTGCGCCCTCGCGCAGCTTCAGACTGAGGGAGTCAGAACCCTCATCTAGTTGGACCAGCCCGTCTCTTAGCGCTGAGGCGCCCACGGAAAGCTGGGTGGTGCCGTCGACAAGCCGGCTAGTGCCGTCGGATAGTGTTTGCGTGCCGACGAGCAGTGCCCCAGATCCGTCCGAGAGCTTCGCCAACCCGGAGGCCAACTCCTGCGATCCGGATTGCGCGCGCGTCATGCCAGAGCGGTAGTCCGAGTTTGGATCGCCCAGCTGATAGGCCAGCGTCTGCGCGCCACTTTGCAGTCGGTGCAGGTCCGAGGAGATCGGTGATGCGGGTCCCACACCTTGAGCGTTGATCGTGTTGACGGTGGCATCGAATTGATTTGCCAAGTCCATCGCGGCCGGGATACCCAACGCGCGCAATTGCGCGGAAGCGTTGATCAACGGGGCCACAATCTGCTCTTGGGTCGCAGTCGCTGTGTCTGCCTTGGCAACGATTTGGTCTACGCCCGCGGAGATTTGGCTGGCGCCGTCGCCAAGCTGAGTCGTCGCGCCAGACAAGGTGTCCATGCCAGTCGATAGCGTGGTTGCACCTGCTGCGGCCTGCTTGATCCCGCCGTCGAGTTGACCGGCACCATCGACGAGTTTTTTGGCGCCCTCGTCGAGCTGCGCGGATTTGGAGGTCAGTTCGCTAGTGCCATCGGCCAACTTGTCCGAGCCTTCGCGCGCCGATCCGACTCCTTCTGCCAGCTGGGCGGAGCCATCGGCAGCCTGGTTCATGCCGGCACCGATGGTATTGAAGCCAACCAGCAGCTGGTCGGTGGCCTTCTTGCCTAATTCGGCGTCAATGGTAGCGATGACCTGATTGGTGACCTGATTGCCGAGCATGGTGGCGATGAAGCCGTTCGCATTGTTGTACACAGTAGCGATTTGCGCCGCATGCGGTTGGTCGGTATCCACGCTAACTACTGAGGCAGAAAAGTCTTTCGGCAGCTCCAGCGCAAAGTAATAGGTACCGTCAGCAACGCCCTGCGCAGCTTCTTCCGCCGTAGCGGCGGTGAAACCAACTCTGTCATTTTCGATCAGCTTCTGTTGTACTTGTTCACCTGCGTTGATTCGCTGACCGCGCGCCTCGGCGCCCTCGTCGGAGTTCACTACGGCGACCGGGAGATCTTTGAGTCCGGTGATCGGGTCCCAATACGCCCAAGGAAAGAGCCCACCAAAAATCAAGGGTAAGAGGGTGAGTACGACGAACGCCGCCCGGGGCAGCTTACCGGTGGCAAAGCGCCGAATTTCCGATCCAAAATGGAAGAGGTTCATGTCTTAGGCCTCCGTCCCCATCAACGAAATGACAGTGTCGAATTGCGCTTGGTTATCCTGGTTGGTGGATGCCACCAGGACTGGAGCCACCTGCGCCAAGGCGCGGAGTTGCTCGATGAGTTCACTGCGAATCTCCAGACTGCGAACCTGGTCGATATCGTCGATTACAACTAGCGCGGGTGCCGGACGAGCTAGCACTGCCAATGCAACTCGCAGGACGAAGCGGTGGGTCGGGTTTAGCTTGCCTACGTGCTGCGCCGGGTCGAGGTCTAGGTCGAAGAGTTCACAGATGTGGGCCCATTCAGGAATATTGGCTATGTCGCGCGGCGTGCTGCGGTACCAGGGTTTAGTCCATGCGGAAACTTCACGCACGTAGGAAGCCACGCTGACGTTGCGATCAAGGCCATCGATATCGGTCACACCGGCCAAAGCGGTACGACGCGCGATATCACGCGGGCGAGAGTATTCCTCGCCATCGGCAACCAAACTCACCGTTCCCGCTTTGGGTTTCATGCGGCCAGCAATGGTCAGCATCGTCGTGGTCGCGGAGGCTTCCCTACCCGTGTAGAGCAGGTTGAGGGGTGTAGCGAGGTCAAAGTCAGGTACTGCCATTCCCGTGGAAACGGTCAGCCCGGAAACTCGGAGGAATTCGCTCTGTTCGGAACTGGTCATATACAGCTTTCCAGCAATTTAAGTGGAGGGTGGACTATCAGTTATGCTCGAACCATCTTGCACCTACCCAGGCTGCAAAAGCAAGCCGCGAAAGGATCACCATGCGCTCTGATGCTCTGCGACGTAGAGAAGCCATCGTTGCCGCCGCCCAGACGGTATTCGCTCACGGGGCAAACTCCGGAACTCTCGAGGATGTCGCGAAAGTAGCAAAGGTCGGCATCGCAACGGTCTATCGAAACTTCAAGGACAAAGATTCCCTGCTCATCGCCTCGCTCGGCGAGCTGCTGGGTCGCATTATCGATGTCCAAACTGCTACCCTCGCGTCTTTCCAACAGCACCCCGACACCGCGCTGCGACGCTACGCACATGACCTTTACAACTTAGGCCTAGCGCCACTGATCGTGAATGTATCCGAGGAATCTGTACACGAACTGCTCCCACACTTCGCAGACACTCGCGCCAAGCTGATCAAAAACAACCGCGCCATCGTGGGCCTAGCCCGTGACAAGCAGCTCATCCGGCCTGAGATTTCCTCCCGATTCTTCATTGCGGGCCTCATTCAGGCGGCGCGCCCACCCGCGCAATCGCTCCTGTTTCCTGTTGAAAACCTCGAGCGACAGCTGATCGACACTTTCTTGGCCGGGCTACACCCTGGGACTTGCCATAGCATTGAGGAATGACGTCTCGTGCAACCACATTCCTGGCTTTCTTCAATGACATTGAAGCCCACTTACGCACCACCCTCAAAGCTAAAAACTCAGACGGGTTTGCGTGGATGGTTCGCCTTGCCGCACGCAAACAGCTCGTTACAGAGCAACAATCCAACATCCTGCAAGAGTGTGCCGAGCTCCGCAACGCCATTGTGCACGGCAGTTTCGTCGACGGTGAGCCGATCGCAGATCCCCGCGAGGATGCGATCAGCACCCTGAGCGCCATTAGAGATGCACTCGTCGCACCAGTTACCGCGCTCCAAATCCTCGGCCCCAAGCCAGTGCAACATCTCTCTCCCACTGACAGCATCCTGGAAGCCTTGCGCTTGATTCAGCAGAGCAACATTTCCCAGTTTCCGCTTTACCACGACGGAAAATTCGCAGGGCTGCTCACCACCAATACGATCGCGCGCTGGGTGGCAAATGACCTTGACGACGACAATCGCCTGGATGCAAAAACTGTTGCCGATGCACTGAAATATGCGGAACACAGCGAACACGTGGAGTTCTTCAGCAGGGATACATCCGCGACCAGTGCGGTAGCCAAGCTCATGCACCCGGATAGCGCACAATTTGGACTCATCACCGAAACCGGGCGTCCGCATGAAACTCCGCTGCGCGCCATCGGCCGATCAGATTTATCACTCCTCCACGCGGCGCTGTACAACGAACAACCTGGTGGACAAGATTCCCACTAACACTTATTGTTGACGCTACAACAATAAGTGAAATGAGGAAGCATGCAGTTCGGAATTTTTAGCATCGGTGACGTCACCACCGATCCCACCACCGGGGAAACCCCCACCGAAGCCGAGCGCATTCAAGCAATGACGGCTATCGCACTGAAAGCAGAAGAAGTTGGGCTTGATGTATTCGCCACCGGTGAACACCATAATCCGCCTTTCGTTCCTTCTTCCCCCACCACACACCTCGGGTTTATAGCAGCGAAGACCGAAAATCTGATCCTTTCCACTGCAACCACGCTGATCACTACGAATGATCCGCTGAAAATTGCAGAAGACTTTGCATTCCTGCAGCACCTCGCTGGTGGCAGAGTTGACCTGATAATGGGGCGTGGCAATACTGGTCCGGTCTATCCCTGGTTCGGGAAGGACATCCGCAAGGGCATCCCCCTAGCCATTGAGAACTACCACCTACTGCGCCGACTGTGGCGCGAAGAAGTAGTCAACTGGCAGGGCGAGTTTCGCACCCCGCTACAGGGCTATACCAGCACGCCCGCCCCGCTCGACGGCGTTCCACCTTTTGTCTGGCACGGCTCCATTCGATCTCTTGAAATCGCGGAGCAGGCGGCCTTCTACGGCGACGGCTTCTTCCACAACAACATCTTCTGGAATAAGGAACACACGGCCAAGATGGTGCACTCCTACCGACGTCGCTTTGAAAAGTACGGGCACGGCCGCGCCGACCAGGCAATCGTTGGACTCGGCGGGCAGATCTTTGTCGGCGAGTCCGAAGCTGCCGCAAAGCAGACCTTCCGCCCCTACTTTGATAATGCCCCCGTGTACGGCCACGGCCCATCACTAGAGGAATTCACCGAGGTCACTCCGCTGACCGTTGGCACGGTAGAGCAGGTCATCAAACGCACCATACAGTTCGCTGATTGGGTTGGGGACTATCAGCGGCAACTTTTCTTGATCGACCACGCGGGCCTGCCACTAGAGACGGTCCTGGAGCAGATCGAAATCCTAGGCCGCGACATCGTTCCGGAACTCCGCCGCCGCATGGAAGCTCGACGGCCCGAGCACGTACCATCAGATCCGCCAACCCACGCCACACTCCGCGCGCATCCAGATTCCCCGCACTTTAGTGTGATGCCTGGAAAGGAAAACTAATGCACAAATTGGTCGTCTTGAGCGCGGGTCTGTCTTCTCCTTCCGCGACCCGAAACCTTGCCGAGCAAATATCCGGTGCGGTCACCACGGCAGTATCCGCCCGCGGCGAAAGCGCAGCACTCCAACACATCGAGCTCCGCGACCTCGCAGTAGAGCTGGCGCAGTCACTGACTTCCCCCGGTTTTACCCCCGCTCAGCTCCTTGCCGCCCAGGAAAGCGTCGCGGATTCCGATGCGCTGATAGCAGTCACCCCAATCTTCAGCGCCAGCTATTCCGGGCTATTCAAGACGTTCTTTGACCTCCTAGACAAGGATGCTCTGCAGCACAAACCCGTACTCCTCGCCGCAACAGCTGGCACCCCACGCCATTCGCTAGCGCTCGAGCACGCCATGCGACCACTGTTTAGTTACCTTCGCGCCCGCACCATGCCGACGGCAATTTTTGCAGCGACGGAGGATTTCGGCGGTAGTGAAGACCTTGGCAGTCGTATCGCTCAAGGAGCCCGGGAACTGGCAGACACCGTGGTGTTAACTAGTGGGTCCGTTGGCGGGCTCGGCGGACCTTCGTCCGTGGCTGGTAATGCCAGCGACATCCCAGCTGGGTCTTTTGCTGATTTCCTCAGCCGCTACAACTAGAATTCCGGCTATGACTATCAGCGCGATTGATTTGTTCAGCGTCGGCATCGGGCCGTCCTCCTCGCACACTGTTGGACCTATGCGGGCAGCAGCCAGGTTTATACAGCTCTTGGAGGATGCTGGGGAACCTGCCACGCACATTGTCGTCGAGCTGCGTGGCTCTCTTGCCGCAACTGGCAAGGGCCATGGCACCGATCGCGCCGTCTTGATGGGGCTGATGGGCTACAGCCCAGAATCAATTCCTGTCGATGCCTCTCCTGCCTATGGCGACATCATCCCCACGACCGGTACTTTACCCAACGGGGCCAGCTACGAAATCAGCTTTGAGATCGAACCACTGGCAGAACACCCCAATGCGCTTGTCTTCCACTGCGGCAACAGCAGCGAGACCTACTTCTCCGTTGGGGGTGGTTTTATCCTGTCCAGTAAGGAGTACCGCGCCCAACACGGACCGGCCGGTCTCGGAGCCGGTGTTGCTACTACCAATCGCGCCTCCACGATTCCCTACTACTTCACTTCTGGGGCGCGCTTGCTCCAACTGTGTCATCGCTCCGGCAAAAGCATCGCCGAGATCATGGCCGCTAACGAGGCAGAACTCCACGGCGCCGAGAAAGTCGCGGAGCACCTCGACCGCGTGTGGGACACCATGCGCGCCTGTGTCAGCGCTGGCATCTCTACCACCGGTATTTTGCCGGGTGGCCTTGAAGTAGAGCGCCGTGCACCTGGCATCTACCAGCATTTGTTGCGCACCAACTCCAATACCACCCCGGATGCATTCGGGGCAATGGAGTGGGTCAATCTCTATGCGCTTGCCGTTAATGAGGAA
Organism: Corynebacterium sp. H128; assembly: GCF_037482625.1. Taxonomy (NCBI): domain Bacteria; kingdom Bacillati; phylum Actinomycetota; class Actinomycetes; order Mycobacteriales; family Corynebacteriaceae; genus Corynebacterium; species Corynebacterium sp. H128. The sequence goes on along the minus strand of NZ_JBBHKW010000001.1, from coordinate 179,021 downwards.
AATGCTGCCGGGGGACGCGTCGTCACCGCGCCTACCAACGGCGCAGCCGGCATCATCCCGGCAGTGATGCATTATGCGCGGGATTTCCTGCCAGAATTTACCAGGTCCCGGGCCCGAGAATTCCTGCTCACCGCCGGCGCTATCGGCGTCATTATTAAAGAAAACGCCTCTATTTCCGGCGCGGAGGTTGGCTGCCAAGGCGAGGTCGGCTCCGCCGCGGCAATGGCCGCAGCGGCCCTCACAGAGCTCTTGGGTGGCACCCCGGAACAAGCCATCAACGCTGCTGAAATCGCCCTCGAACACAACCTAGGACTGACATGCGATCCCGTCGGTGGACTGGTGCAAATTCCATGCATTGAACGCAACGCCATCGCCGCGGTCCAAGCGATTAACGCAGCACGACTGGCCAACTTGGGCACCGGCGTGCATCACGTCTCCTTGGACGACTGCATCCGAGTCATGGCAGACACAGGTCGAGACATGATGAGCAAGTACAAGGAGACCTCCCTGGGAGGCCTCGCAATCCAGATCGGGATGCCGGTGAACCTGACATCCTGCTAACTAGCCAAGCAGGGCGCGCAGCTTATCGACGACACCGTCCACAGCGATATCCTCTTGGCTGTGCTCGGCCAAATCCTTCAGGGCGATAGTGCCGGCCGCCAGTTCGCGGTCACCGAGCACGAGCGCATAAGCTGCGCCAGCCCGATCCGCGCCCTTCATAGCGCCCTTCAGTCCACGATCGCCGTAGGACATGTCCGCAGAAATACCCGCGACGCGGAGTTCATTGATGAGCTGCACCATGCGTCGCTTGGCATCGGCACCCATGGCGACACCATAAACCGATACCCGGGAACCCGAAGCAGCCTGCTTTTCCTCTGCCTTTAGAGCAAGCAGCGCCCGGTCGACGCCGAGTCCGAAACCGACGCCAGAGAGTTCTTGGCCACCAAGCTGGGCCATCAGGCCGTCGTAACGCCCGCCGCCGCCGATGCCGGACTGGGCGCCGAGGCCATCGTGGACGAACTCGAAGGTGGTCTTGTTGTAGTAGTCCAAACCGCGCACCATGCGTGGATTGATCTGATACGGCACCGCCATGTCATCCAGCATGCCCAGCACGGTTTCGAAGTGTGCCCGCGCATCGGCCGAGAGGTGATCCAGCATCAGCGGTGCCTCGGCCAGCATTTCCTTCATCTCTGGGCGTTTATCATCCAGCACGCGCAAAGGATTAATGTCAGCGCGACGACGAGTTTCCTCATCCAGCGGGAGCCGGAACAGGAATTCCTGGAGCTTCTCACGATATGCGGGACGGCAGGTATCGTCGCCCAGACTGGTGAGCTCCAGGCGGAAGCCACTGAGACCGATGGAACGGAAACAGCGATCAGCCAAGGCGATTACTTCGGCGTCCAGGGCGGGATCATCCACGCCAATGGCTTCCACACCAACCTGCTGCAGCTGGCGATAGCGTCCGGCCTGCGGGCGCTCATAGCGGAAGAACGGCCCGGCATAAGTCAACTTGACCGGCAGCGCGCCACGATCCAGGCCGTGTTCGATCACTGCGCGCATCACGCCCGCGGTGCCCTCGGGACGCAGCGTTACCGAGCGGTCGCCACGATCGGCAAAGGTGTACATCTCTTTGGACACTACGTCGGTAGATTCACCGACGCCGCGCGCAAACAGACCCGTCTCCTCAAAGATCGGGAGTTCAATGTGCTCGTAACCAGCCAACTGCGCCTGATGGGCGAAACCATTCCGAACGGCTAGGAACTCCGGGGATACCGGTGGCACGTAGTCCGGCACGCCCTTCGGCGCAGAAAATGGCTGGAATTTCTTTGCATCACTCACGAGTGAAAACTTTACCCTGTGCTACCGCAGTTGTAGCAGGAAGGGGTTGTTAGTGCGCTCAGCACGAATTGTGGTGGCTGGGCCATGGCCAGGCAGTACATGCAACTGGTCATCGAGGGTGAGCACTTGCTCCCGCAGGCTGGTGAGCATGTCACTATGCTTTGAAAATTCCAGATCAGTTCTTCCGATTGAGCCCTTAAATAGCACATCTCCGGCAAAACACACATGCGAATGAGTGTTCACCAGCAACACGCAGCCTGGGGAATGCCCTGGTGCATGGCGGACCTCAAAGTCCACCCCTGCCATCGAAACGGTGTCTGCGTGATTGAGCGACCGCAGGTCGGCGATAGGGGTCATGTTCTCGGCGTCGAAAAGCTGGCGTGTTTCCGCGCTGACTCCGGCCCCCTTGTCCAACATGAATTCATCGTCCGGATGAATATAGACGGGCACGTTGTACCTAGCAGCCAGTGATCCGGCATCACGAGTGTGATCGATATGGCCATGTGTGAGGAGGATGGCTTCGACATCCCACCCGCCTTCGTCGATCGTTTCTACTACGCGCTCATGCGCGTGCATACCTGGATCAACGATCACGCATCGACCTTCGTTCGACCAGATATAACAGTTCGTCTGGAACGGACCAGCGGCAAATCCCATGATTTCCATGCCCCCTACCCTAACCAACTTCACCGCTCCGCATGCTTTTCGACGTCAATTGGCAGCGCGCCTACCCGCAAGCACGGGTATCCAGTGCAGTAGAATCAATACGCATTTGACCGAGTAACCAACGGAAAGCAAAGGCACAAGTGACTTCTAACAAGGAGCGTCGCGTCGAAGCGATGCAGAACCTCGACCGCGAGCTGAAGCGCCGAGAGCGCGCCGAAAAGACCAAACCACTGGGAGTGATTGTGATGGCTGCGGCAGTGATCCTGGCACTGGTCGGCGGTATTTGGTTTGCCGCTACGCGTGGCACGGAGCAGAAAGAAACCAGTGCGCAGGAGTCCACCTCGCAGACACCGGAGGTTAAGCCACTGGCGATGCAGCGTGCCACTGCGCTGCCAGAGACGGTTGATTGCACTTACACGCCACAGGGCACGCCTGCTAAAGAAGTTGCCCTGCCGACGAATACCACTGGGGTCAAAACCACCGGCAAGGTGAACCTCACCCTGGAGACCTCCGCCGGCCCGATCGGCATGGAACTCGATCGCGCTGCTTCTCCTTGTACCGTGAACGCTATCGAACATCTTGCATATAATGGCTTCTACGATGACACCATTTGCCACCGCATCACTACTAGCGGCTTGTTCGTTCTGCAGTGTGGTGATCCTTCCGGAACTGGTGCCGGTGGTCCTGGCTTCCAATTCGCCAATGAATACCCGACTGACGAAATGCCCGAGGCACCACAGGTGCTCTACCCACGCGGCTCCATTGCGATGGCAAACTCTGGCGTTGACACCAATGGCTCCCAGTTCTTCCTCAACTACCAAGATTCCCCGTTGCCTGCCAACTACACCTACTTTGGACAGATCTCGGATGCGGGCCTGAGCACCCTGGATCAGATTGGGGCCAAGGGCACTGCAGATGGTGCTACGGATGGCGCTCCGGCAGCGGAAGTACGCATCACCAAGGCAGCACTCGGATAACATTAGTCACATGCTTACCAAGGCCTATTAACGACTTGGTAACGATAGCCTGGCTGGGAGGATCCATCTTTCCGGCCACCCGGCTAGGCTCAGCAATATTCTCACAGGTGAGCTGGTCTCCGCCTGTTACAGCACTCCCCTAGCCGCGCTCAACTTGAGAGCTGATGGGGCTGAAAAACTACAGGCAACCTGTTGCGCGAAACCGCAGGCCAGATTACGCTGTTTAAAGGTTCACCGCTTCTTTAGACGTAAAGGAAAACTCATGAAGCTTATCTCCCGCAAGGCCATCACTGCGACGATCGCCGCAGCTGCAATCTCCACCGCTTCCCTCACTGCCCCAGCAATGGCAGAAGAGACCCCAGCTCCAGCCGCTCCTACCGCGGATTCCAGCACCAACTCCGGTTCTTCCGACACCGACTTTGCAGGCCTTTCTTCTGATTTCTTCATCAAGAAGGACGAAGATGGCAAGCCACAGGAGATGACCGGCGCTGAGAAGTTCAAGGAAATCATCACCATCGTCACCGGTGTTGGCGCCCTCTTCGGTGCCCTCGTTACCATCAACAACAACATCGGTCGCCTGATGAAGAGCTTCCAGATGTAAGTTTTCCGCTATTCGGCCCGCAGAGAAGAACATTCTCCGCGGGCCGTTGTGCTGTGTGCCTGCTGTATCTTGCGCAGCTAGCCGCCGGAGGTAAGGCGGTAGACATCGAACACGCCCTCCAGGTTGCGCATTCTTCCCATCACCGAGCCGAGCTGTTTGGTGTCGGAGACCTCAAAAGTGAAGCGTGCGACGGCGACGCGGTCATCGGAAGTGTGAATATTCATTGCCGTGGTGGTGAGGCGTTCTTCGTTAATCACACGGGTAATATCTACGAGCAGTCCGCTCCTATCGAGGGCTTCTAGCTGCAAGTTTGCGGAGAATACGCTCTTGTTTTCCGTGCTCCAGGAAACGCTGACTACGCGCTCCTTTTCCTCGAATAGGTTGGTGGCGTTGGTGCAATCAGTACGGTGCACCGACACTCCGCCGCCGCGGGTGATGAAGCCGAAGATCTCATCACCCGGCACCGGCATACAACACTTTGCGAGCTTGGCGGCCACGTCCGGGCTACCTTCAACGAGGATGCCGGAACCAACTGCACCGGCGTTATCACGCGCCGCGTTCTTTGCGCCCACCAACTCATTAAAGGGAGTCCGAGAAACAAGGACATCCTCAGCGTCTTCATCATCACCGAAGTAAGCGGTGAGCTGGTCAATGACGCTCTTGGCCGAAACGCGACCATCGCCAATCGCTGTGTAAAGCTCGTCTACATCCTGATAATTCAGGACAGCGGCGACTTCCTTCATAGAGTGCGCATTAAACAAGCGATGCCGTGGCATTCCGCCCCGCTGGATTTCCACCGCCAGAGCATCCCTACCAGCCTCCAGAGAGACTTCACGACGCTCTTTGGCAAACCACTGCCGGATCTTAGCCTTGGCGCGCGGTGACACCACGAACTTCTGCCAATCCAGGCTCGGACCGGCCGCAGGATCTTTGGAAGTGAAAATTTCCACCCTGTCCCCAGATTTGAGGGTGGATTCCAGCGCCACCAGCTTCCCGTTTACCTTGGCACCGATACAGCGGTGCCCGACCTCGGTGTGTACGGCGTAGGCGAAATCCACGGGGGTGGAATTGACCGGCAGGTTCACCACGTCGCCCTTAGGGGTAAAGGCAAAAATCTGCTTGGTACTCAGGTCATAACGCAGAGAATCGAGGAACTCGTTAGGGTCGGCGGCTTCCTTCTGCCAATCCAGTAACTGGCGCATCCAGGCGATCTGTTCGACCTCGTTTTGTTCCCCGCTGTGGCTGCCCTTAGTTTCCTTGTAGCGCCAGTGGGCCGCAATACCGAACTCGGCGTTGTAGTGCATCTCATGGGTGCGCACCTGCACCTCGAGCGGTTTACCCCCGGGGCCGATCACGGTGGTGTGCAAGGACTGGTAGACCCCGAAACGCGGTGCAGAAATATAGTCCTTAAAACGGCCCGGCATTGCCGAGTAAAGCGCATGAACGGCGCCGATAGCAGCGTAACAATCATGGATATTGTCCACCAGGATACGAATGCCCACGAGATCGAAGATTTCATCAAAATCACGACCCCGCACGATCATCTTCTGGTAGATCGACCAGTAGTGCTTCGGCCGTCCGGCCACCTCCGAGTCGATGTGGTTGTCTTTCAAAGTGCCGGAGACAGAATCGATAATCTCGGAGAGGTAGCGGTCACGTGAGGGCGCTCGATCTGCGACCAAGCGGACAATCTCGTCGTACTTCTTCGGATAGAGGATCGCAAAGGAGAGGTCTTCTAGCTCCCACTTCACTGAGGCCATACCCAAACGGTGTGCTAGCGGCGCAATTACCTCCAGCGTTTGTCGGGCCTTCTTCGCCTGCTTCTCCGGAGGCAGAAAGCGCATTGTGCGCATATTGTGTAGCCGGTCAGCAACCTTGATCACCAAGACACGGGGATCCTGGCTCATGGCCACGATCATCTTCCGGATCGTCTCCGCTTCCGCGGAGGCCCCGAGGGCGACCCGGTCGAGTTTGGTCACGCCGTCGACAAGCCGCGCGACCTCTTCGCCGTACTCAGCGGTGAGGTCTGCAATGGAGTAGTCGGTGTCCTCGACAGTATCGTGCAACAATGCCGCCACCAGCGTCGTGGTGTCCATGCCGATCTCAGCGGCGATTGTCGCCACAGCCAGCGGGTGCGTCACATAAGGGTCGCCAGATTTACGGAACACCCCCTCGTGGAGAAGCTCAGCGGTGTTATAGGCCCGCTGCAATAGCGCCGCATCAGCTTTGGGATGGAACTGCCGGTGAATGCTCAGCAGCGGCTCCAAAATCGGATCCACTTTTGCGCGACCACCCGTGAGACTGCGCGCCAATCGGGCTGACATGCTCCGCATGTTCACTTGCTGCTTTTGTTGCTTACGCTCAGCCATGTCCTGCCCCTTCGTGCTTGTCCTTCTATGCTACCCATCACAACCGGTGGGCTTTGCCAAAAGGGCTATTCTTCACCCAGCACCACGACGGGGGTATCACCAAGGCGTTCCCTTCCGCCCAAACCAGGTACTTCCAGCACGACAACGTATCCGATGACTTCCGCGCCACATTCTTCCAGCAGATCGCGCGCGGCCACCAAGGTACCGCCGGTGGCGAGGACGTCGTCGACAAGCACCACCTTCTTGCCTGCAATTTCGATGCCGCTGGCAGGGATCTCCAGCGCTGCGGTGCCATATTCCAAGCTGTACTCACGGCGGTGTACCGGTGGCGGCAGCTTGCCTTGTTTGCGGATCGCAAGAATGCCCTGCTTGAGCTTATAGGCAACAGCCGAGCCGAGCAGAAAACCGCGAGCATCCAAACCACCAATCAACTCAGCGCCCATGTCTTCCGCTGCCGCAGCTAGCTCGTCGACAATCACGCTGAAGCCCGCTGCACTAGCCAATACGGGCGTCAGGTCCTCAAAGAGCACCCCTTCGGCAGGGAAATCCGGTACCAACCGCACTAGGTCTGCTAAGGCCTCGCGGGCGGAGTTATATTTGGTGGTCATTTCGATTTCCCTTCTACCCAACGCTCCATATTCCAGCCGATGCCGGAGGAAGAGGTATTCGGCACCACATTCGCGATGCGATTGTCATAAACAATAGTGCGTGGCTGCGCGGCCAGCGGAACTGTGTCCGACTCATCCCACAGCTGCTGCTCGGTCGCCCGCAGCTTTTCGACGTCATCAAGCCCGCCATCCACATGGCCGTAGCCTTGGTGCGGGTCTACGGCGTACAGGAAAGCATCCAGCTCGCCGGCGAATTCTCGCTGACCTCCTGGGTAATCTTCCATCCGACCGACATCCCCCAAGGACGCCCCCTCTGAAGACGCATCAACCACGTTGATACCCGCAGGTGCGCAGGAGGAAGCGATCGCGGCCACCATAGCCTGCTTGCGTGGGTCTGGGCCGGTGTAACCAATCCGAATAGTCTGACCACGCAACCTTTCTGCCTGCCCTAGATCAGTATTGTTCTTCTCTTCGATCAAGGATTTCAACTGTGTGTTAACGGGATCAGTAGCCGTGGTCAGCCGGGTGGCTACCGGGGTTACTTCTACCCCTGATTCCGCGGAGGAGATCGCTGCAATATCGCTGCGATTAATGCAGGCGGCGAAGGCACGCCTGCTTTCTGCATCCGCAAAGACACCAACATTGGCCAGGGACAACAGCTCAGTCATATGCCCTGCTGCGTACTCGACTTTGAAGCGGTTCCTCGGATCATCCCGGTTAACCCACGGCACGTCCTTTACCCCAACCAGGTCCGCGATCTCCAGACTGCCCGTCTCATTGGCTGCGTTAAGGTCAGCGTTCTGTGGCCACACCATGATTCTTTCGAGGTTGGCGGAATCGCCATGGAAGTTCTCATTGCGTACTAATTGCACCTCGCCGCTTTCCCCCACAGATTCAATACGGTAAGGGCCCGCAGAGACTTGCAGCTCCGGGTCGAATTCTTTCAGGCTGAAACCCTGATTCCACACGGTGGCCACCGGCATCAACGCGGCGGGATTATTGGCTTGCAACAAGGATACGAGCTTCTGTTCGTCCAGCCCCAGACGATGCCCCACAGCATGAGCTGGCACAACGGTGCCTGGGCCGAAGAGCTGTCGCCAACGCGCGCCCATGTTCTCCTTGAAAGTGACGGTGAATTTCTTCGCCCCCGGTTCACAGTCCAATTTCTCTACTTGCGTCATCAGCGGCGCGTTGGAGTCGAACAGGCTCGGATTGGCTCCGGCCTTATAAGCGAGTAGAAAGTCGGTGCAGGTGATTGGCTTCTCGTCGGAGTACTGCGCCTCCGCGTTGATCGTATACACGACCTGGGTGTGTGCACCCGGCAATAATTGCGCAGTTGCTAAATCCCGGTTGGGGATCATTTGGCCGTTGGGACCGGTGATGAATACCGGCGGGAATAGCTTGCCGCCGAGCAGATCGCTATTGGTGGAGGCACCGACGATTGTTTGTGCATTCGTGGTGAGCAGCGGTGATCCGACTGCATAGCCGAAGTGGTCAATAGCGGCGCCTGGAAGCCCTTGTGTACAGCTCGCGAGCGTAGTTGCTGCCACGGTTAAAGCAGCAACCGTGGCGCGACGCCGCGCACGCTGTTGCGTGCCTCGGACAAAAGCTTTCCACCCAAACATGAATTCCTTAGAGTTCGATCGCATCTTGACCGCCTTCAGTATAGTGCTGCCACGTCACAAAACTTCCTCCACCCAGTTCATCGGAGCTTAGCGCGCGGAGGATGAAACGCGAGCGGCGAGTCCACCTCGTGTGAACCCGCCGGCTTGCTGTGTTAGGGGCAGTTATTCCCCCGGGCGCCAGGTGCGACCGTTGCCTTTCTTCTCCCCCACCGGATTAATATCCGAAGCAGGGGCCGCCACGGAAGCCACCTTGTGGGCTGCCACAGGTTGCGCTTCTGGTTCAATGCCATGGTCAGCTTTGCCAGCGCGCAGCTCAAGAACCGACTGCTCGTGCGCCCGCATCTTCTTTTGGCGACGCTTGAGGCTCACCAGGATCGGAGTAGCCAGGAACACGGAGGATAGTGCGCCCTCCACAACGCCGATCAGCTGAACCAAAGCGAGGTCCTTTAGCGTACCTACGCCCATCATCCACACCGCGACGATCATCAACGCGATGATCGGTAGCGCTGAAATAATTGTGGTGGAAATAGAACGCATGACGGTCTGGTTGACGGCCAAGTTTGCTTGTTCGGCGTAGGTTCTGCGCCGCGAGCCCTCGAAACCGGCGGTGTTTTCCTTAACCTTGTCAAAGACCACCACGGTGTCATACAGCGAGAAGGACAGCACCGTGAGCAGGCCGATCACCGTAGCCGGCGTTACCTCGAAGCCAACGAGGGAGTAGATTCCCGAGATCACTACGATGTCCACCAACAGCGCTGCGATGGCAGCGATGGACATGTCGCGTTCAAAGCGGATCATGATGTAGATGAATACGAGCACCAAGAACGCCACCATGGAGATCAGCATGCGGTTAGTGATGGTGGATCCCCAGGATTCGGAGACGGTGGAGTCACCGACCGCGTCCGGTGTTGCGGCGCCCGTCTGATCCTTCGGCTGGAACTTCTCGAAGAGCGCACTGCGCGCCGCGGAGATTTGTTCCTCGGTCAGCCGCTCTGAGTTGATCTCCACCATGCGGGAATCGCCGGCACCGACAACTTGCACGAGCTCCGGGTTAATTCCGGTGGCACCATCAAAGACTTCTTCTACCTGCTCAATGCTGTAGCCAGCGTCTGGCATATTCATCTTCGTGCCACCCTCGAAGTCGATACCGAGGGAGAAACCACGAATAGCGATCAACAGGATGCTGATAGCCAAGGCGGCGGCGGTGATGCTGTACCAGAGCTTGGTGCGGCCAATGAAATCGATGCCGCCTTCGCCGGTGTAGAGGCGGCCGAGTGTTCCCTTGCTCATTAGATCTTCTCCTCTACCTTGTACTGTTCATCCAGTTCGCCTGCTTCTCGACGCCTATCCGCAACCTTCGTGACCGCGCCCAGGCCGTTCACGGAAGGGTTAGCAAACCATCGCTTCCGAGAAGCGAGGATGACTAACGGCCCAGTCAGCAAGAACGTCACAAACAGGTCGAACACCGTGGTAAGGCCTAAGGTGAACGCGAAGCCCTTCACCTCGCCGACAGCCAGGATGTACAAGACAACGGCAGCGATCAATGAGACAAAGTTGCCGGTCAGTACGGTGCGCTTAGCAGAATCCCACGCGCGTGGCACCGAAGAGCGGAAAGTGCGGCCCTCGCGGATCTCGTCCTTGATGCGCTCGTAGAACACCACAAAGGAGTCCGCTGTGGTTCCGATACCAATGATCAACCCGGCCACACCTGAGAGATCCAGCGAGTAGCCGATCCAGCGACCGAGCAGAATCAGGGAACCGTACACCAGGAGGCCAGAGGCAACCAGGGTGAACATGGCCAACACGCCGAATACGCGGTAGTAAGCCAGCGCGTACAGTGCCACGGCGATCAAGCCAACTAATCCGGCGATCAGACCGGCCTTGAGCGAAGCCGTGCCCAATGATGCTGGAATTGTGGTGGTGGTGCCACCACGTTCCCCGTTTTCACCGGCGAAGCTGAGCGGCAGCGCGCCATATTTGAGGTTGTTCGCCAACTCCTGGGCCTCTTGTTCAGAGAAGTCACCAGTGATGGAGGTTGCGGATCCAGCCGGTGTGGGACTCTGAATCACTGGGGCGGAGATGATGGCGGAGTCGAGAGTGATGGCCACCTGACGCTGCAGGTAGTCCTGGGTCACCCGCGCCCAGGTTGCGGCACCTTGTTCCGCGCCTTCGGATTTGAAGGAGAAATTGATTTCCATCTGACTGGTCTGTGGATTCAAACCGCCAGCAATTTGCTTACTGGCATCAATCTCATTGCCCGTCAGGCGCTTGCCGCCTTCCTGCTCCCCGACCAGTAGCGGAGCAGGCTCCAGGATGTACTTCTGGCCCGTTGCGTCACAGGTAACAAAGGGCTTAGCCGGATCATCTGAACCAGCCAAAGGATCGAGCTCCTCGCCGCACTGAATCAGGGAGGCGGCCGCAAACTGCAGATTCGCATCCTCACTCTGGCGATCGCCACGCAACATCTCCGTGATCTCTTGACGGCGCTTCGTAGCCTCTACCGAGTTCGCGGGCTCTGCTGGAGCAGATGCCGTAACGGTCTTTGCATCATAGGGCGCTTGCCCTTCCGGCAGGCTCTGATTGAGAGAATCTACCAAGGCCTTGAGCGACTGATTGGCCTGCTCAGGCTTGAGAACGCCTTTTTCTACCCAGCGGTTAGCCATCTGTGCGCCAACATCCAACACCTGTGCCGGGTCAGGAGTGCCGGGCTGGGCTACAGGGCGGAACAACAACTGCGAGGTCTGTCCGAGCGCACGCGCCTGGCTGGTGTCTTCACCGGGTACCGTGATGACCAAAGTATTGCCATCAGTTACCACGTTTGCACCGCTCACACCCATGCCGTTCACACGGTTTTCCAGAATCAACCGCGCCTGGGCGAGCTGTTCTTGGGTGGGTTCTGTTCCTTGGGGAACCAGGGTCACGCGGGTGCCACCCTGTAGATCAATACCCAGCTTTGGATTGAGGGATCGATCGCCTGTGAACATCACCAGCCCGTACACGGCAAGCAGGACCAGTACGAACAAGCCAATTGCTTGCTTCGGCCACGTGCGACTCCGTGCTGGCCACCCTGAACTGCTAGACACTAAGGTTCTCCTTTTAGTTCGGCCACCACCACAATCAGCAGTTGTGGCCGGAGATAGAAAATAGTCCGACGCTTCATGCTACGTCATAGCAATAAAAAACCGCTGCGACACCCCTTAGGACATGCTGCGCTTAGCCTAGGGTGCTGTAGCCGCCAATGGCATCTGCCGGCGGTTCCAGATCCAGATGTCGCCAGGCTGTGGCCGTCGCAACGCGACCGCGCCCTGTCCGCGCAATGAGGCCCGCCCGCACCAAGAAGGGCTCGCATACCTCTTCCACGGTGCCGGGTTCCTCTCCCACAGCAACGGCCAACGTATTCAGACCGACGGGGCCGCCACCGTGACCACGCACAAGGGCATCGAGGACGGCCCGGTCAAGTCGATCCAGACCCAGCTCGTCAACATCGAACACAATAAGCGCCGCCTTCGCAGCCCCCATGTCGATGTGCCCATCCGAGTGCACCTCAGCAAAATCGCGGACGCGACGGAGCAAACGGTTGGCGATGCGCGGAGTGCCACGGGAACGAGAGGCAATCTCACTCGCTGCTTCCGCGTCGATGGACACACCCAGGATGCTGGCTGCGCGAGTCACCACCTTCGTAAGATCGGCGTCGTTATAAAACTCCATCTGAGCGACAAAACCGAAACGATCCCGCAGCGGTCCGGTGAGCATGCCCGAACGCGTGGTGGCGGCCACGAGGGTGAACGGTGCGATCTCCAAAGGTATCGATGTCGCGCCCGGCCCTTTGCCCACGATCACGTCGATTCGGAAGTCCTCCATCGCCATGTACAGCATTTCCTCTGCTGGGCGCGCGATGCGGTGGATTTCATCGATGAACAGGACATCGCCTTCGATCAGGTTCGAAAGCATGGCGGCAAGGTCACCTGCCCGCTCCAAGGCGGGGCCCGAGGTCATCCGCAAGCTAGCGCCAAGTTCCTGTGCCACGATCATCGCCATGGTGGTTTTACCCAAGCCGGGTGGTCCAGAAAGCAAAATATGATCCGGTGCTACCCCGCGATTCTTCGCACCGGTAAGCACTAGGTCGAGCTGACTGCGCACTTTCGGCTGGCCGATGAATTCGTTCAGGCTTTTCGGGCGAAGGGTCGTCTCAACATCAAATTCGCCATGCTGTCGCTTCGCATCGATGCTGGATGTCTCCGAACGCCCGGCGGCTTTGGCTGCCACATCGGCTGGCAGGGCAAACTCTGTCTTCTCAATGTCTGACACGGTGGCCTACTTCCGCCCCAGATGTGCCAAGGAAAGACGCAAGGCGGTAGAGCGGTCCGCATCTGGGTGCTCGGAGAGCACGTAATCGACCGCAGCGCTGGCATCCTTTTCACTAAACCCAAGGCCGAGCAACGCGCTAACGATGTCGGCGCTGGCGGTGTGTGTCGGCGCTGGCGCGACGCTCTCGGCGGCTGCGGGCGTCGCAAAGCCGGCGACCTTGTCTTTCAGATCTACGATCATGCGCTCCGCGGTGCGCTTGCCGACGCCCGGGATGCGCTGCAAACCCTTGGCATCACCGCTCGTGATGTAGTTTGCGATCTCTCCTACGGAGTACATCGCCAAGACGGCCAAGGCCAAACGCGGGCCGAGCCCCGAAACACCTTGGAGCGTAGTGAACATCTCGCGCGATTGGCTATTGCTAAAGCCATAGAGGTTCATCGCGTCTTCGCGAACTGTCATCGTGGTCAGCACCCGAGCAGTTTCACCACGCCTGAGTTCCGCGAGGGTCTGCGGGGTGGCCATGAAGTAGTAGCCGACTCCCCCGCACTCAATCACCGCACCACCCAAGTCGATGGCGACAACGGTTCCGTTCAACGATGCGATCAAGAGCTACTCCTTGGATGGGCGGCGGAATGTGAAATAGTTGGGTGCTCGACGCGACGCTGCCTACGTTGTTCGTTGAAGCTGGCCTTAGCTTGGCCCAGCTTGCCGTTCTGAGCGCGACGCTGGCGTGCAATCTGTTCTTCGGTAATCTTCTGCCTTTCCAGCATAGGGGCACGCCAACAGTGACAGACCGCAAGGGCGAGTGCGTCGGCAGCATCCGCGGGCTTTGGCGCCTCCGCGAGCCCTAAAATGCGAGTAATCATGATGGTCATCTGCTTCTTGTCGGCTCGACCGTTGCCGGAAATGGCTTTCTTGACCTCACTGGGGGTGTACATATGCACCGGCAGGCCGCGTTCTGCAGCGGCGAGCACCAACACACCGACGGCGTGGGCGGTGTGCATAACTGTGGAAACATTGCCACGCTCAAAGATGCGCTCAATAGCGATGACGTCCGGCTCATACTCCGTCATCCATTCCCGAACCGCAGTACTAAGTCGAAGCAGACGTTCCGTCAGCTCGGCATCTGCGGGAGTGCGCACCACCCCTACGGAAATTGGGTACACAGCACGGCCAGGGCCGGACTGTACCACCGAAAGGCCACAGCGTGTCAGCCCAGGGTCAATCCCCATTACCCGGATGCCAGCGCTCAACGGTTCTCCCTGCCTCGGCCCTTATTGTTACCCAACCAACTATATAGCACACAATTTCGAAACGTGGACTCGCCACGCATGAAAAAAGAGGGAACCATCCGGTTCCCCCTTCGCTAGCGCCAGGAGCTAGTCTTCTAGCTGCGCCAAGACCTCATCGGACAAGTCCATGTTCGTGTAGACATTCTGCACATCATCGGATTCCTCGAGAGCATCAATGAGCCTGATGATCTTCTTGGCACCCTCTGCGTCCAGCGGGGACAGCACCGAGGCGCGGAAGTCGGAGTCGGAATCGTCGACATCAATACCGGCGTCGACAAGCGCCTCCTTCACTGCGGTCATATCGGAAGCATCGCAGACAACTTCAAACTGGTCGTCGAGGGTGTTGACCTCTTCCGCACCCGCGTCCAGAACCGCCATCAACACGTCGTCCTCGCTGAGCTCATTCTTCTTCACCAACACAATGCCCTTGCGGGTGAACATGTAGGACACGGAACCGGACTCCGCCAGGTTGCCATTGTTCTTGGTGAAGGCAGTACGCACCTCAGTGGCAGCGCGGTTACGGTTATCCGTAAGACACTCAACCAGCATTGCTACGCCGTTCGGCCCATAGCCTTCGTACATGATGGTTTGCCAGTCGGCGCCACCAGCTTCTTCGCCGGAGCCACGCTTGCGGGCGCGCTCGATGTTGTCGTTAGGAACAGAGGCCTTTTTGGCCTTCTTGATCATGTCATCAAGAGTCGGGTTCGCTGACGGATCACCGCCACCAGTACGGGCCGCAACTTCGATGTTCTTGATCAGCTTGGCAAATTCCTTACCGCGCTTGGCATCGTTTGCTGCCTTCTTGTGCTTGGTAGTAGCCCATTTGGAGTGGCCTGACATATACCTACAAACCTTTCGTCGGAACGCACATCACACTGTGCCCGTGCTGGCTGCTAAGTATACGCGCAGGAGCGGGAAGAAAATTAACCGGACCGGCCCGCGGCCGCCACAATCTCTGCGAAATACGCATGCACTCTCGTGTCCCCGGAAACCTCCGGATGGAAGGAGGTGGCAATCACGTTTCCAGAGCGCACCGCTACAATCGCCCCCTCCGCTGGCCCGCTAGGCACCCGGGAGAGTACTTCCACATCTTCCCCGACTCGCTCCACCCACGGGGCGCGAATAAAGACGGCTGGCACGCTGCCCGCAATGCCACGAAAATCTAGGTCCGCCTCGAAGGAATCCACCTGGCGGCCGAATGCATTGCGCCGAACCGTGATGTCCAAGGCGCCCAGGTTATGTGCATCCGCGCGGGTATCCAGGATTTCATTGGACAATAAGATCATGCCAGCGCAGGTCCCGTAGGCGGGCAGCCCATCCCGCAGCGCCTGGCGTAGCGGTTCGAGCATTCCCCCCAGTTCCAGCAACTTAGACATCGTGGTGGATTCGCCACCCGGCAGGATAATGCCATCAAGCCCTGCCAGGTGTTCAGTGCGGCGGACTTGCCGAGATTGGACGCCAAGTTCATCCAGCATGCGCTGATGCTCTGCCACACCGCCTTGTACTGCAAGAACACCAATTAACATTGCGCTATTTTCCTTCATCGTAGTTGAGGGTTTTCATCGGAATCTGCGTCGTTCCTGGCTTGAGCAGGCGGGTCAGTCCCTCCTGCGTTACGACGGCAACCAAATGCCCACTCTGGTCAAAAATACGTCCTTGGGTCAGTGCTCGGCCATCGGAGGCAGAGGGCGAAGTCTGGTCATATAGCAGCCACTCGTCGGCACGGAATGGACGCAGGAACCACATGGCATGATCGAGCGAAGCTTGCATGACCTCCACTCCGGGGTGCGGCACAAGTGCGGACTGCAGCAGCGTCATGTCGGACATATAAGCCAAGGTGCACACATGGAATGTTTCATCATCAGGAAGGGGCGTTTTCGACTTAAACCACACCACCTGCTGGCTGGGGGTGTACTTATTGTGCTCGAAAGCGGTATCCGGCACGACCCGGATGTCCCACTCGCTCCATTCCGTCAACAGCGCCCGAGAGCGTGGATTCATCGCTTCGGGATCCACCACAATGTCTTCTGGATCCGGCACATCGCGCATGCGATCGGTGTGCTCGATACCGACATCGCCTTGACGATGAAAACTCGCCTGCATGATGAAGTTCGGTTCCCCGTCTTGCATGGCCTTCACCTGACGCGAACAAAAGCTCCGGCCATCACGAATGCGGTCAACCAGGTAAGTAGTAGGCTGATCGGATTTACCCGGTGCTACAAAGTACCCATGCAGGGAATGCACTTTGAAATCTGCTTCCACCGTCCTAGTGGCCGCCACTAACGCTTGCGCCGCTACCTGGCCTCCGAAGGTACGGATAAATGCGGTAGGCACTACTGGGCCACGATAAATATCCCGGTCAATTCGCTCGAGATTGAGGACGTCAGCAATCGCCGCCACTTAGCCACTCCTTGTTCATCTGCAAAAACTGCGCTTGTTCAACCAATACACTACGGCTCCAGTACTCTCTAACGCTATGTCCCCTCAAAAGCTCTATGCATCCTTGGCAACGGCCGAAATGCTCACCTGGGCACTGCTCTTAGGAGGCATGGCCCTCAAATACAGTGGTCTCACTGCGTTAGGGGTGCGCATCGCCGGGCCGATTCACGGCTTCACATTCCTCTGCTTTGGCGCAGTGACAATCCTGCTCTGGATCAATAACCGCTGGCCCGCGCGCCGCGGCATCACCGGCTTGCTCAGTACCCTGATTCCGTTTTGCACTGTGCCTTTCGAGCACTCCGTGAAGAAGGCCGGGCTTATCGACGCCCCTTGGCGCTTCCGAGACACGAATGAAAAGCCACAGGGGTTCTTTGAAAAGATCCTCGCGATGATTGTGCGACGCCCGCTGCTAGCTGCGGTGCTAATCCTGCTCCTGATCGCCATCCTTTTCACGATTTTGCTGGCACTCGGCTCACCGCTAGAAGCACTGCGAAACTAGTGTTCCGCAAGGACAAAGTCCGCCGTACGGACGAGAGCGTTTCAGCTCCGCCCGCACGGCGGACTCTTTGCTAGCGCTGCTAACTACCAGCCACGCTCAGACAGGCGGTGAGGTACTGGTTCATCGTCGACATTGATGCCGACCATGGCTTCACCCAGGCCGCGGGAAACCCGAGCAATGGTGTCTGGGTCGTCAAAATTCTGGGTTGCCTGAACAATGGCCTTAGCGCGGGCCTCCGGGTTGCCAGACTTGAAGATGCCGGAGCCGACGAAGACTCCCTCGGCGCCGAGCTGCATCATCATTGCAGCATCGGCAGGGGTGGCAATGCCACCAGCGGTGAACAATACGACTGGGAGCTTTCCAGACGCAGCGACTTCGCGCACGAGTTCATAAGGTGCCTGCAGCTCCTTGGCTGCCACGTAGAGCTCATCCTCGGCCATAGACTTCAAGCGGTTGAGCTCGGCGCGGATGGTGCGCATGTGAGTGACGGCATTGGACACGTCACCGGTGCCTGCTTCGCCCTTCGAGCGAATCATCGCAGCGCCCTCGTTGATACGACGCAGTGCCTCACCCAGGTTGGTGGCACCACACACGAAAGGCACGGTGAAATCGAACTTGTCGATGTGGTTGCTGTAATCGGCTGGCGAGAGCACCTCGGACTCGTCGATGAAGTCCACACCCAAAGACTCCAGCACCTGCGCTTCCACGAAGTGGCCGATGCGCGCCTTTGCCATCACAGGGATGGATACTGCACTGATAATGCCTTCGATCATGTCCGGGTCAGACATGCGGGAGATGCCGCCTTGGGCACGAATATCGGCTGGTACCCGCTCAAGGGCCATGACAGCCGTTGCGCCGGCGTCTTCGGCGATCTTCGCCTGCTCAGGGGTGACCACATCCATGATCACACCGCCCTTCAGCATTTCCGCTAAGCCGCGCTTCACGCGAGCAGTGCCCTGTGCTGGTTCCTTATTTGTCACGACGGTGCCGCCTCCTGTATTTGCAAGTCAAAATCTTCGACTTACCCCATGTTAAACGCATCTAAATGCCAAGGGGAAGTATCCCCTAGCTTAAGACTTCAATTCGAAGTACACGGGAAGCCGAGCCGTGCCGCCAAGCCGGAGTGCTTGCACCAGCGGTCGAGTTCTCACAGCCCGGGTATCAGTGACGGCTTCATTGTAAAAGCGGTGCGCAAGCTGCACACGCGTGGCCGCGTCCGCGATCGATGGGTGCGTGCTGGTGGTAGCTTCCATGAGGGCGCGTTCGGCGGCGGCACGGTCGTCGAAAAGCGGCGGTTCGAGCCCAATGAGCTGTGCGTTTCGCGCCAAGGGTGCGGCCTGTGGGTCAAGCGCTTCAATGAGGGCAGCGCGTCGATCGAGGGCCGAATGCAAGGAATGCAGCGCGGCATCGACACGAATGTGGAGGCGATTAAGCCGTTGAGCCGTGAAGTACATCCACGCCAGTGCGAAGGTCAGTACGACGGTGACAAGGATGGCGAGTAGCCACATCATGATGCACCTCGCAACCGGACGGGGGTACCATCGGCAACAGTTTCATAGACGCGCAGGATGTCCGCGCCCACCCGAGACCAGTCGTAGCGCTGCGCCCGGATGCTGCCCCGCGCCCGCAGCGTTTGTCGACGCCCCTCCTCCGCCAACACTCGATCCAAAACGCACGCTAAATCACTTGCATCCCCGTTGCGAAAAATCTCCCCGCAGGGTTCAGCGGATTTCGCTTGCAGCACATCTTGGAAAGCTTCAAGATCAGAGGCCACGACAACTGCCCCAGCGGCCATAGCCTCTACGAGGACGATCCCGAAGCTCTCCCCGCCGGTATTCGGGGCCACATAGACATCCGCCCGCCGCAACAGTTCGATCTTCTTTGCTTCGCTGACCTTCCCCACAAAGTCCACGTTCGGAATATCTCGGCTAGCGCCCGCTCCAATCACAGTGAGATGCAGGGGCTGGCTGAGCAGTGGTAGTGCGGCTAACAGCACGTCGAGGCCTTTGCGAGGCTCATCAATCCGGCCCAGGAAAACCACCTCGAGGGGGCTGTTGACCGGTGTGCTATCTGCCGCAAAGTTCCCTACATGCACCCCGTTCGGTATGAGCACGGGGTCTCCCCCCAATTGCTCGACCTGCCAGCGCCGCGCCATTTCTGACACCGCGATACCGCCGCGAATCTTCTCCAGCAACGGGCGTAAGCCAGCAGCCGCCAGCCTCAGCAACAGAGATTCGGCAGCGGAGGCGTGATAGGTAGCAACAATGGGCCCCTGAGCTAGGCTCAACGCCTGCAAAGAATAGCTCGGCGCGTTAGGTTCGTGGATGTGGAGGACATCAAAATTGCCGTTGCTGATGAAGCTCTTGAGTTGTCTGCTAACGCGTGGTCCTAAGGAAAGTCGGGCGACTGAGCCGTTGTAAGGCACGGCTACCGAGGGACCTCCCCGCACCACAAAATCTGGGAGCTCGGTGTCATTCGCGGCAGGTCCGATGACAGATACCTGGTGGCCCTGCTCGATAAAGTAATGGGCTAGGTCAAGGATGTGAGCCTGAACTCCCCCGGGTTCATCGAAGGAATAAGGACAGACGAGTCCGATGCGCATGCCTCTTCCCTCCTATTTCCGACGCCTATCTTTGAGCCACAACGGCTGCAGCATATGCCAATCCGCCGGATGGGCTTTGATATTACGCTCAAAGTGCGTGGCAATGTCTTGGGTGGTGGAAACAAGGTCGCTGACCTCTAGCGCTGCGGAGATGCCGAGTCCCCAGCCATCGGGTGTGAAGTAGATATCCGCGACATGCAGCGCTGCACCGGTCTGTCGTGCCAACTCTGCGGGACCTGCCGGGAAAGTAGTTTCCTCCCCGAAAAACTGGACAGGAACGCCCGCCTGCTTAAGGTCGCGCTCCCCCAACAAACACACAATGCCACCTCGTTCTAGAGCCGCTTTGAGACGATCGAAAGGTGCGCCATCGCCCTCGTGTCCAATTACCTCGAAGCCAAGGGCGGTGCGGTACTCCACAAAAGCGTCAAAAAGCACCTCTGGTTTGAGTCGCTCGGCCACAGTGGTGAACCCGCCGACATGATGGACGAGCCACACGCCGGCCATATCCCAGTTGCCTGAGTGTGTCAGTGCGATGACAGCGCCCCGGCCCGCGCTGAGCGAAGCATCCAGGTGCTGGGCACCGGTGACGCCACGTTCTAGCTGCTGCGAGAGTCCGGCACGTCGGGAAAGCCGCGGTAATTGAAAGGCCTCCGCCCAGTAGCGCGCATATGAACGCATAGCTGCTGCCACGAGCTGCTCCGTGACGGCGGTTTCTCCCACGACGCGTGCTAGGTTCAGCCGCAACTGCGCGACAACCGATTCCCGCCGCGCCAACCGCGATGCGCTGAACTCAAAGGCTTGGCGCACAACCGAGCTCGGGAGTAGTCCTAAAAACTTCCAGGCGGCAATGTACCCAACTGCAGCGGGGTCTTTGGATCGAAGCGCTCCGAGCAGCGTCATGAAGCCGCTTCCTTAGAACCAGCTGGCGGCGCCACAAACTCGGTTGCGATGGGATCACGGGCGGCCATAATTAGACGTTGGACAATAGTGATCAGTGATCCGACTGCCAATAGCCACAGTGCAACAACTAACGCCCATGGCAGGCCGAGCCCGGCCATCCCAAGGCCAAGCAGCCCGAGAATCAGCCGTTCCGGCCGCTCAATGAGCCCGCCAACAATCTTGATCCCGCCTGCCTCAGCGCGAGCCTTCACATAAGAAATCACCTGCGAGGACACCAGCACGATGAAGGCTGCGATAACCACATGCTGCGGGGCCTGATTCTGATAGATGAGCCACCATAGAATCACGCTGAACAACACGCCGTCGGTGATGCGATCGCAGCTGGCATCCAAGGTTGCGCCGAAGGTGGTGCCGCCGCCGCGCAGCCTCGCCATCGTCCCATCGACCATGTCGAAGGCGGTGACGAGACCCGAGAGCAGCGCGGCCAAGAATAGATGCCCAGTTGGCACCAATACGAGGACGATTGCACAGGCGATCAGCGTGCTTCCCACCGTCACTACGTTGGGGCTGAGCCCAGCCTTGAGTAGCGCACGTGCGACGGGCTCAATGATGACTGCAGCTGGTTTTCGACCATGGACGCTAAGCACGGGTTACCTTCAATCTGCGTTAATTCTGCTCGGGAGAATCCGGGGCTGCCACACCGGGAACATCGCTACGAGAAGCCCATTCGCTAGCCAGTATTCGACGGGTATCACTCAGTAGTTGTGGCAGCACCTTAGTTTCACCCAAGACAGTCATGAAGTTAGCATCTCCGGACCACCGTGGCACCACATGCAAATGCAGGTGATCACCGATCGAGCCTCCAGATGCTTTACCCAGGTTGAATCCCACGTTAAAGGCATCCGGATTGGACACCGCCTTCATCACCTTAATCAATGCCTGGCTAAAACTCATGAGCTCCGCAGACTCCGCGGGGCTTAAGTCCTCTAGGTTTGCGACCTTGCGATATGGCACCACCATGCAATGCCCAGAATTGTAGGGAAATAGGTTAAGCAGGCAATATACCTGCTCGCCCCGGGCCACGATGAGACCTTCCGCGTCGGGAAGCTTCGGGATATCCAAGAAGGGATCCGTGGACTGCACCCCACGGGGCTTATTGGTGATGTAATTCATCCGATAAGGCGCCCACAATCGCGACAGGCGGTCCGTGATACCCACGCCCGTATCGACGAACGTGGGCTCTATACCTGAATTATCGACGGGCACCGAGATTTTCCTCGTTAGGTTGCTCGTTCACACGATCGCGCACCCAGTTCGAGATCAACTCGACGGCTTCAGCCACCGGGACACCGTTAATCTGCGTGCCGTCGAGGAATCGGAAGCTCACAGCATCCGCCTCCACGTCCCGTGCACCGGCTAGCAGCATGAATGGGACTCGTCCCTGGGTATGGTTGCGGATCTTCTTCTGCATGCGATCATCGGAGGTATCGACGTCGGCACGCAGTCCTTTGGCACGCAGCTGCTTTGCGACGTCCTCAAGGTGCTCCGAGAAGTCGCCGGCCACCGGAATGCCGACCACCTGCAACGGTGCCAGCCACGCCGGGAACGCACCAGCATAGTGCTCCAGCAGCACGCCAAAGAAGCGTTCGATGGAGCCGAACAATGCCCGGTGAATCATGATCGGGCGCTGTTTGCTGCCATCCGATGCTGTGAATTCAAGGTTGAAGCGCTCCGGCAAGTTGAAGTCCAGCTGCACCGTAGACATCTGCCAGGTACGGCCGATGGCATCGCGTGCCTGCACAGAGATCTTCGGGCCATAGAATGCGGCACCCGCAGGATCCGGCACGAGCTCAAGTCCGGAGTTGGTAGCCACCCGCTGCAGGATGTCCGTGGACTTTTCCCAAATCTCGTCGGAGCCGACGAACTTATTCGGGTCCTTGGTGGACAGCTCTAGGTAGAAATCATCAAGGCCATAGTCCTTCAGCAGGGAGATGATGAAGTCGAGGACACTGGTTAGTTCCTGCTCCAGCTGATCTTCGGTGCAGTAGATATGGGCATCATCTTGGGTGAATCCGCGGGCGCGCGTCAGTCCGTGAATAACGCCGGACTTTTCGTAGCGGTAGACCGTGCCAAACTCAAACAGGCGCAGCGGCAGCTCGCGGTAGGAACGACCGCGAGAGGCGAAAATGAGGTTGTGCATCGGGCAGTTCATTGGCTTGGCGTAGTAGTCCTGGGGCTGCTTAGTGCAGTTGCCCTCTTCGTCATACTCGCCGTCCAGCTGCATGGGCGGGAACATCCCGTCGGCGTAGAAGTCCAAGTGACCCGACTTTTGGAACAGGTCACCCTTGGTGATGTGTGGCGTGTTGACGAAAGAATAGCCGGACTCAATGTGTCGGCGGCGGGAATGCTCTTCCATCTCCAGGCGGATGATGCCGCCCTTAGGGTGAAATACCGGGAATCCGGAGCCAATCTCATCCGGGAAGCTAAACAGATCCAGCTCGGAGCCGAGGCGACGGTGATCGCGCTTTTCTGCCTCCGCCAGCATGGTCTGGTACTCCTCCAGCGCTTCCTTGGATTCCCAGGCGGTGCCGTAGATGCGCTGCAATCCAGCTTTAGACTGGTCGCCGCGCCAATATGCAGCCGAAGAACGCGTGAGAGCGAAGGCCGGAATGTATTTGGTCGTTGGCACGTGTGGGCCGCGGCAGAGGTCGTACCACTCTACTTCTCCGGTACGTGGGTTGACGTTGGAATATGCCGTCAATTCCCCGGAGCCTACTTCCATGGCTTCATCAGAATCTGGGTCGACATTGCCCTTGTCGTCGATAAGCTCCATTTTGAACGGCTCCGCGGCGTATTCAGCCTGGGCTTCTTCGATGGAGGCGTAGGCCTTACGTTCAAACTTCTGGCCGGACTTGATGATCTTCTTCATCGCCTTTTCGATGTTTTTCAGATCTTCCGGCGTGAAGGGCTCTGCGACATCGAAGTCGTAGTAGAAGCCATTGTCGATGGCGGGTCCGATGCCCAGCTTGGTGCCGGGGAAAAGCTGCTGTACCGCCTGCGCGAGCACGTGCGCGGTAGAGTGACGGATCACGCCACGGCCGGCATCAGTGTTCGCTGGGATGGCGGTGAACTGAGTGTCCGTAGCGGGAACGAAGGAAAGATCCTTGATCTCACCGTTAGTGTCCTGGGCTGCGACAATTGCCTCAGGGCCCTTGTTCGGCAAATCCAGTTCGCGCATTGCGGCTCCGACCGCGATACCTGCGGGAACCTGGAATGAAGTCATGGTGGTCACTATGTGGGCGCTCCTTATGCGCTTGAGGATAAACGGCATACCTGGCCGTTATCCAATCGAGTTTTCCCTGCACTTATCGGGCCTACTATCGTCACGAGGTGCACCAACCTAGACTAGGTCGGCGCACCTCGAACGTGCCATTCAAAGCTGCTATTAAGGAATTCTACTCGCTCGACTACTTCTCCAGCAGTCCGGCACCCCAATAACTAGTTTCGGTGACTCCTGGCGGGATGAAGAATACCGCGGAACCGATGTGCTCGATCCACTGATTCAGCCGGTCCTGCTCATCGAGTCGTTCCTGAATCGGCTCAAATTGCTTCCGTGGATCCTTCTGGAAACACACGAAAACTAGTCCTGAGTTCGAAGTTTGCTCGCTGCCGGGTTCGACCGGGATGTCATAGTTATAGGCACGTCGCAACAAACGCTGCTCCGGATGATCCTTGGGTGCAGTCGCCCGCGCAATATGACTTTGCCTGTCAATGACCGGCAATCCGAACTCGTCAGTCTTATCAAAGTCCGGGGTATCAAATTCTTCATTACCGGTCAGTGGTGCGCCGTTATCAAGACGACGTCCCATGGAGACCTCACGAGAAGGTCGGTCCAGGATTTCCCAGGTATCCAGGTTCATGCTGATGCGGCGCACCACCATGACGGAGCCATTGATGGCCCACTCGGGACCATTGTCAATCCAAACCTGCTCGCGTTGCTTCTCCTCAGTGTGGGGATTGATCGTGCCATCCACCTGGCCGAAGAGGTTACGCGGAGTGTCGCTCGTCGTCTTGGCCCCGTAAGCGTGTAGGAAGCCTTGCTGCATCCATCGGGTTGCTACATAGTCGATTCCGGCGCGGATCATATGGCGAGTCGCGTGCGCGAGCGCCATCGGATCGTCGCTGCAGAACTGCAAAACGACGTCTGCTTCGCCCCACTGGGGATTCAGCTTGTCCCGCTTGAAAGCCTTAATGGGCTTAACAAAATCGGGAACGTCTTCCCCGATGATTTCGAAGAGTCGAGCGCCAAAGCCACAGGTTATTGTGAGCTTGGACGGAGCCATGGTGAGTTCGGGTTCGAGGTCACCAAGCGGGGTTTCCCCGGAAGTGAGCCGACGAGCATCCTCGGTCCACAGTTTCATCAGCTGGATGACGCGCTTGCGATCCACCTCGGGACGCAGGGTGAATGCCACCAGGTTGAGGTGTGCTTGACCTGGCGTCGTTACGCCTGCTTGGTGATCTCCCGCAAAGGGTTCGACCATTGCAGCGAGCTTGATCGGTTGTTGATCACCATTGGCGAGGTTTACGTCAGGCGCAGCACACGACGCGACTACCCCACCAGCCACTGTGGTGGCCGATGCGGTGAGGAAGTCGCGGCGAGTAATGCGAGATTTCGACATATTTCTTAGTGTGCCATCGGTGCGGAAGTCATGCCGCTGTTGCCCTGAACGCCACCGTCTGGAGCGTAGTTTTCGCCACCGGAAGAGATGGTACGAACCTCAGAGTTGATCTTCTCAGACTTGCCGTTGGAGAAGTTCAGGGTGACTTCGAGAGAGGAACCGGCCTCGATTGGATCGGTGACATCCATGATCATCAGGTGGTCGCCACCTGGCTTGAGGACGTATTCGCCGCCGGCCGGAATGGTGATGCCATCTTCCTTCATCTGCATGACACCGTTGACAACCTCATGGATTTCATGCTTGCCAGCGTTGGTGTTGGTGCTGAAGGACGTCAGCTTGATGTCTTCCTTGGTGTTGTTCTTCAGGGTGCCAAAGATACCGGTCATTTCCTTCTCAGCAGGCTTTGCCTTGACGAAGGTGTTCTCGAAGGTGACGCCCTCAGCTGCAGCAGCCTTGCTCTCGGAAGGAGCCTTGGTTTCAGACTTTGCGCCCTCTGCTGGCTTTGCAGCGGATGTTGCGGTGTCAACCTTGGTTTCCGAATCCTTCTGGGTGTTGGTGCAAGCACCCAAGGACAGCACGGTCAGGCCTGCGACGGCGAGGGCACTGATCTTCTTAATGTTCACGTTCATAGTTTTTTCTTTCTGTGAGAAAGGGCGAGAATCACACCTACTGCAAGCGCGATGAAGGCAATGGTGCCTACAGCCAAGTAGATGTAAGAATTGTTCGATCCAGCAGCTTCCCGCTGAGTTTGATCATCGATGACTGCGGTGGACTGAGCGTTCGATGACGCATCGCCCGCCACCTTGAAGGTGGTCATTCCGCGAGTTGCGTGACCATCCGACGAAGTGATCTGGAAGCCAATTTTGTAGTTGCCAGGCTTTGCCGGAACATCCGCAGGAATCTGAACCCGGACCAACTGGTTCTCCAACTCCGGCGCAGTGGAGAGAAGAACCTCACCAGTATCTTGGTTGCTTAATGCGATGGTGTTGAAAGATTCCTTAGGGATACCCGAAAACTCTAATTCGAGAGTCTTTGGAAACTCCGCAACCGTGGCACCATCACCGGGGGTTGATCGCATCACCACGTCATGGGCTGATGCATGAGGTAGACCGCCTCCGACGATTGGAGCGAGCAGGACGATACCGGATGCAAGCGCGGCTTTGAATGCTTGTTTCACTGCGTTCCTTCCCCCTCCATTGGTCGATACTTCGCCCTAGTTATTTGATAGGGCTCGGCAAACGGTCTGGGTACTAGTCGGAAGGGTGCTGCATTAAGTTCCCAGGCATTTTTACCTTACCCCCAATCCCCCGCCAGACCATACACCCCACCGCACCGCTTATCGACGCCTACAGCCCCTCACCCGCAAGGAGAACCGACCTACACTAAGACCGTTATCGCAGGTGCGCCAGCTCCCCTGGGGAAGAAGCATGAACATTGGCCTTAGCTACGGGCGCTTGCTATCTAAACTTTCTAATCCGGCCTGAGTAAACACAGTTCTATCAACTGGCACCCGGTTAGAGGTCGGCGATGCCGCTCAGCGTCCAACCGCAGCAACTGGACTCGCTACGCCTGACCTCGAGTGTTGATCAGTGCGTTGGGTGGACACTGATCGTCTTCGCAGTTACGGCTCCCAGACTTGCTAAACTCAACGAACATTTATCGACAAACATTTCCACAGCCACTAGAAACCCCTCCGCTTCGGGCTTCCGGGCGAAGAAGCGAAATCAAGACCGGCTTGTAACCTTGTTGAAATTCCAGATCTTCAGAAAGCCAAAACTTTGAAAAGAACTCTACTTATTTTGTCCGCAGCAGCCCTTTTGTCAGGCTGCAGCTCGATCACAAACGCACAGGCACCGGAGACAGCTTCCCCAACGAGCGAATCGCCGTCGACAAGCACGCCGACTCCTGAAGCCCCACCAATAGGCGAACAGCCGCAGCCAGCCGAGGATGCCCCTTGCCATTAAGCAGCAAGATCTGCTGACTGCACCCTCCTAGGGGGTAGAAAACAAAGAATCCCCACACCAGGACGGGTGTGGGGATGTTCGAATTTGTGGTCCCAGCTGGGATCGAACCAGCGACCTTTCCGGTGTGAACGGAACGCTCTTCCACTGAGCCATGGGACCTTGTTTAGCGTCGCTCATCAGCGGTGTTAAACAACTAAGAAGACAATGTAGCACCACAGCGCAGAGATCTAATAATCGCCCCCTAGAGCAGCGAATTACCTGACATTGCGCTTGAGTTACATCGCCGTAACTTAGATTTTTACCCGCTGTACAGGCGATTTGTGCTGGATAGCGAAGTAGCGCTAATGTTTGTGTTCGCACCAAACAACGTTTCTTTGTTAGGTGTATGCGGATGTAGCGCAGTTGGTAGCGCATCACCTTGCCAAGGTGAGGGTCGCGAGTTCGAGTCTCGTCATCCGCTCTGGTATTTTTCTACTAATACCTAAAGGCGGGAATTTCCTGCCACGGTGGAATGGCCGAGTGGTGAGGCAACGGTCTGCAAAACCGTGCACACGGGTTCGATTCCCGTTTCCACCTCGCAATTTAGGCGCGTTTAGCTCAGCGGGAGAGCGCTTCCCTGACACGGAAGAGGTCACTGGTTCAATCCCAGTATCGCGCACAGAATTCTTCGGAGTTCAATGCGGATGTAGCGCAGTTGGTAGCGCATCACCTTGCCAAGGTGAGGGTCGCGAGTTCGAGTCTCGTCATCCGCTCAGGTTATAGCAGGCCGGTTCACTAAGGTGGATCGGCCTGTTTCGTTATTCTTGGTTCTTATGATCACTTCACTCATTGGCCCTACCCTCCCCGTCGGTGAACCCGAAGTACGGGCGATCGCAGTGATAACCGCAGACGGCCAGGCAAGCGTGTCCGGGACGTCGCAAAGCATGGGCAGCCCGTTGGACGCACAGCTATTGCAGGAACTGCGGCAGTGGGCAGACGTGGTGCTCGTCGGCGCGCAGACCGCACGTGCCGAAAACTACGGGGGTGTGGTGAGCACTCCGGAGCAGCGCACCCGTCGACAGCAGCGGGGACAAAAGCCCGTACCACCCATCGCGGTTATCACCCGCAGCCTGGATGTCCCGCCCCAACTGCTTGCGGGTTCTGGCACTCCACCTCTGCTACTGAGTCCACACGCAGCAACGCACCCCACCGCGACCGTGGTGCAAGTGCCGGAGGAAGACTACATTCAGGCGCTGCACCGGCTGGGTTTCGCAAGGATCGTGGTCGAGGGCGGGCCGAGTATCTACGCAGCGGCACTAGCAGGACGGGAAGTGGACCTGCTGCATCTGAGTATCGACCCGACGCTGGCGCTGACTACCCACACGCCGCTGCTGACTGTCGACGGCGATACTCACCCCCAACGCCTCCAACTCGAATCATGCATGAGCGATCCGGATGGTTGCGTATTCCTGCGATACCGCTGCCGATAAAGTGTGTTGCGCACTCAACAGCGAAGTCCGGTTGATACGGTTATCAAGTGACCGCAGCATTATCGAGAAAGCTTGACCGACTCTGGGTTTCTGGCGACCCCACAGCCCCCCAAGAGCGACCCGCCAAGCCTCGCCGTACCCCTGTTGACCTGTGGGGCAACTATGCACTGTGGCCGATCGCAGTCTTTCTAGTATTCCACCGCGTCTTTGTCCTCGCCGTCAACGGGAGCGTCACGGATGACTTTTCCACCGTCTACTACGCCCTCAGGCGTTTCCACGAAGGCGTGCCCGTCTATAACGAGACCTACCATTTCGTGGATCCGCACTACCTGTACTCCCCTGGCGCCACGTTGTTCCTTTCTCCGCTGGGCTTGCAAACAGATTTCACGGTGGCCCGCACGATCTTCATCGTGCTCAACGCCCTCGCTATAATCTGTGCCCTCGGGCTGTTGACCCGGCTTTTCGGCTACAGCTTGCGTAGCCTGATTTTCCCGGGAGCCATCGTGGGGGCCTTCCTTACGGAGGCGGTGCGCAATACGCTGGTGTTTTCCAATATCAACGGCTTGTTGCTCCTTGCGCTGGTTGGCTATCTTTCCTTGCTCTACCGGGATCGACGTTGGGCCGCGGGAGTGGTGCTGGGCGTTGCAATCCTCATCAAGCCGATCTTTGCGCCGCTACTCTTTCTGCCTTTTGTGAAAGCTAATTGGCAGACAATTGTTTCAGCCCTCGCTATCCCGGTGTTCTTTAACGTTTTGGCGTGGCAGCTCGTCCCCCAGGCCGGCGACTACGTCACGCGCACGATGCCTTACCTCGGTGAGGTTCGCGACTTCGCCAATTCTTCCCTGCCGGGCATTGCCACCTACTTTGGCATGCCGAACTGGCAGGAGAAGTTCTGGTTCTTGGTCTTCGCATTCATCGTCATCATTGGCCTCTTGGCGCTGCTACGTTATCGCAACAGCCAGCCGTTATTGTGGCTCGTATGCACCTCCAGCCTGCTGTTCGCCGGGGTGTTCTTCCTGTCCTCACTCGGCCAGATGTACTACTCGATGCTCCTCTTCCCGCTCATCTTCACCGTCCTGCTTCCCCGCTCACCGATGCGCAACCCGATAGCCTGGATCGCCGCTTATGGCTTCTTGACCGCCGACAACTGGAACTCGGTGGAGTGGATCGACACTGGCCGCTGGTTCACCTTCCTGCTGCCTACCGTTGGCTGGGCCCTGATCCTGGTGGTCATCTCCGTCACCGCGGTAATGTGGGTGCTTTCCGAAGTCCCAGTAAGGAAGGCGAAGGCACATGACCGACTTCAAACTGCTTAACGACGTCGACTGGCGCGAACGCCTCAGCGCCGAGGAATACCATGTCCTACGCGAGGCCGGAACCGAGCCACCCCATGTAGGCGAATACACCAACACTACCGCCGCCGGGATCTACAGCTGTAAAGCCTGCGGCTGCGAACTCTTTCGTTCCGATACCAAGTTTCAAGCGCACTGCGGTTGGCCCGCATTCTTCAGCCCTTTGGCTGGCGACCGCATCATCGAACGCACCGACGACTCCCTCGGCATGCGACGCGTGGAAGTTCTCTGCGCGAATTGCGAGTCCCACCTCGGCCATGTCTTCGAGGGCGAGGGGTATCCCACCCCGACGGATCTGCGCTACTGCATCAATTCGATCTGTTTGAATTTCGAGCCCGCGGAATAAGTTTCGGCACAAGTATGATTTCACGATCATGATTAGCAGAGTAGAAAACCCGCTAACTATTCGTTGGCGGGCTCATTACTTTGTAAATCATGATCGTGAAATCATGATCGCGGAACCGCTTAAGGCATTACCTCGATGATCTCCGCGATATCCGCTACACGACGCCCCGAGAAGAACGGCACCTCTTCGCGAACATGCAAGCGCGCCTCGGTGTAGCGCATCTGGTGCATGAGGTCGACGATGCGGTGCATTTCCGGTGCCTCGAAAGCCAGCAGCCACTCATAATCGCCGAGCGCGAATGCCGGGACGGTGTTGGCGCGTACGTCTGGGAATTCACGCGCGGATTGGCCGTGCTCGGCCAGGATACGACGACGCTCCTTGGCATCCATTAGGTACCAATCGTAGGAACGGACGAACGGGTAGACGCAGATCCAGTCGCAAGGAGCTTCACCCATGATGAAGGATGGCAGGTGGGAGCGGTTGAACTCGGCTGGACGGTGCAGTGAAGTACCGGTCCAGAACACCTCGGATACCTGGCCGAGAACAGTCGTACGACGGAAATCGTTGTACGCCTTCTGGATGTCCTGGATTTCCTCGGCGATGAACCAGATCATGAAGTCAGCCTCGGCGCGAATGGCACTGATGTCATAGATGCCGCGGACGGTAACTACCCCGGCTGCTTCGAGTCCCTCGAAGAAAGAGCGCGCTTCAGCGATGATGTCCGCACGCTCATTGCCCAACGCCCCGGTCAGCACCTTGAATGTTGCGAACTGGGAATAGCGCTGCATGCTGTTGAGCTTTTCGAAATCCAACTTTTCAGCCATCGAAAAGGGTGTCCTTTCTCCTGTGAGTATTTCTCCCGACTATATCAACCTTTAGTTGGACGCTTCTCGCGCAGCACCGGGGCGTCGATAAGCAAGCCTCAATCGGCGCGCCTTCACCACTGTCCGGGGCCGGATAGATAGCTTAAGAACCTGTGAGTGACACCGAAATTCGAACCCTAGCTTCGGCCTCGTCCAAGCAACCGGCAACTACTCCCGAGGCATTCTCGGCGGCAGTTGAATCGATGCACCGCGCGAACCTTCGGCCCGAGATCTCCCTAGGGACGATCCGGCCACCACAGCGCCTCGCACCGTTCAGTCACGCCATCGGCCTGGAGGTAGTTCACGCCGACACTGACATGGTTGCTGCCGAAAGTGAAGGCGACGCATTCGGGCGTCTCATCCTGCTCCATGATCCGAGCGCCGAAGACTCTTGGGACGGCGACATGCGCTTGGTGGCCTATATCCAGGCCGACATGGATGATGCGGTTGCCGGGGACCCATTACTGCCCGACGTAGCGTGGGAGTGGCTCACGGAAGGCCTAGAGGAATCCGTAGCTACCTTCAGCAATCTCGGCGGCACCGTCACTTCTACGGCCTCTGTCCGCTTCGGCGATATCGGCGGCCCCCCACGCGCTTTCCAACTTGAGCTGCGCGCCTCGTGGACCGCTAAGGCTCATGACCTGGCGCCCCACGTGGAGGCTTTTGCCCACGTGCTCGCCAACGTTGCGGGTCTGCCGCCGGAGGGTGTTGCCGATCTCGGCGCACCAAGCTAGTGGATCTCATTCCTCTCCTGCAGCCCAGGGACGGACTACCAGCGGTAGCTCACTCCCCTACTGAGTTTCAAACGGCTGCGGCACAACTGGCCCAGGGGCGTGGCCCCATCGCGATAGATACCGAGCGCGCCTCGGACTTCCGCTTCGATGACCGAGCGTTCCTGGTGCAACTGCGTCGCCAAGATGCCGGCACCATTCTGGTGGCCCCAGAACCGGACCGCAGTGCCTTCAGCGCCGCCTTCGCTCCGGTTCTCAACGGCCGAGAATGGGTGCTCCACGCCGCTAGCAGTGACCTGCCCGCCTTGAAGCTGCTTGGGCTCACCCCAGGAGTAGTCTTTGACACCGAGCTCAGCGGCAGGCTGCTGGGTTTCCCGAAAGTCAACCTGGGCGCGCTCATAGCCGAAGTCCTCGGTTTTGAGCTCGAAAAGAGCCACGGTAATGAAGACTGGTCTACCTGGCCACTCCCTGAGTCCTGGCTGAACTACGCGGCCTTGGATGTGGAGCTCTTGCTGGAGCTTGCCGACGCCCTCACCGAGCTGCTCGATGCCGAGGGCAAGCTGGGCTGGCTGGAACAGGAATGCGCTTATATTGTCGCCAACTCCAAGGTTCCCCACCCGACGTGGACGGATCTCAAGGGCATCGGGCGGTTGAAGAAGCCCGAACAGCTGCTCATCGCGCGTTCGCTCTGGGAGCGTCGACAGGCGGTGGCCTGGGAAAAAGATCGCGCCCCACACCGCATCCTGGCCAACAAAGCCTTGGTAGAGCTCGCCTATTCGCTACCGACCTCCACGAGCGCGATCCGGGCCGCACTGGGACGGCGTGGCTCCAACCCTGAGTTCGTGGCGCGGCTCGCACAGACGATGCGTCAAGCCCGCCGGAGCCCCAAAGCCACCTGGCCCAAAGCACACAAGCGAGACTTCAACATCACCCCTGCACCTCGCACACTGTGGAGCAGTTCTTTCCCAGAGGCTCAAGAAGCGCTCGCACACGCACGGGAATTGCTGGCGGAGCTGGCAGCAGAGACGAATACCCCGGTCGAAAACCTATTGCAGCCGGCTATGCTCCGCGAAGTTGTCTGGCACAGCGTGATCACTCGCCGCATCAAAACGAGCGCCGAGCTGGACGCTTACTTAGCTCAGATCGGCGCTCGGCCTTGGCAACGCGAACTCTGCAGCTCGCTGCTTGCCGAGGCGCTTGTCTAAGCGTCCTCTGACGTTGCCGTCAGCTCTTCAATCCATTCGGTTGCAGCTGCCACAATGCCCGGAGCATCCATGCCCAGCTCTTCCAACAATTGGCCACGCGAAGCGTGCTCTAGGAACTTCTCCGGTACCGCGATGTGACGCACTGGGGTGTCGATGCTAGCGGAGCTGAGAGCCTCGCTGATCAGGGTGCCGATACCGCCGTGCATTACGCCGTCTTCGATGGTGATGACTATGTCATGGTCGTCGGCAAGCGCAACCAGCGACGGCGCCACCGGGACCACCCAGCGCGGATCCACGACGGTGACATTGCAGCCAAGTTCGGAAATGGCTTCGCATGCGGTGAGCGCATCAAGAGCGGTGCTGCCGGTGGCGATGATCAACACACTCGGCGTATCGTCTGCGGCATCGACTTCGGCGTAGCGCAGCACGTCCACACCATCGGCGAGCTGTTCCACAGCCACTACGTCCTCAGGCAGGTTGCCTTTAGGGAAACGCACCACAGTCGGGCCGGTGCTGATGCCCAGGGCTTCCTGGAATAGCTCCTTCAGCTGCGCACCGTCGCGCGGAGCTGCGATACGAATGCCAGGAACGATGCTGAGCAGAGACAAGTCCCACACGCCGTTATGGCTGGCGCCGTCGGAACCAGTAATGCCAGAGCGATCTAATACGAAGGTCACCGGCAATTTCGTCAGCGCCACGTCCATGAGCACCTGGTCGAAGGCGCGGTTCATGAAGGTGGCGTAGATGGCCACCACCGGGTGCATCCCGCCGAGCGCTAGGCCGGCTGCCGAAGCGACGGCGTGCTGCTCCGCTATACCCACGTCATAGAAACGATCTGGGAACTTCTCCCCGAACGCCGCAAGGCCCGTCGGGCCCGCCATGGCGGCGGTGATAGCCACGATGTCCTCGCGCTCTTCAGCTGCCTCGATCAGTGTCCGGGAAAACACACCCGTCCATGACGGCCCGGACTTAGAGATAGGGTCACCAGTCTTCGGGTCGATGACGCCGGTGGAGTGCATCAGGTCTGCGGTATTCGCCTCCGCCGGAGCATAGCCGCGCCCCTTTTCCGTCACCACATGGACGATCAACGGGCCTTCGTATTCCTTCGCATACTCGAAAGCGTGCTCCAGAGCCTTCAGATTATGCCCATCAACCGGGCCAACATATTTCATGCCCAGCTCGGGGAACATCTCCGTGGTAATCACGGTGTTCTTCACGCCTTCCTTGAAGGCATGCATGACGTCGAAAGTTTTGCGCCCCACCCATCCCATGGAGTTCAGCGTGGATTTGCCCTGCTCCATGACGCGGTCATAGAAGGGCTGCATTCGAAGCTCTGCAAGATTCTCTGCGAAGCCGCCGATGGTTGGCGAGTAGCTGCGGCCATTGTCATTGACCACAATCACCACGTTGCTCTTCTTGTCCGCGGCGATGTTGTTCAGCGCTTCCCAGCACATGCCACCCGTGAGGGCGCCATCGCCAACGACGGCAATGGTCTTGTTCTGTTCGACGCGCTTATGAGCGGCCGCCTTAGAAATGCCATCGGCGATAGATAGCGAAGCCGAAGCGTGGCTGGACTCAGTCCAGTCATGCTCACTTTCGGAGCGGCTGGTGTAACCGGACAGCCCGCCGCGCTGACGCAGGGTATCAAATTGATCCCAACGGCCCGTGAGGATCTTGTGCACGTAGCTTTGATGCGAGGTGTCGAACACGAACGGGTCGCGTGGTGAGTCGAAGATCCGGTGCAGCGCAATCGTCAGCTCCACCACACCCAGGTTGGGGCCCAAATGACCTCCAGTAGCGGAGACCTTCTCCACGAGGAAGTCCCGGATTTCACCCGCCAGGACGGGAAGATCATCTGGATCAAGCGCCTTAAGATCTGCAGGCGATGAAATCCCTGCGAGAATACTCATTTCTTTCATCAAGACACCTTCTACCTAAACGACTTCTTTGGCTTCGGCAAGCTCCGCACTACAAGTGCGACCGAGCCGTGCTGCGGCTTCCTACTAAGTCACGGCAGCAAAGTATTTCCCGCAATGATACGCGCATAACCCAGGGATCAGCCATAGGCTAGGCCTTAACGAGCAAACTAAACGTCTCGCTATGGTGCGTTCCTGGGAAAGCATTAAACTGTGTGAGCTTTTCCAACGTGTACCCCGCCTGCGCCCACACCGCCAGATCGCGCGCAAAGGTCGCAGGATCGCAACCAATGTGTAAAACTGCTTCCGGCTGACGCGCTGCGATCGCGGAAATAACGTCGGGGCCGGCACCCTTACGTGGCGGATCGAGGATCACAACCTGCGGGTCCGTCAAGTGATAGATCTGCTTCGCCACGTCACCGGTAACAAAATCGACCTTTCTCCCTGGCAGCGCCTGGCGTCCGATTTTGGCAGCCTGGGCGGAAATCTCTACGGAGATCACCTTCGCGTTCGGGATAGCCCGCAACACGGCAGGCACGAACAGTCCGACACCGCCATAAAGATCCCAGACCACGGGTTGTTTAGCTTCAAACTCAAACTCGGCTAGCCACGCTGCGGCAATATCAGCGTATGCCTGCGGCGCCGCCACATGGGCTTGCCAGAAGCTCAATGGGGACAGGTTAAATGTCACATCATCCACCTGCTGTTGCAGCACATGTTCCCCGTCGACGTGCTTGGACACGTTGCCAACGCTACGCCCACGGGCTGCTTTCGGCGCCTCCACCACTGTCCGGTTGCCTGCAGAATCGACGGCGACAATCAGTTCAGAACGCGGGCTAAACCGTGCTGCTGGCGCGAGGAGATCATCGAGTACACCGGGGGCAGCCTGCGCGCAAAGCTTGCCGACGACCACGTCATTCGAAGCGCTAGCCCGGAAACCTGCCCTGCCTCGCTCGTCCACGCCAAGACGAAAACGAGTGCGCCAGCCCTGAGTTGGACTCAGGTCTATCGATTCAATTTCTGGGTACTGCGCAAACCCACCGATTCGCTCGAGTTGATCCCGCAGCACGCCCGCCTTTAGCTCCAATTCCAGCTGTGGCGAGACTTCGCTGTAGTCACAACAACCGGCACCGGCTGCTGCCGCTGGACAACGGTGCGAGACGCGGCCTGGTGCAGCTTGCATGACTTCGAGGATGCGGCCGCGAGCGAAGCGCTTCTTGACGTCGAGAAGCTCGACTAGTGCGGTGTCACCCGGGACGCCGCCACGGACGAAGATGACCATGCCCTCGGCGCGCGCGACGCCCTCCCCACCATGCGCGGCGGAATCGATGTGGACGGTGAGCTGTGCGCCGGAGGCAAGAGCAGGCATGGTGCGTGTTACTACTTTTCTGTGGAAGAGGGATGAGCGGCTTCAACCGCTTTGTTAGCTCGCCGTACTGCCCACACCGTGATCAGTGTGACTAGACCGGTAAGTGGCCATCCCATGATGAGTTTGACGACGGCCAAGGTGTTAGTCGCGTCTTGGTTATAAAGATTGTTCTGCACAAAAAACCGCGCAAAGAACACTAGGGACCACGCTACCGTGGCGAGGTCATATAAGAAAAGCGCCGGTCGCACTTTGCGCCAGGACATGTCCTCGCCGTTGATGCCCTTCCAGATCACACCGACGGCCGGCCAGCGCAGGGCTATCGAAAGCAGGAAGATGATCCCGAAGGCGAGGGACACCCAAATGCCGTACAGGAAGTATCCCTTTGCATCGCCGGTGAACCAGGCAATAGCCGCGCCGATCGCCACGCCAAACAAACCCGAAATCGCAGGTTGCAGATTCTCTTTGCGCACTATGCGCCACACGAAAATCGCTGCGGCAACCGCCAACGCCGCACCCAACGCCGGAAGCAAGCCAAAGCGGTTGTTCACCGGCACCAACACCAGAATGGGCAAGGTCGAAGACACCAGACCACCTAAGCCACCCATTTGCTCGAGCAGCGTTGGCTCTGCCTTCTCCGCGGGAGTAACTACTGTTTCGGCGCTCATTCGGCCTCCGGCTTTCTTGCGGCTTCGGCACGCATTTGTTCAAGAGCGCTTCCGGAATCTAAGTGCGCATCCTTGAGATGCTCATCATGACGTGGCGGTGCTATTGGCTCCGTCTCCGGCTCGGCAGGGGCAGTCTCGCTGGGCTGTTGCCCGGCTGTAGCTTGCGCGGCTTCTGCTGCTGCGCGCTCCTGCATCGCCTGTTGCACTTGCGCAACCAAGGCCGCTGGCATCACCACTGGCAGCACTGTACCGGCAAGCATCGGCTGCTCACCACGGTAAACAAAGGTGCGGGCGATTACTTCCCGGCCAAGTTCGGCAAGGTCCGCCGCTGACTCATTCGGTGCCGCCAGCGTAATGCGCAGTGTCCACCGGGGGCCTTCCACCCCGATCATCCGGATGGTGGCGTGTTCGCTCAACCCGACAATCTCTTGGCCCCAGGGGCCGTCCTCCAGGCTCGTCTGAAGTCCATCTCGGCTCATCCCAGCGACGATCTCAGGAATCGACTCCTCCCAGAGACCGCCTGATGCGGTCGAGGCGAAGGCCACTGGTGTGATGCGGCCTGGACGAGTCACAATGTGCATCATCCGCGGCCCCTCGGGTCCCATCTCCACCTGTACTTCGGAAGGATCCGGCATCGGGATCTTGATGGATCCGAGATCCAAGGTGCCATGGGAAAAGTCGCTGAAATCATAGGACTGGATGTCCACGCTATCGCCGTCGAAAGGCCCGTATTCCGGCACGGGTTCCTGAGCAGTTGCGGGCTTGTCGACGTCCGCTGCTGACGGTTCTGATTGAACCTCCGGGTCCTCCGCAGCGGCGTCCTTCTTAGAAAATGGCCACATGGTCGTTTCTTCCCTTCCTAAACGCCGGTCGAACCATATCCGCCTGCGCCACGGACGGTGTCATCTAGTTCGTCCACTTCTTCAAAATCAACGAGCTCGACGCGCTGGACAACTAACTGCGCAATCCGATCGCCACGTTCGATAACGACCGGAGTAGTTGGGTCAAGATTGATCAAGCACACCTTGATTTCTCCACGATAGTCGGCATCAACGGTGCCTGGCGTGTTGACGATCGAAAGGCCCTGCTTAGCGGCGAGGCCAGAACGTGGATGAATCAACCCGACCGTGCCGAGTGGCAAAGCTATGGCAATGCCGGTTCCGATGAGGACTCGTTCCCCCGGCGCGATGGTTGCTCCACTCGCTGCATGCAAATCGGCACCGGCGTCGCCACGATGGGCGCGCTTAGGAAGGGGTACGCCGGGATCGAGGCGCTTGATCTGGATGGATTGTGGGTACGTAGCTTCAGTCACGACTCCTACAGTAGCCACTGCTCGTGGACTAGTTGGCTAAGCAGGGCGCTCTAGTAGAGTGGTTATCCGTGAACACAACTGCCAACTCAAACTCATCCAGCAGCGAAGTGCTGTATCAGGAACAGCAGTGGGTCCCGTGGTACTGGTGGCTCGCCGCAGTTGGTATAGCTGCGCTCACCGCTGCAACCATTGCCCGCAACCGCTCTGACGTATGGTTTTGGGTGCCCTTCCTGATTTTCGTGGCCTTGGGCTGCTGGGCGCTGTGGCAACTATCAAGCACCAGGCTGAAAGTCGAGGAAGACCCAGACGGTCTGCGATGGTTAAGCATCAAGGGTGCCAACCTGCCGGCTACCGTAGTTTCCCGTTTCCTGGCTGTGCCGGCGACCGCCAAGCGCAATGCGATGGGCCGTCAGCTTGACCCATCCGCATTCGTGGTTTCCAAGAGCTGGATACCGGAAATGGTCATGCTGGTGTTGGATGATCCGGAGGACTCCACCCCCTATTGGCTGATCACCACAAAGAACCCTGAGGCAGTACTGACTGCCTTCCAGCAGTAGCGCACATACAGGCACGCAAGCGGTGGGCGACTCGGATAACTTTCGAGTCGCCCACCGCTTGTTTTTAAAGCAATTATGCGCAGTCTTGGCAGATCAGGGTGCCATCCGGCTCTTCATGGGAGATGCGGTTGCGTCGCTGTACCAAGAAGCAGCTGCCGCAGGTGAATTCGTCCTCGCGGCGTGGCACCACTGTCACGTTGAGCTCTTCGCCGGACAGGTCCAACGCTGGAAGGTCGAAGGGTTCGACGGTGTCACCATCGTCATCCATGTCATTGACAGTGTTCTCGGCGGCCTTCAATCCTTCGAGGGAATCGGTCTCCAGTTCGTCGTCGATGCGGCGACGGGGTGCGTCGTAATCGGTAGCCATGCCAGTTAAGGTCCTCTTAAAGTCAGTAGGTCACAGTCAACCCAGGGAAACTGTCGTTCGGTATATCGACGCGGATATTAAAACAGTTTTGCGCAATTGTCATCTTTCGCCACGCCGCAAGCGCCCTGTTAGACATCTCCTACTACTTTAGACCGTGGGTTTCGCAACCCCACCGGCGTACCTCAACTGCCGATCGACTGGGCTCCACCTGCGTCTTCTAGGCATTGCCAGAGCTCGTCGAAGATTCCGGGCGCTGCCACAAACGTCAGTTCCCCACTCTCGCCAACACTCGACAGTGGGGGGATGTGAACTACCGCCCCCGCTTCCTCTGCTAACAAACTGCCTGCGGCATAATCCCACGCATTGAGACCATGCTCCAGGTGCGCATCAACTTGCCCGCTGGCGACGGCGCACAAATCCAAGGCGGCACTGCCCATGCGGCGGATATCGCGGACTTGTGGCAGCAGCTTCGCGACGAGCGCTACCTGGCGTTCCCGTCGAGCAGCGGAATACCCAAATCCGGTAGCTAGCAGGCTCTGAGACACCTGCTGCACCTCAGTACAGCGCAGCGAGCGGATCTCACCACCAGCGCTTAGTCTTGCCCCGTGTCCACGTGCCGCACTGTAAAGCTCACCTGTGCTGACATTGATCACAGCACCCGCCACAACTTTTCCGTCCTGCGCTGCGCCGAGCGATACTGCGAACTGCGGGATGCCATAGAGGAAGTTCACGGTGCCGTCGATCGGATCAATGATCCAGGTGACTCCGGTAATGGAGGCATTTTCGCTCCCCTCCTCGCCAACGATGCCGTCACCGGGTCGGAGCTCTGCCAGTTTCGCCACGATCAGCTCTTCAGCGAAAGTATCCACGATGGTGACTGGGTCAACTGCGGATGATTTGGTCTGGGTGTATTCGGCAACATTGCCCAACTCGGCACGTTTGGTGGCGATCGCGGCAGCCGCCTGCTGCGCTACCTGCTCAGCAACGCGCTGCAATTCCAGAAAGTCAGTCATGCCCCCATTGTGTCTTGTTTTCTTCCCCCGCGCCGGAGCCTGAAAATTTGCCTACAATAATCCCCATGACACAGCTTGGATTTGGCGTAGACGTGGGCGGCTCCGGGATCAAGGGCGGGGTTGTCAACCTGGAAACCGGCGTGTTGGCGGGAGAACGGATAAAGATCCTCACCCCTCAGCCTGCAACCCCGGAGGCGGTAGCTGACACCGTTGCGCAGATCGTGAGCCAAGCGGGATGGGACGGACCAGTCGGAATCGCACTGCCCTCCGTGATCAAGAAGCAACACGCCCTAACCGCCGCAAATATCGACCCGAGCTGGGTGAACACGGACGTCCACGAGCTCTTCGGCCGCTACCTGGCTGCCCGAGAGATTTCTGTGCTTAACGACGCCGACGCGGCGGGACTAGCGGAGGCAACATTCGGAGCCCCGGAAGCTGCCACTGGGGCCGCAATTCTGCTGACCTTCGGCACTGGCATCGGATCCGCATTCCTCTTGGACGGCGAGCTATTTCCCAATACGGAGCTTGGGCACATGATCGTCGACGGCAAAGAAGCGGAAAAATACGCCTCCTCCGCAGCCAAGGAGCGCGAGGAGCTCAGCTATTCCAAGTGGGCCAAGCGGGTAGATAAAGTGCTGCACGAATATGAGAAGCTCTTCCAGCCCGCAGCATTCATTGTTGGTGGGGGAATTTCCCGTAAGCACGAAAAGTGGGTGCCACGGCTCAGCGTCGAAACGCCAGTCATTCCAGCGCAGCTACGCAACCAGGCGGGCATCGTGGGCGCGGCTATGGCCGTCGAGAAGCACCTAGCTCCATAGGCGCTATGGCGGGGTCAAAGCACACCTATGCCGGAACTTGCTCTATACTGGCGTGTTGACCGTTGACTTCAGGTATGCATCGTTTAGTCCTTAGTTGTTTTCGCAGCTTATTGCGACAAAATGACCACAATCACTAGATGACATTCGATGCGCTTGATTTCTGCACAACGCTGGGTGCACTTAAGCCGCGAGTGGATTAATTGCTCGCACGGACCCAGCACTGGACGAATCATCAAGGCGAAAGGGCGTACGTGTCAGCCACTGAATCTCCTGATTTGGCGCAACCTGAAGGTACCGCTGAGAAGAAGACCGTTAAGAAGACCGCACGAAAGAAGGTCGCTAAGAAGACTGCCCGCAAGGCCAGCCCACGTGTGGCCAAAGCCGTAACGGAGCCGACATCGGCCACCGAAACGGCTACCGCGGCGAGCGTCGATGCTTCCACGGACACCGTTGCAGACACCCCAATCAAGACGGCTGCCAAAAAGACCGCCAAGAAGGCCACTAAGAAAACGGCCAAGAAGACGGCTAAAAAGGCAGCTAAGAAGACTGCGAAGAAGGCGACGAGAAAGACTGCCACTCCAACGCAGCCAGCGGCTCCCGCCGATGCTACTGAGGAAGATCAGCTTGCCGGCGACCAGCTAGCCACGGACGAAGACAACGATGATTTTGTTGCCGAACCCGAAGAAGTACTCGCTGACCTCGTAGATGACGAGGAAGAAGAGACCGCCGTCGACAGTGACGATGAAGAGGAAGATGGTTCCTCTGTCTGGGATGAGGACGAATCCGCCGCGCTGCGACAGGCCCGCAAAGATGCCGAGCTCAC
Organism: Corynebacterium sp. H128; assembly: GCF_037482625.1. Lineage (NCBI taxonomy): Bacteria > Bacillati > Actinomycetota > Actinomycetes > Mycobacteriales > Corynebacteriaceae > Corynebacterium > Corynebacterium sp. H128. The sequence goes on along the minus strand of NZ_JBBHKW010000001.1, from coordinate 136,847 downwards.
CGCCTCCGCCGACTCGGTGCGCGCTTACCTGAAGCAAATCGGTAAGGTCGCGCTGCTGAATGCGGAACAGGAAGTATCCCTAGCCAAGCGCATCGAAGCTGGCCTCTACGCCACTTACAAGATGGAGCAGCTTGAGGAAGCTTTTGCTGCCGGAGATAAGGACGCCAAGCTCACTCCCGCTGTCAAGCGTGACCTTCGGGCCATCGCTCGCGACGGCCGGAAGGCTAAGAATCACTTGCTCGAAGCCAACTTGCGTCTTGTTGTCTCGCTGGCTAAGCGCTACACCGGTCGCGGTATGGCTTTCTTGGATCTGATCCAAGAAGGCAACCTCGGTTTGATCCGCGCCGTGGAGAAGTTCGACTACACCAAGGGCTACAAGTTCTCTACTTATGCCACCTGGTGGATCCGACAGGCAATCACCCGCGCGATGGCTGACCAAGCCCGCACCATTCGTATTCCGGTGCACATGGTGGAAGTCATTAACAAGCTCGGGCGTATCCAACGCGAGTTGCTGCAGGATCTCGGCCGCGAGCCGACCCCACAAGAGCTGGCTAAGGAAATGGACATCACCGAGGAGAAGGTACTGGAGATCCAGCAGTACGCTCGTGAACCTATTTCCCTGGACCAGACCATCGGCGATGAGGGCGATTCCCAGCTGGGTGACTTCATCGAGGACTCCGAAGCTGTCGTGGCTGTCGATGCCGTCTCCTTCACCCTGTTGCAGGACCAGCTCCAAGATGTGCTGCAGACGCTCTCGGAGCGCGAGGCCGGCGTGGTCAAGTTGCGCTTCGGCCTCACTGACGGCATGCCACGTACCTTGGATGAGATCGGCCAAGTTTATGGCGTGACGCGCGAGCGTATTCGCCAGATCGAGTCTAAGACGATGTCGAAGCTACGCCACCCATCTCGTTCCCAGGTGCTGCGCGACTACCTAGACTAGGTACACCTAAAACGCCCAGAACCGGCCACAACCAATCAGTAATACTGATGTTGTGGCCGGTTCTGCTATCCAGAGCGGCTAGCCAAAGGTGAGTTACTGCCCTAACTCTTTTTCTAGTACCCCGTTCATGCACTCCTCCTGCTGGTCCTGCGGCAGCGTGGAGCACTCCATGAGAGCTGGCATATCTACTTGGTTTCCTGCCCACAATGTGAAGCCGATAGCACCGGCAATGAACAAAGTCGACAAGATTGAGATAATCAGCGCGGCAATGGACATCCCCTTCCGGGAGTACATAGGCGATGCTTTCTTGGACTTAGCCAATGCGATGACAGACAGCACCAAGCCCACGAGTACGAATACCCAGGAAACCAAGATGCCCAGGAGTGTTAGCGTGAGCAGCAACCCCACTATCGATATCCCGAGCGCCCAGGGAGCCACACCGTTTTTTGTTTCGGGCTGCGAGTACTGCTCGTAGCCGCCCGGTGCCACATAGTTCGGGGTTACCCCGTAGGTTTGTGGTTCAGCCATTGGATTCGAGGAGTATGGGGAACCCAGATTTCCATCTGGCTGCGGGGTCGTACCATTGTCGTACGGGTTGGTCATGAAATGACAACCTTTCACAAGCTAATCGGGATCAATTCCTAGCGCTTTACTTTAGTGCGTTGGCGGCTGCTGCGGTAGCTGCTTCGGATACGATAGTGCATCAATTTGATCAGCCGAGTATTGCGCGGGAAGCCCATTAGCCCCGTAGGACAGCCTGCGATGTAACCACTCAAATGGCCCCGGGACACCAAGCTTCTCCAACACGTAGGCCAACACCACAGTGATCAACCAAATCAGCGCGCCGATAGCAGTCGCCTGTGCAGCTCCCTGTCCCTGGCTGATGCCCAGGGTGTAGGGCACCACCAGAATGAGACCGAGGATCGATTGCATCACATAACCGGACATCGAGCGTTGACCGAGCGCCTTGATCGCGAGCAACGGCTCCGGCAGCTTCTTGCCGTCGTTGAGCGCCCGCTGCAAAGGTGCGGATGCCAGCGCGATCATAGCTACGATCCCCGGACCGGTGAACGGACCGAAAGCATTGTTAACAATAGACAGCGGAATCTCCCAGCTGGTTGGCAAAACACCGACCCCCGCTAAGCCCAATGGCAAACCTACGATCACCATGATTGCCACTGCCACCGCCGCGGCTTTCACTAGCAGCCCGCGATGCTGCTGCACATCCGTCAGCCAGCCCCGGCGCGCAGCTACAAAGCCGACCAGCATTAGTGGGCCGAGCATCGGAATAAGAGCTGCGAGCATCAACGGTGTCAAGACGGCTGCCAACGTGCCTGAGCCTAGCTGCGAGAGATAGGAACTGCCCCCAAGGAGCCCAGTGCCGCCGGTGTTCGCGCCACTGGCGACGAACTGGTCCATAGGAAAGAGATTTCCCAAAACCACGACCAGCACTGTGAGCGCTAGATAATACAGACAGTTCAATCCAGCGAGGACTCCGGCGATGATCAATAAGGTCTTGTCCTTTACGGCAATCAAAGTGGAGAGCAGCATCCCCATCAGGCCATATGCCAGCATGATGTCCCCCCAGAACAGGAAGATGCAATGGATGACACCGAACAGAGCCAAGAATCCGTAGCGGCGCACGATCACTCTTTTCGCCTTCGCCAGTGGGAAGCCACGACGATACAGACTGAGAGAGATCAGCCCTACTCCGAAGCCGAGCAGCGTCGAAAACATCGGTAAGCCACGGACATGGAAGAACATCGCCCCGAAAACGACAGCAATTTTGTCCCAGAGTTCACCATCCACGACGCCACCCAGGGTGAAAGCCGATTCCGGATTCTCCACACCAGACCAGGCCATGGTGAAGTTGGCGCCGGCAATGCCGAGCAGTGTGAGCCCTCTGGCCATATCTGGCGCGAGGATTCTGGGCCTGGTTTGCGCCGTCAATTGTCCCGGCGGCTGGCTGACCGGTGGCATTGGCGATGCCGCACCCGATAGGCCTTGATTCATAACATGTACCCTTCGAATTGAAATTGGCTCTCAATTGTTTCAGGTTAACAGAAGTTTTGCACTACCACTTGCGCAAATAGGAAATCCGATCCTTTAGTTGCTCAGCGGTACACAGCGCGGTGGGAGGACCACCGCAAGCATTACGCGCCTCGGTATGAATAGCGCCGTGTGGGCGTCCGGTGCGCGAAGAGGTGATGGACACCAATGCGTTGAGTTCCTTGCGCAGTTGCGGGATCTCTTGGCTAGCAATGTGACTGCCGGACGTTGCCTGTCGTCCCGGGGATTCTTCCGCCCGCTGCTTTTGTTCCGCAGCGCGGGCTTCCACTTGTTCTGCTTGCCGCTGACGGAGTAGAGCGCGCATTTGTTCGGCGTCGAGAAGCCCGGGCAGCCCCAGGTAATCAGCCTCTTCTGCTGAGCCGGAGAAGGCGCCGGTACCGTAGGTGGAGCCGTCGTAGATGAGCGAATCTAGCTCGGCTTCCGCCCCGAGCGCCTCATAGGATGGGAGGTCATCCTTTTCGTTCTGTTGCTTGTTCGCCTCCGCGAGCAGCTCGTCATCCCAGCCCTCCTTCGGACGATCTGGCTTGCCTAATACGTGATCCCGCGAAGTCTCCAGCTTGGCGGCCAAGTCCAAAAGCACGGGTACCGACGGCAGGAACACCGATGCAGTCTCCCCCGCCTTACGCTTACGAACGAAGCGTCCGATCGCCTGGGCAAAAAACAACGGCGTTGAGGCGGAGGTGGCATAAACACCGACCGCGAGCCGTGGCACGTCGACGCCTTCGGAGACCATGCGGACCGCAACCATCCACTCGCTAGTGCCTGCGGAGAATTCCGCGATGCGATCTGAGGCTCCTACCTCGTCGGACAAAATCACCGCTACCGGGGTATCTGAGAGTTTCTCGAGGATGCGCGCATAGGCGCGGGCGGTGGTTTTATCGGTGGCAATCACCAAACCGCCAGCATCAGGAATATTCGCCCGCAGTTGTCGGAGCCGAATGTGGGCTGCCTGCAGTACCGCAGGGATCCACTCGCCCCGCGGGTCCAGTGCAGTTTTCCAGGCTCGTGCCGTTTGCTCCGCGTTGAGTGGTTCACCGAGGCGGGCAGCGTACTCATCTCCGGCGGAATCTCGCCAGCGCGCCTCACCCGAGTAGGCCAAGAACACTACGGGTCTTACGACGCCGTCACGGAGCGCATCCGAATAGCCGTAGGTGTGGTCGGATTGTGAAACCAGGTGCCCTTCCCCGTCCTCGACGTATCGCACGAACGGGATTGCGGAGTCATCGGAGCGAAAAGGGGTACCGGTGAGCGAGAGGCGTCGCTCTACGTCCTCGTAAGCCACTCTGATTCCGTCACCCCAACTGCGGGCATCACCGCCGTGGTGAATCTCGTCCAGAATCACCAGCGTGCGCCGCGCCGTTGAGATGGCGTGATGCTTGTAGGGGTGCATCGCCACCTGCGCATAGGTCACCACGATCCCCTGATACTGCGGGTTCACCACGCCTGAGCTGTTGGAAAAGTGGGGATCGAGTGAGATACCGACCCGCGCCGCCGCTTCGGACCATTGGATCTTCAGGTGCTCTGTGGGTACCACCACGATTACTCGGTCAACTGTCCGGTTACTGAGCAGCTCGGTGGCTACCCGCAGCGCGAAAGTTGTCTTTCCGGCACCTGGGGTTGCCACTGCAAGGAAGTCTTGTGGCTTCTGCTCGAGATACTTGGTGAGTGCCGCTTGCTGCCACTGGCGTAGGTTACTGCTCACTTCTTACGTAGACCTCGGTAAATCCGCTCACAATCAGGGCAGACGGGGCTGCCGGGCTTGGCTTGCTTGGTCACTGGGAAGGTCTCGCCACACAGTGCCACCACCATCTTTCCGTTGACTGCGGAGTCGATGATCTGGTCTTTCTTGACGTAGTGGAAGAACTTCGGGGTGTCGTCGCTAGTCCCGGTATCTTCCCGGACGTCGGTCTTTTCGATGGTCTTCGTTAACGTGCTCACGCTACCTATCATGCCCCATGGTGGTTGCGAGGGTGGCAACGGGATTAGGCTTAAGAACCATGAGCAAGGATAACGACGGCAAGAAGCGCGCTTTCGCTTTTCGACGTCCAAAACCAGAACTCATCACCGACGCACGCCTCTCCCCGCTGGAAAACTGGGAGCACCGTAAACGTGTCTATGCATGGTTGCAGTTTTCCCGAATCCCGTTTTTGCTGGCTGCGGGAGCAACCTACATGTGGCTCCATAATTGGATCCTCGCCACCATTTTGTTCGCCATCTCCATACCGCTTCCGGGCATTGCCGTCGTGATTGCCAATGGCGCTGGCGAGCCCAAGGACGGACGCCAACAGCAGGTGTATAAACCGCAGGTTGCGCGGGCACAGCGACAAGCAGAAAATCAAGCACTATCCGCGCCAGTTCGCCGCGAGCTCTCCGCTGGGGAATCGGCCGCCAATGATGAGAAGCCACCGACCATCATTGAACACGAATAGCCAACTCAACTGAACTAGAAGGAGTCGCCTCGGTGACCTCTCCCTCGGCGCTGAGCGCCATCGCACCAGCTCTGTTCTCGGCATTGCGCCAGCACAACTACACTGTTTCCGGAATCTCTGATCTGCTCGGCGAGGCTGGCACCGCAGCCTGGCACCGGGGTGAACCTGCTGCCGTGCGCCGACACTGCCCGGAGAATTCCAACCTCGGGCTGTTGATTCGGGCTTTTCTCCTCAAAGATGTTGTTCCCACAGCTCGTCTCAGCGAACTCATTGGCGCGCCAACTGTAGCCGCGCTGTGTGACGCTGAGGGTCGCATCGCTTACGACGTAATCCCGCACGTGATCAATGACGTAGACCGTTGGGTATTTTCCGACATCGATGCTTCTCTCACCCAGCGAATCCCCGGCCCCGATCATGTCCTCGGTGTCGGTGCGGCTTCGCTTTCCCTGCTCAACACGGTTCCGTTGACTCCCGTGGAGACTCTGTTGGACCTGGGCACCGGTTCCGGCGTTCAGCTACTGGGGCAACTGGGCGTCGCAAAGCACCTCAGCGGTACTGATGTTCATAACCGCGCCCTAGACTTCGCGCGGGCTACGCTGGCTGACCAGGACGGCATCGAGCTGCTGCAGGGTTCGTGGTTCGCGCCAGTTACCGGACGTCGCTTCGACCGTATCGTGGCCAATCCCCCGTTTGTTGTGGGGCTGCCAGAGGTGGGACACGTCTATCGCGATTCGGGCTTGAACTTAGACGGAGCTAGTGAGCTGGTCGTGTCTAATCTGGTCGATCACTTGAATGTGGGCGGCACCGCGCATGTACTCGCAGCATGGGTGCACAAGGACACTGAGCGCTGGCAGCAACGCGTCGCAGCGTGGTTGCCAGATACGGGTGTCTGTGCCTGGCTTATTCAGCGGGATGTTGTAGATCCAGAGATGTATGTGGGCACCTGGTTGCGCGACGAATCCATCGATCCACGCAGTCCGGAGGGCCAAGAACGCACTGCAGCGTGGCTCGATCATTTCGCGCGCCACGGTGTCACCGGTATTGGATTTGGATACGTCGCACTGCAGCGCATCGACGCAGACTCCCCCGCGGACATCCTGGCCGAGGAACTGCACCAGGACTTCAGCGATCCGCTGCGCGAAGAAGTCAGCGAGTTTTTCACCCGTTCCGCCTGGTTGCGCACGGTCGATGCCGATGACATCCTCACCTCGCGCTACATGCTGCGCCCCACCGTGGCCAGCGAAGAGGTCCGTGTACCCGATGCTGACTCCGGCATGGGTCTTACTACCGCAGTGCGCCGCCTCACGCGTCTCGACGGCCCGAGGTGGAGCCACGAAGTGGATGAGCATCTGGTGTCAATCATCTCGGGAGTACATCCACAGGGCCTTTCCTTGGGAGAGATCGTGGAGCTATACGCCATGGCTAATGGGCTCGACGTTACTGTGCTGGCCCCAGCTGTGGTCGGAGCGGTTATCGATCTTGTCCGCCACGGTTTTCTGATTCCGGCCGAATTGTTAGGAGAGTAGTCATGCGGGCCGTGTTAACGAGAGTTTCTTCCGCCAGTGTCTCCGTGTCCGGTGAAGTTGTCGGAGCGATCGAATGCTCGGACACGGGCGGCATACTCGCCTTAGTCGGAGTGGGGCGCGCGGACTCCCCTGAGGCTTGGCAGACGGTAGCCCGCAAGATTGCAGAACTGCGCATCCTCGCTGGTGAGGTTTCCGTAGTAGATGCCGGCGCCCCAGTGCTCGTAGTCAGTCAGTTCACTTTGCATGGCCAGACTGCCAAAGGCCGCCGCCCATCGTGGAGCGATGCCGCACCGGGTGAGATCGCGCAGCCGGTCATCGCCAAGATCGTAGCTTATCTGCGCGAGCGTGGCATCGAGGTGGCTGAGGGACAATTCGGCGCAAAAATGCAGGTATCTAGCGTGAACGAGGGGCCCTTCACCGTCATTGTGGAGGCCTAATCCGAGCACGATCGGAAAAATTTCAGTCCCGGGAACTTATTTCTGTGGCCACGCGTTAGGCAGGGTAGAACCTACGACGAGCAGGAGGCACTTATGACTCAACCGTCCACGCAGGAAAATGCCGATGTGGAAGTTGATCGCGGCAGTCGTCGTGGTCACTCCAACGACAATCCTTCCGCCGACCTCGTCCGCGTCTACCTCAATGGTATCGGCAAAACTGCTCTGCTCAGCGCAGAAGAAGAAGTGCAGTTAGCGCAGGACATCGAGGTCGGCTTATACGCGGAACACCTCCTCAAAAATGAGGCAGATTCCCTTACTCGCGCCAAGAAGCGCGACCTCAAAGTATTGGCAAAGGAAGGCAAGAAGGCTCGTGCTCACCTGCTCGAAGCGAACCTCCGCCTAGTGGTCTCCCTGGCCAAGCGCTACACCGGCCGTGGCATGCCACTGCTGGATTTGATCCAAGAGGGCAACCTTGGTCTGATCCGTGCCATGGAGAAGTTTGATTATTCTAAGGGCTTTAAATTCTCCACTTATGCCACCTGGTGGATCCGGCAAGCTATTACCCGTGGCATGGCCGATCAGTCCCGTACTATCCGGCTCCCGGTACACCTGGTTGAGCAGGTTAACAAGCTCTCACGGATTAAGCGCGAGCTGTACCAGAACCTCGGCCGTGAAGCCACCAATGAGGAACTCGCTGCGGAATCCGGCATTGACGAGTCAAAAATTGAAATGCTGCTGCGCCAGTCCCGCGATCCAGTAAGCCTGGATATGCCAGTAGGCGCGGACGAGGAAGCTCCGCTGGGCGACTTCATCGAGGATTCCGAAGCCACCGACGCCGAGACTGCCGTCGTCGCTTCCCTACGCCATTCGGACATCCGCACCGTCTTGGACACCTTAGAGCAGCGTGAACAAGATGTGATCTGCTTGCGTTACGGTCTTGATGATGGTGTGCCTCGTACGCTGGATCAGATTGGGCGAAAGTTCGGATTGTCCCGGGAACGGGTCCGCCAGATTGAGCGGGAAGTGATGGCAAAGCTTCGCGACGGCGAACGCGCCGACAAGCTCCGCGAGTACTCCCTCTAATAACCACTTGGCTTGGGGCCCTGCCTTTCCGCTTGAGAAGTTTTCTCCGGAAGGCAGGGCCCCAAGCTTTTGTCATCTTTTTCTTTTGTTCGCCTTGAGTCGTGTGCGGTACGCCGCTCAACAGCAGCAAATGAGCTAGAATTAGGCGAATCCTTAACCGGTTGAATTGGCGCACCAGCGCCAGGCCGTAGCCAGCAGCACTAAATTTGCTTGCTTTGAAGTCTCGTGAAAGGTCGATGTTCTTGAAGGACTTGGTCGATACCACCGAAATGTATTTGCGGACCATTTACGAGCTCGAGGAAGAGGGGGTTATCCCGCTGCGCGCCCGCATCGCGGAGCGACTCGAGCAGTCCGGACCTACCGTCAGCCAAACTGTTGCGCGCATGGAGCGCGACGGGCTCGTCCAAGTCGCTTCCGACCGCAGCTTGAAGATGACCGCTGCTGGCCGGGATCTAGCGATCGCAGTCATGCGCAAACACCGCTTGGCAGAGCGGCTGCTGACCAACATCATCGGCCTCGACATCGAAAAGGTTCACGATGAAGCCTGCCGGTGGGAACACGTAATGAGCGACGAGGTCGAGGTTAAGCTCGTCGAAGTGCTTGATAACTATGCCACCTCTCCTTTCGGCAACCCCATTCCGGGTTTGGAACAGCTGGGGGTCAAAGACCCAGGGGAAACACTCGGTCAGCGCATCATTGATCTGCCTTTGAACAAAGAGCTGGCGGCCAAAATTACTCAGATCAATGAGATCGTCCAGGTGGCGGAAGAGCAGCTCAATGCACTGTGCGAAGCTGGCATCAAGCTTGGCTCCGCAGTCACGGTGACGAATCTCAGCGAGGGCGCCCGCATCGACATCGACGGCAAACACGTAGTCATCCCTGAGGACCTCTGCCACGCCATCCGAGTCAACCTTTCCTAGGAGAGTTTCGCCCCATGAATGTTTTGGTCACCGGCGGCGCCGGATATGTCGGTAGCGTCTGCGCACATGTACTTGTCGAACAAGGACATAACGTCACCATTTTGGACAATTTGGCTACGGGAAATCGTGCAGCCATCCCCGCCACCGCTACCTTCATCGAAGGCAATGTCTACGACAAAATCGATGAGGTTTTGGCAGCAGACAACTTCGATGCAGTACTACATTTTGCTGCCAGGTCTTTGGTCGGCGAGTCAGTGGAAAAGCCAGACGAGTATTGGCAAGACAACTTTGTCACCTCACTGCGCCTCTTAGACGCGATGCAAACCCACGGCGTGTCCAACCTGGTATTTTCCTCCACTGCAGCAACTTATGGCGAACCAGAAGTGGTTCCCATTACCGAGGATATGCCTACCGCACCGACCAATCCTTATGGCGCAACCAAACTCGCGATTGACTATGCCATCACTTCCTATGCGCATGCTTTCGGCCTAGCAGCTACCAGCCTGCGTTATTTCAATGTCGCGGGAGCCTATGGCACAGTCGGCGAGAACCGTGAGGTGGAAACCCACCTGATCCCGCTGGTCCTCCAGGTTGCGTTGGGGCACCGGGATAAGATCATGATTTTTGGCGATGATTGGCCAACCCCAGATGGCACTCCGGTACGCGATTACATTCATATCCGCGATCTCGCAGACGCCCATCTCCTGGCCATGGAATCCAATGCCACCGGGCAGCACCGAATCTTCAATCTAGGCTCCGGCGACGGCTACTCCGTCCGTCAGGTGATCGACGTATGCCGCGAAGTAACTGGACATCCGATCCCGGCTGAAATTGCACCGCGCCGTGCGGGCGACCCAGCCACGCTCATTGCCTCATCCCAGCGCGCAAAGGCCGAGTTAGGTTGGCGACCAACCCGCACTGATCTGCGGACTATCGTGGCCGACGCATGGGCATTTACATCCCAGCTAGGCGAACGCGCGCACAGCGCGCGACGCTAACTCTCCACCACGCTGCCCCGCAGCGAGGCTTCTGCCAAGAGTGAACCCTCGTGGCAAGCCTCGTGCAGCATCGGCATAGCACCGTAGTACAGCGCATGCGTCATGAGGGCCGCTAGCCGATGCTCGTCGTCAGCAGCATAGGCCAGCTGGAGGGCCTGCGATACCCGGTAATGCAGACCTAGGTAGGAGGCGGAAAGAGCAGCTGCGCATAGCGCATTTGCCTGCAACGTTCCTGTACCTGTGCGTGCCAACGCCACTGTCAAAGTGAACAAGGCTTCCGCGTAGGGCGACACCGCCCATTTCAACGTGCAGTCACGCAGCTTGGTGTTGCCAAAGTACACAGCCAAAGTTTCCAACAGCTCAATGTCCTCCAGCAGATCCGCTACGCTGAGCTGCTCGTGGATAATCGCGTCGATGTGCTCTTGGAAGGCATCCAGAATTGAGTCCACCATCAGCTCGGCCTCCCGCGGTTCGCTACTTTCGACGGCGCTAATGAGGCTCTCGCCTTGGCGCACCGCAAATTCACTAAACATGCGACGGTCCGCATCGCTCAGTTCTGGGTGTGGCGCTGTGAGGAAGGCATAGCTCGCAGTCCGATCGATTTCCGGCAGCTCGCCCCTGCGTACGAAGTCCACCATGGCGGGAGCAGCAACAATTTCCGCGACATATCCCCGATCCCAGCAGTCTTTAGCGCTTGTGTTGGGGCCCAAGGATACGGTGCTCTCCCCCGCTACCCGTTGATACCGCGCTCCAGAGAGAAGTTCGACAACATGCCACACTGCGGCAAGAGGAATGTCCTCTATAGCGCAACGCTCTGCAAGCATGACCCCAGCATCCGCGGCCCGGGGTGACCCAATGACTGCAGCGAACAATAGATCTGCGCCCAGTTCATCTAGGAAGGTCAGGAAGTTGTGGGTCAGCAGGTCAGGCAGGTCCACTCGCAACATTGGCCCCAGTTCATAACGGCATTGGCCATGCTCGGGGCCGGATCGCTCAAAGGCAAAGATGACTGCGCACTCCTGCGGGATGTAGCCAAGCGCCCCAGGAATATTAGATAGAAGGAAACCGGGTGTGTTTTCTGCATTGTGTGTCATGACTACGCAGTCTCCGCTGTGTTCCCGACACTTGCTTGTTCCTTGCTCGGGCTAACACCCAGATCTGTGGAATTGCTAGGTTCTCCACACCCTCCGTTTCGTGTCGAGTCCCATTGTTTGCCCGTAGTCTGGAATAATTCGTGGATTACAACGGTTACATCAGTTACAGCAATTCGACCAAGAAACTAAGTATGGTCGAAGTATCACTGATTGAAGGAGGACTCACATGACCGAGCGCGAATATCCGCGTCGCTCAGCCCGAATGTACGAGCTTGAGTATCCGGCACCTGAGGTCTCCAGCGAGGGCTCACACGGCCCTACGCTTGTCGTCGCGCTGCAGGGCTATGCAGATGCTGGTCAGGCTGTGGAATCAAGCGCACAGCACCTGCTCGATGCCCTCGACCACCGACTCCTGGCCACGTTCAATTCGGATGAGCTGATCGATTATCGTTCGCGGCGCCCTCCGGTGACCATCGAACGCAATGAGGTGGTTGAGTCCGAGGATCCAGAGCTGAACCTGCACGTCGTGCGCGACAACGCTGGCGCCCCGTTTTTGCTGCTATCCGGTCCGGAACCGGACCTGCGCTGGGATTCTTTCACCAACTCGGTCGCTGACCTGGTGGATCGTTTTGGTGTTCAGCAGACGATCTGCTTGTACGCTGCTCCCATGGCGGTGCCGCACACTAGGCCCCTGGTGGTATCGGCGCACGGCAACGCAAAGGAGCTACTCGAGCGGCTCTACGCCATCGACTCCCGTATCACTGTGCCGGGTTCTGCTTCGCTGCACTTAGAGCGCAAGCTCCACAAGCGCGGCAGGACAGTCGCAGGCTTCACTGCGCACGTGCCGCACTATCTTTCTGCCTCAGACTATCCGGAGGCCACCGTGCGGCTTCTCGACGCCCTCGCCACCGCTGCGAATCTCAAGTTCCCTCTTGCTGCCTTGGAAGGCGATGCCGAGCGCGTCCGTGTGCAGGTTGAGGAACAGGTCCAAGATTCCGGCGAAATCCAAGCGGTAGTACATGCGCTGGAACGTCAGTTTGACGAGGAGATGGAGCGCTACCGTTCCCGGCATCTTAACGAGATCTTGCCCGGAGAGTCCTCGATTCCCTCCGGCGAGGAAATCGGCGCCGAGTTCGAACGTTTCCTCGCAGATTTAGAAGATGATGATGAGGACGAAAGCGGTCAGCCCCATGGTTAGCTAGCCTCCTAGTACGCTGGGTCAGGTGAACTTAAGCCAGATGTTGCCTGACCTCAGTGAAGTACCCGAGTCGCTTTTTGATGAATCCATTTTCGATTCTTTCCTTTCTTGGACGAAGCAGAAGAACATCACCCTCTACCCTGCTCAAGAAGAAGCATCCCTCGGGGTACTCGCAGGTGACAACGTCATCTTGGCAACGCCCACTGGCTCCGGCAAGTCCATGGTCGCCATTGCGGCGCATTTTATTGCCATGGCTCGTGGCCAGCGGAGCTTCTATACCGCCCCCATCAAGGCACTGGTGAGCGAGAAGTTCTTCAGTCTGTGCGATATCTTCGGCCCCGAAAATGTGGGAATGATGACAGGAGACGCAACCGTTAACGGCCGCGCCCCAATCATCTGCGCTACGGCAGAAATCGTGGCAAACATCGCTTTGCGCGACGGGGTGAACGCTGACATCGATCAAGTGGTGATGGACGAGTTCCACTACTACTCGGAACCCGATCGGGGTTGGGCATGGCAAGTCCCGCTTCTGGAGCTACCTAAGGCACAGTTCCTGCTTATGTCGGCCACACTCGGAGACACCAGCTTCTTGGAGCGCGATCTGCAACAGCGCACCGGACGCACCACTAACGTCGTCTCCGGTGTACAGCGCCCAGTCCCCCTAGAGTTTTCCTATGTGTACTCCCCCGTCCACGAGACGATCGAGGAACTGCTCAGCAGCGGGAAGTCACCCATTTACGTGGTGCACTTTACACAGCGGGAGGCCACCGAGCGGGCGCAGTCTATGACCTCCATGAAGGTGATCACTGCGGAGGAAAAAGAGCAGATCGTGGCCGAGATCGGTGACTTCCGCTTCACCACTACCTTTGGAAAGACTCTGTCTGGCTTATTGCGTAAAGGCATTGGTGTGCATCATGCGGGCATGCTGCCGAAGTATCGACGCCTCGTCGAGAAGCTGGCACAGACCGGCCTACTTAAGGTCATCTGCGGTACCGACACGCTGGGGGTCGGTATTAACGTGCCGATACGCACCGTGTTGTTTACTGGGCTCACCAAGTTCGATGGCAGCAAGATGCGTATGCTCAAATCCCGGGAATTTCACCAGATTTCAGGTCGTGCTGGTAGGGCCGGCTTTGACACGATCGGCACCGTAGTCATCGAGGCTCCGGAGCATGAGATTGAGAATTACCGACTCCGGCAAAAGGCCGGTACCGATCCGGCAAAGCTGAAGAAGATCAAGAAGAAGGTCGCTCGAAAAGGCGAGGTCACGTGGACCGCCAGTACTTACGAACGGCTTATCTCAGCAGATCCGGAGCCGATGAGCAGTCAGTTCCGCGTGTCCACGTCGATGCTGCTCAACGTGGTTGCCCGGCCTGGGGACGGCTACCAGCACATGCGGCAGCTGCTCAGGGGCAACCACGATACCCGGACGAAGCAGAACAAGGACATCCTCACCGCGATCGAGTTGTTCCGCGGACTGCTCAATGCTGGCATTGTGGAAAAGGTTAGTGAGGGCACGGATTCCGAGGGGCGCACTTACCACCTGACTGCGGACTTGCAACGGGATTTTGCCTTGAACCAGCCACTGGCGCCCTTTGCACTCGCAACCCTGGAGCTGCTTGACAAGGAGTCCGAGACCTATGCTCTCGATGTGATCAGCGTGTTTGAAGCGATTCTTGATGATCCCCGCCAGATCTTGATCGCACAGCAGAAGGCAGCGCGCGGCGAGGAAATCGCCGCCCTGAAGTCGGAGGGCGTCGACTATACCGAGCGGATGTCCATCGTGGAAGACATCACGTGGCCGAAGCCGCTAGAGGACCTCCTGGAGGGCGCCTACGAAGCCTATTCCAAGGGCCACCCGTGGATTCGGGAGTTCGATATTTCCCCTAAGTCCGTTGTACGAGACATGATCGAACATGCCATGACCTTCTCGGATGTCGTTGCCACCTACGGTGTTGGCCGTAGTGAGGGCGTGGTACTGCGCTACTTGACTGACGCCTGGCGAACATTGCAGCACTCAGTACCTCAGGAATATCTCACGGAAGAGCTTGAAGATGTTGTCGTCTGGCTTGGCGAAATGGTCCGCCAGGTTGACTCCTCGTTGGTTGACGAGTGGGCACTGCTGGCAGACCCAGACGCACCAGTGTCTGCTGATACCGTGGCTAGAGAGTTGGCTTTCGGTGTGGAAGATCCAACGGCGCTGTCTGCTAATCCGCGGGCGCTGAAGATCATGATCCGCAATCAAATGTTCCGCTTGGTCGAGCTTTTCGCGTTTGAGCGTGAGGAAGAATTGGCCGCTGCCACCGCCTATCTGGATGAAGCACCGGATTTCGGTGCTGCAATGGACGCTTATTTTGAGGAGTATGCCGATCTGGATGTTGGACCTGCAGCGCGTGGGCCACAGTATTTCTCCCTCGCGACGACAGGGCGACTGTGGCGCGCCGAGCAAATTATGAAAGATCCTGCCGGTGACAACGCTTTCGCATTCATAGCAACAGTGGACCTTGATGCCACGGATAACGCAGGTGAGGTGCGGCTCAGTAGCTTGGAACTGAGATTTAGCTAAGTTAAAACCGCAGTTTAATTCACTATATTCAGACTGCTACAACCGCCGAATCTGGCATCATAACGGCAGGTCACCAACCAATGCCCTTTTGTTGATAACCTCTTTTATGAGGAGTGATTAAAAACAAGTTCTCAGCCGTAACTCAATTGTTACCGAATGTTGATACAGTTTGTCCATTGATTCGATATAAGTTGTGATGTTTCGCAACCTCAACGCGCCAGTCCAGACTGACCGCCGCGTCCCTCCTGCCCTTGGGGTAGAGCAGATCGAATCCGATATTTAAGCACCGTTAAGGATAAGTACATGGCATCTAGAGGCTACCGCCCCACTTTGGCCCAATTGCGCACCTTTGTGACAATTGCGGAAACTAAGCATTTTGGCACTGCGGCAGCGAAGCTGAGCATTTCACAGCCTTCACTGTCTCAGGCCTTGGTGGCTCTTGAGACGGGGCTTGACGTCCAGCTGATTGAGCGTTCTACCCGCCGAGTGATTGTCACCCCTGTTGGCCAGTCGCTCTTGGCTGAAGCGAAGGCTACCTTGGATGCGGCAGACAAGTTCCTCGCCCACGCGCAGGGAGCGGACGGTTCTTTGGCCGGCCCACTCACCGTGGGAATGATCCCCACGATCGCCCCATATTTGCTGCCGAACTTCTTGAAGCTCCTGAGCAAGGAGTTTAAAGATCTGCAACCAAAAATCGTCGAGGCACAAACCGAGCAGCTCATCAGCCAGCTCCGCGACGGCCACACCGATGTCATCGTCATTGCTGTTCCGTCTAACAAGCAGGGCATCGTAGAGATTCCGCTCTACACTGAACGCTTTGTCATCGCATTGCCAGCTGGCCACGAGTTGGCAGGCCAGACTGGTCTCACCCTGGATGCGCTGAAGGACCTCAATCTGCTGCTGCTTGACGACGGCCATTGCCTGCGCGACCAGGTGGTTGATCTCTGCCGGCTCGTCGATGTCCATCCCACCACCACTCGCTCCGCTGTGGCTCAGGCCTCCAGCTTGGCAACCGTCTTGCAGTGTGTCGCTGGTGGCCTCGGTGCAACTCTGATTCCACAGTCTGCGCTGTCTTGGGAAGGTAACCGCCCGGGCATCGCTATCGCTCACTTCGCCGATGATGTGCAGGCCGAACGCACCATCGGATTGGCGTTCCGATCCTCCTCGCACCGCGCTGAAGAGTTCAACCAGTTTGGTGAGATTGTGGCACAGGCTTTCGCAAGCACTATTTAGCAGCTATCATGCGCCTTCGGGCTAAGATTGTGCGTAGTTATGAGTACCCCAGAAACTTCGCCCGCGGCGCCTAGCAAGCGCGAGCTGTATCAGCGGCTCGACTCCCTCAGCATCAAAGACAGCGCAGCGTTCCGACGTCGACTAGCAAAGGCCCGCTCCCCTAAGGCCCTCACCGCAATCGGCGCAGATATTGCAGCTGCTGCGGTGCGTCTGGCGGCACGGCGCGCCACCATTCCCGAGGTTTCCTATCCGGAGGCCTTGCCGGTAAGCGCACGAAAGGGCGATATTGCGGAACTCATTGCGCAACATCAGGTCGTCATCATCGCCGGTGAGACGGGGTCGGGTAAAACCACCCAGATTCCAAAAATCTGCTTGGAGCTCGGCAGAGGCGTGCGCGGTCTCATTGGACACACCCAACCGCGTCGTTTAGCGGCTCGCACAGTCGCGGAGCGCATCGCCAGCGAGCTGGGTCAAGACATCGGCGAATCCGTCGGCTACGCGATTCGTTTCGACGATCGGGTGGGTGACCAGACGGCCGTCAAATTGATGACTGATGGCATTTTGCTCGCGGAAATGCAGCGCGACCGCAAGCTACTCGCCTATGACACGATCATCATCGACGAAGCTCATGAACGCTCGCTCAACATTGACTTCCTGCTCGGCTATCTTAAAACTTTGCTGCCGCAGCGCCCTGATCTAAAAGTCATTATCACCTCTGCCACCATCGATCCAGAGCGCTTTGCCGAGCACTTCTGCGACGCTGCCGGGGATCCGGCCCCCATCATTGAGGTTTCCGGACGCACTTATCCCGTCGAGGTGCGCTACCGCCCGCTTATTGCCGAGGTATCCGACAAAACAGTGGATATAGATCCCCTAGACGGCCTCCTTTTTGCCATTGAGGAGCTAATGGCCGAAGGTTCCGGCGACATCTTGTGCTTCTTCTCGGGCGAGCGAGACATTCGCGATGCGATGGAAGTGATCGATAAGCGTCGCTTCAAGGGCGTCGATGTGGTGCCACTTTTTGGTCGCCTATCCAACGAAGAGCAACATCGCGTCTTTGCACCGCATTCTCGGCGTCGCATTGTCCTTGCGACGAACATCGCAGAAACCTCGCTGACTGTTCCCGGTATCCATTACGTCATCGATACTGGCCTGGCGCGCATTTCCCGTTACTCCACCAGAACCAAGGTGCAGCGGCTGCCCATTGAACCCATCTCACAGGCCAGCGCCAACCAGCGTTCCGGCCGTTGTGGGCGTGTAGCTGATGGCATCGCGATCCGCCTGTATTCGGAGGAAGACTTCCTCTCCCGCCCCGAATTTACGGATCCCGAGATCCTGCGCACTAACCTTGCTAGCGTCATCTTGCGCATGGCCGCACTGCGCTTGGGTGACATAGCAGACTTCCCCTTCGTACAGCATCCCGACCACAAGGCGATTCGCGATGGGCTGATGCTACTCCATGAGCTGGGTGCTATCAGTCAAGGTGAGGAAAATGGGGCACCCCAGCTCAGCGACATCGGCAAGCAAATCGCCCAAATTCCGGTTGATCCGCGTATGGCCCGCATGCTGGTGGAGGCACACCGCAACGGTTGCCTCGACGCTGCCATCATCGTGGTTGCAGCGCTGACCATTCAAGATGTGCGCGAACGCCCGCTAGACCACCAAGCACAGGCTGACCAGCAACATGCCCGATTCAAAGACACCGATAGCGATTTCCTGAGCTACCTCAAGCTCTGGGACTACCTCCAGGAACTCAGCCAAGAGCTATCAGGGAACCAATTCAGGAAACGTGTCCAGAAGGAATTCCTCCACTACCTGCGTATCCGGGAGTGGCAGGATCTGGTCCGCCAACTACGTGGCATTAGCAAGGACATCGGATTCAAAAGCGCAGGCCTGGCGACCACAGAGGTCACCGCCCGCAACGACGATGCCTTGCACCAATCGCTATTGGCAGGGTTGCTTTCCCACATAGGTCAGCGCGAGGGCGATACCAGGGAGTTCTTTGGGGCCCGCGGCGCCAAGTTCATGGTGTTTCCCGGATCAGCACTTGCGAAGAAGCCGCCTGAGTTTGTCATGGCTGCTGAACTTGTGGACACCTCGCGACTGTGGGCGCGAGACGTGGCGAAGATCGACCCACGCTGGGTGGAAACCCTGGCGGCGGACTTGCTCAAGCACCAGTATTCGGAGCCACATTGGTCCACCAAACGCGGCGCAGCAATGGTGTACCAAAAGTCCACACTGTTCGGTGTGACGATCGTCGTCGATAAACTGGTGCCCTATCACCGCGTCGACGCCGTCGCTGCCCGCGAAATGTTCATTCGCAATGCCCTGGTGGAGGGCAATTGGTCCACCCACCATAAGTTCTTCCACGACAACTCGGCAAAACTCTCCGAGGCTGCCCGTCTAGAAGAAAAAACGCGGCGCCGTGACCTCTTAGTCGACGAGGAGGCACTCTTCGGCTTCTACGACTCCCGACTACCAGAATCAATCACTACCGCCCGCCACTTCGATTCCTGGTGGAAGAAGGCGCGCCAGCAGGATCCTACGCTCCTCGACTTTGACCCGGAGAAGCTCTTAGCCGCGGGTGCCGCTGAAGTGCAGGAAGAGCAGTTCCCGGACACGTGGCAACAGGGCTCACTTGCCTTCGATCTGGAATACCACTTTGAACCCGGCCATCCCTTCGACGGCGTCACAGTGAAGATCCCGGTGCCACTGCTCGCCGGTGTCAGCCCGGAGGGTTTTGACTGGCTAGTCCCCGGACTGCGCCTAGAGCTGCTCACAGAACTCATTCGTTCCCTGCCGAAGCCGCTGCGCCGCACTGTGATCCCGGCACCAGACTTCGCGGCTAGGGCGCTGCCTGAACTCAAACCCTATTTTGGAAGAATTGCGACGCAGCTCGCGGAGATTCTCCGTGGCTTCGGCGCGGTGGGTATCAACCCGGGAGATTTCAGCGAATCGAAATTGCCTGCGCATCTGCGGATGACGTTCGCTGCCGTCGATAAGCGCGGCACGATCATTGATTCAGACAAGAATCTTTCCGAGCTCAAACAGCGATGCGCTGGCAAAATCCGCAATTCTGTCAGTAAAGCAGCGCGTCGGGGCCAGCAAGTCGCACCACCAGCGGCGAAGTGGAGCACCACCGAACACGGCACAATCGCCGACCAAGTAGTGACGCGTATCGACGGCCAGAACGTCGTCGCTTACCCGGCGCTAGTGGTAACTAAGCAGGGCGTAGCTATCGAAGCGATGCCAACCGAGGCAGACGCGCAACGGGCAATGATTACCTCCACGCTTACTCTCCTACTGCGCGAAATTCCGGTACCAGGCAAGAACATGGCGAACGGACTGCCGCTCAAACAACGCGTGGCTGTAGACAACTATCCGCACGGGCAACTTCCCGGGCTGATTGATGATGCGCGCGTAGCCGCGGTACGCGATTTGATGTTTGAGCACGGGGGCCCAGTGCGCTCTCCAGAAGAGTTCGAGCAACTGGTTGCTACGATCAAGCCTGAGGTTCCGGGCCGGGTACGACAACAGATCGTCGCACTAGCGCCTGCACTCGTGGATTTCATCAGCGTCGATGAGGAAATCGCAGGATGGACTGGCGAAGCGATCGATGACATGCGGGCCCAGCTTGCTTTCCTCTTGCCACAGAACGCACTGAGCGTTCATGGTGTTGCCAGGCTCAAGCATCTGCCACGCTACATGAAGGCGATGCTTCAGCGACTCGATGACATGGATCGGGACCCGGATCGGGATGCCATGCTGCAGGAACAAGTCGCGCAGTGCGAAGCCCAGCTTGCCAAGAAGCTGGCGGCTCTTCCTATTGGTCGCGATAAAACTAAAGAGGCCAAGGATATCTCTTGGATGCTGCAGGAGTTGCGGGTGAGCCTCTTCGCTCAACAACTGGGAACCGCTCATCCCGTATCCCCAAGACGCATCGAGAAGGCCATCATGAAGTTGCGCTGAGCAGCGCTGGTGCGACTGTGCTTCGCTAGTCTTCCTGCCGCGCTCTACGGCGCATCAACCGGATCTCGGATTCGAAATCGTCAGCGCTATCAAAGGATTTGTACACCGAGGCAAAGCGCAAATAGGCCACCTCGTCGAGTTCACGCAGTGGTTCCAGTATCGCCAATCCGATATCGTTTGCGTTGATTTGGCTGCTGCCATGGCTACGTACTGATTCTTCGACTTCTTGGGCGAGTCGCTTCAGCGCGTCATCGGAGACGTCGCGCCCCTGGCAGGCACGTCGAACACCGAGGATAACTTTTTCGCGGCTGAAGGGTTCTGTGACGCCATTCCTTTTGATCACCAGAAGGACGGCCTTTTCCACTGTAGTGAAGCGTCCCTCGCAATTGGCGCACTCGCGCCGTCTCCGAATAGCAGCCCCGGCGTCAATCACACGCGAATCAATCACGCGCGAGTTGTTGTTGTGGCAAAACGGACAATACACAGTGCACTCCAGCCCAGATAGGTGATCATTTTGCTTCACACGCCAGTAAGCCGGAAGCGTGCGTCAACAATCCTAGCCAGCACTTCTTCAGAATTCGAACTTAGAGGCGCTACTTGGCCTGGACAGTTGCCAACTGGGTAGCAACAGTAGTTTCCGTATAGGGCTGTTCCACGGCCGGTTCCGCCATAACCATGCCGATCACCGCGGCCAACCCTAAGATTCCCCCCAAAGCAATCTGAGCAAGAGACTCCTGTCTCTTTGCACGTCGCATATCCCGAGGTGACGTCCGCGGATGGTCAGCATGTGAAGCGCAGGTCGCCCGGTGTTGGACGGTGTAGCGAGTACGAACCTGGACGCCGGGGCGAGAGTACTCTCCGTTCCATGTTGCTGCTGGCGGTACTACCCCACCACCCAAAGAGCGCTGCGGTGAGTAATTTGCTGTGCGTGCTGAGATCATGGTCATAGCGGTTCCTTTTAAAAAGTTGAGGTGTTGTGGTCTAAAAGCTAGTGAAGGGTTCGGACAGCAACTCTTAGACCTCGTTCACATGTTCGAATTTAGTTGCTATGTTCGATTTTTAGCACGGTTATGTTCGAATGTCTAGCTTTGGCCCATATTTTCGAAATTGTTCAGTATTTCCCGCCAGGAAAGCTGTGCTACCCGGACTTTTCTTGTTATGATCGAACTAGCTCTAGAACACTGGGGCTGCATGCAATTTCGCACGTTTTCGAACACGTTCGTCTATTCGCCCCAAAGATTCGCAGGAGATTAAACAGACATGGCCCCCACTAAGCGCAACTCCCCGCAACCCAAGCTCACAGACCGGCAACGCCGCATCCTTGAAGTAATCCGCGATGCAGTGGTGTTGCGCGGCTATCCACCAAGCATCCGCGAGATTGGCGATGCCGTCGACTTGCAGTCGACTTCTTCCGTGGCTTATCAGTTGCGTCAACTCGAGGAAAAGGGCTACTTGCGGCGCGACCCCAACAAGCCCCGCGCAGTGGATGTCCGCATCATGCCGGGCATGGATAAGCCAAAGGCGGGGCCAAAGCCTGGCTCCAAGTCAGCTAAGGCCGACAAGCCAGAGTCTGCTTCCCCCGCCCATTTCATTCCTGTCGTAGGGAGCATCGCCGCCGGTAACCCGATTTTGGCGGAGCAAAACGTCGAGGATTACTTCCCCCTTCCTGCAGAAATCGTCGGGGACGGCGAGCTTTTCATGTTGCAGGTAGTGGGACTATCCATGAAGGATGCAGGCATCCTAGACGGCGACTGGGTGGTCGTCCGTTCCCAGCCCGTTGCCGAAGAGGGTGAATTCGTCGCTGCGATGCTCGATGGAGAAGCAACGGTTAAAGAGTTCCATCGAGACTCCACCGGCATCTGGCTGCTACCTCACAACGATGCGTTCGCACCTATCCCCGGCGAAACCGCGCAGATCATGGGCAAGGTCGTCTCCGTGCTACGAAAGCTGTAATATGCAGGCATTACACCCCTTAAGCAAGCCTTAATGCGGTTAACCCCACCAACGTGACCGGTTTTTAACCACGTTTAGGGGGTCAGACGGAGCTCTTCACTGTGGGATATGTCCGGTACGCCCGATCGGACATTGGTTTTGTGGGACACTATATGGAGTTTGCAACGTGTTTCGTCACACCCCAGACGAAGCCGCGGGACACGTGATATCCCGCTTCACGTGTTCACCCCCAACCAAGGAGTCCCATTTTGTATGCAGAAGAGCGCCGACGCCAGATAGCCTCGCTGACTGCTATCGAGGGCCGCGTCAACGTGACCGAGTTAGCACAACGGTTTGATGTCACTGCGGAAACTGTGCGTCGCGATCTCGCCGTACTGGCTCAAGACGGCATTATTCACCGCGTGCACGGTGGCGCTGTAGCTACACAGAGCTTTCTAACTACAGAGTTCAGCCTGGACACTCGCTACAAGTCTGCCTCTAGCGCCAAAACCGCCATTTCCCGCACCGCGCTCGATTTCCTCCCCTCCCGCAACGGGGGAATTTTTCTTGATGCCGGTACGACGGTATCCGCGCTCGCTGAACTCATTGTGGATCATCCCAGTGCGCGCCATTGGTCAATCGTTACCAACTGCCTCTCCATTGCGCTGAATCTAGCTAATTCAGGCATCGATGAAGTTCAACTTCTCGGCGGCACAGTACGTGCGATCACCCAGGCAGTCGTCGGCGATACTGCGCTACGCACCCTCGCTCTCATGCGCGCCGATGTCGCTTTCATCGGCACAAACGCACTCACCCTCGATCACGGACTGTCTACTGCAGACTCCCAAGAAGCCGCGGTCAAGCGGGCAATGATCACCAACGCGCAGCAAGTAGTTGTGCTGTGTGACTCCACCAAGTTGGGTAATGATTATTTGGTCAGTTTCGCGGGAATCGACGACATCGACGTTGTGATTACGGATTCCGGGGCCCCACAATCTTTCGTCGATGCCTTGCGTGAACGCGAAATTCAGGTAATCATCGCATCATGATCCTTACCGTTGCCACGACCCCCGAATTGTTCCGGACCTCCCACCTGCAATCTGAGCTGTCGTGGACAGAGGTCAACAAGCTGACCGAGGTTGCGATCGTACCCGCCGGCGGTGGCGTCAACGTTGCTCAGGCCCTGTATTGTGCCGGCGCGGAAACCTCCGTGATCGCCCCCGCCCCGGAAGTGAGCCAATTCAGCCGAATGCTGCAGCTGTTTGGCCTACCGTTCGACCTAGTGGATGTCCCAGGCCCCGTGCCAGTGCGCTACCTGATCGATGCGCCGGATGGACAACTACTGCAGTTCGTCGATCCCCCGATGCGCCTCAACGTTGCCCAGCTGGCCATGCTGCGCGACTTGTGCGTGACGCAGGCAGAAACAGCCGAATGGGTTGTCCTAGCGGGCGTGCTACCGGACATTGCCGATGCCACCTGGTACGTAGATATTATTCGCGCCTTGCGCCTGTACCATCGCAACACCAAAATTGCCGTCTCCACCTCGAATCAGGCTTTACATGCGGTATTGCGGCAGGTATACACCACCAAGCCAGACTTCCTGGTCATTGATGGCACCAGCGTGACTGAGCGCTCCAGCGTCGATGAATGGTTCACCACGCTTCTCGACGCCGAAGTCCCCCACATCCTCATGTGCTGGGATCGGGGCGACTTTGAATTGTTTTCCCGTGGGCGTCGATACGCAGGCGCCTACAGTGGCACACCCGGTAAGCAGTGGCTGCCTTGGATAGACGCCGCCCTTGCGGGCGCGCTGCTCAAAGACGTGGAGAAGGACCCCGTCGCCGCCCTGACCTCGGCGCTGGCCTACGCAAACGCACCGATAGGCGACGCCCAACGCGCTGTCCCGACCCCAGATGTCCTAGCGCCGGAACACGTCAGCGTGCGCGAGCTTTAACCTGCGAGGAGCTCCGCAACCGCTGCTCTGGCCTCTTGGGCACCCGAAGCATCAAGCGCAATTTTCGCCGCTGCTTCACATACCTCCAAGTCGGTTTCCGCCAGCTGCGCACCAACGCCAGCGACAGAAGTAGCTGCAGCAGACAGCGAAGAGACACCCAAACCGGTGAGCACGCAGGCAAGGTGCGGATCAGCCGCTGCTTCACCACAAACACCAACCGGAGTCTGCGTCACCTTCGCCACCTCACAGGTATGTTGGATCAACCGCAGCACTGCCGGCTGCCATGGGTCGGTGAGGTAGGCCAGTTCTGGGGAGAGTCGATCCGCTGCCATTGTGTACTGGGTGAGATCGTTGGTGCCGATAGAAACGAAGTCAAGATGCGGCAACAGCTTATCTGCCATCAGTGCGGCAGCTGGGACTTCGATCATCGCCCCCGCAGTCAGACCACGCTCCCGACACAGGCCAGCGAACCATTTCGCTTCGTAGGCAGTGGCAACCATAGGGGCCATCACCCAGGTAGGAGCATCGGCGGAGCGGCCGGCCTGCTGCGAGGCAAGCGCAATCGCATCCAGCTGACGATTCAACATTTCCTCGTTCTTGCGGGCGATGCGCAAACCGCGAACGCCCAGTGCTGGATTGTCCTCATGCATCATAGAGGCGAAAGGAACTGGCTTATCGGAGCCAGCGTCGAGGGTGCGGACCACGACTTTCGACGTCGGGAAAGCTTCGAAAACGCGCTGATATACCTCAGCCTGGTTAGCAACAGAAGGCTCAGAGGTCGCCGAAAGGAAGCACAATTCGGTGCGGAAAAGCCCAATTCCTTCTGCTTGGGAGTCAGCTGCGATGCGGGCGGCGTTGCCATCCTGAACGTTTGCCAACAGCTGCACGCGGTGCCCGTCCTTGGTCTGAGCTGGACCGCGCCACTTAGCTACCTTCGCTGCCCGTTCTTGCGACTCCGCCACTTGTTGGCGAGCTTCTTCCTCCGCAACCCCGGTAACCACGGTGCCGAGGGTGCCGTCAACAAGCACGGCCACGCCTGATTCAATGTCCTGTAGACCATCGCCAGCGGCGACAATACACGGCACACCCAGCTGGCGCGCAATGATCGCGGTATGGCTGGTCGGGCCGCCCAGGCGGGTCACCAACGCAATGAATTTGTCCGTATCCAGCACTGCGGTATCCGCAGGCGAGAGATCGTCAGCAAAAAGCACCACCTCCCCGTCAACCTGTGGCAGCCCGGGCTCCTGCTCGCCCTTGAGTTCAGCAATGACGCGGTCCCGGATGTCGCGCAGGTCGGTGACGCGTTCTGCCATCAGGCCGCCGGCTTTCTCGAACATTTCAATAAACTTGCCCGTTGCTTCCACCACGGCGAATTCTGCTGACTGGCCAACGACAGTCGACTTACGAACCGCCTTGCGCCAGCCGCGGTCACGAACCATACCGGCAGTAGCCTTGAGTACTTCCGCAGCATTACCCGAGACACGGGAAGCTCGTTCTTCTAAGCGACCTGCAACGATGTCCGCTGCGGCGGTAAAGCGATCTAATTCCGCAGCGCGGCTGTCCTCAGCAATTGGCTGCCCTGGGGTCGGCAGCTCTGGGCGTGGTGCAATCCACACTGCTGGAGCGAATCGCACGCCTCCAACTACCGCTGTGCCTTGAACTGTCAAATTATCTTGCTGCTCGGTCACGTATATCACCCGTCTACGAGGTAGGAAGTAGCTTTGATTAATCCTAACACCCGCATGTGGTTTTATGTTTGAAACACATGTCACATCTGTTGACATTCCAACACTGTTCGTAGATATGCTGGTACTGAACAACACAAAGAAATCCGCGAGCTAGTCCAGATCACATTTTGTTGGCCCGAGTTCTTTCCGCTCGAGTTCTTGCAAAAGAATGAGGCAACCATGCTGTCAGCACCAGAGCGCCAAGCTGAAATATCCCATACGACTAAAACCACCGGCCACGTCAGCGTGTCCCAGTTGGCCACTCACTTTGGCGTCACCCCGGAAACCATCCGGCGTGATCTCAAATCTCTGGAGAGCCGTGGTCGCCTGGTCCGCGTCCATGGTGGTGCAGTGTCAACCACCGCAAGCTCTGGTGTGGAAGTTGAGTATGGTTCCAATGCACTCGTGAACATGGAGCAAAAGCGCCGCATCGCGTTGGCAGCGTGGAACCGCATTTCAGCTGAAACCAGCATTTCTAGCCTCAGCATCGATGCCGGTACTACCACCCTTGAATTCGCCCGTGAAATGGCTTCAGCCAGTCAGCTCCACGGCATTGCCCCACTGACGGCGATCACCAACTCAATTCCGGTGGCCAACCTTACTGCCGAATTTGGCCTGACAAACGTGCACGTGGTGGGCGGTCGTATTCGCCCGATCACGCGTGCGATAGTGGGCGACCACACGGTGCTGGAAATCGAGCGCCTCCGGACCGACTTCGCAGTGATGGGAACTAACGGACTTTCTTTCGACCACGGTTGTTCAACCCCAGACCCTTCCGAGGCCGCAGTGAAGTCGGCGATGATCAAAGGCGCACGCAACATCATGGTTCTCTGCGACTCAACCAAACTCCAGAAGGACTACCTCGTCACTTTTGGCACCTTAGAAGACATCAACATCGTGGTCACAGATTCGGGCATTGATCCGGATCACCGTGACCGCCTCGAATCGATTGGAATTGAGGTAGTCGTTTCATGATCCTTACTTTCACCGCTAACCCCAGTATCGACTGCACACTCGAACTCGATACCGAACTCAAGCGCGGCACAGTGCATCGCCTTCACAGCGTGAGCAATGTAGCGGGCGGTAAGGGCATCAATGTCAGTGTTGCCGCCCACCGCGCCGGAAAGGCCACCCTGGCGGTCTTCCCCGCTCCAGCGGATGACCCCTTCATCCGTCTCTTGCTAAAGACGGGCGTTAACTACCAATTCGTCACCAGCGAAAGCGGAGTAAGAACTAACACCACCGTCACGGAGCCCGGCGGCGCAACCACCAAACTTAACGGTCCGGGCCCAGCGCTGCCTGAAGCGGTTGTTGCGCACTGTGAGGAAACCCTAGCCCTCAAAGCTGAAGCCGCCCACTGGTTGGTGCTCGCCGGCTCCTTGCCACCGGGTGCCCCCAAGAATTGGTATGCGCAGCTTGCCGACGCCATCCGTACCGTCAACCCAGAAACCAAGATTGCCATCGATACCTCTGATGCCGCCCTTAAGGCGTTGATGGAAAATCTAGAGTTTGCTCGCCCCAACGTGATCAAGCCCAATGGCGAAGAGCTCGGCCAGGCGGTAGGCGTCGACGGCGAAGACCTGGAGGCACAGGCCGCTGCAGGCAATTTCATCCCCGTCGTCACCGCTGCCCGGAAACTCAACCAACGTGGCGTGGAATTTGTATTGGTAACCCTCGGTGCGGCGGGCGCTGTGCTGGTTTCCGAGAATGGTGCCTGGGCTGCGACTCCGCCCCCGACCGAGGCGGTGTCCACTGTAGGTGCCGGCGATAGCTCCCTAGCGGGATTCGTCATGGCGCATGGTGATGGACTTCCGCCCCAGGATTGCCTGGCCACTGCCGTGGCGTATGGCTCAGCAGCCGCCTCCCTGCCTGGAACCCAAATTCCTGCGCCGGAAGACCTCCGACTGAACCAAGTAACCGTCTTTCCCCTCGACCTTCCGTCAACCTAGCTCAGAAGGACCCAACTAATGACTGCTCAAGTAATCTCCACGGAGCTCGTCAGCCTCGATCAAGACTTCGGCACTACCGCCGGCGACGTGATCAAGAACATCGTAGCTACCGTCGCCACCGCTGGCAGGACTACAGCGCCCGAGGTATTGCAGGCTGATGCCGAAGCCCGCGAGTCAAAATCCCCGACTGGCTTCCGGGGTCGCATTGCTATCCCCCACTGCCGCACCTCAGCGGTTTCTGAACCGACGTTGGCGTTCGCGCGTCTTCAACCAGCTGCTGATTTCGGTGGCCCAGACGGCGACGCTGACCTCATTTTCCTCATCGCTGCACCTGAAGGTAGCGGGAAAGCACACCTGAAGATCCTTTCCACCCTCGCACGTGCATTGGTCAAAGATGAGTTCGCCGTCGCCTTGCGCTCCGCTCAGACTGAAGCTGAGATCGTGGATCTGGTAAATGAGGTGCTGCACCCACAGCAGCAGGAAACGAAAGCTGCCCCTGCCGCTGGCGTCGACAAGCAGGTCACTCGCCTCGTCGCCATCACTGCCTGCCCCACTGGCATCGCTCACACTTATATGGCCGCGGATTCACTCACCCAGGCGGCCGGAAAGCGTGAAGATGTTGAGATCAACGTAGAAACCCAAGGTTCCTCCGCTGTCACCCCGCTGCCTGCCGACGTCATTGAAAGCGCCGACGCCGTCATCTTCGCTACCGACGTGGGAGTGAAAGACCGCGAACGCTTCGCCGGTAAGCCTGTCATCGAATCCGGTGTCAAGCGCGCCATCAATGAACCAGAGAAGATGCTGGATGAGGCCGTGGCCGCCGCTCAGAATCCGAACGCCCACCGCGTCAGTGGCACCACTGCTACAACAGACAGCAGCGAATCCGCCAGCAAGCTCGGCTGGGGCAAGCGAATCCAGCAGGCTGTGATGACTGGTGTGTCCTACATGGTGCCCTTTGTCGCCGCCGGCGGCCTGCTATTGGCCCTTGGCTTCCTCATCGGCGACTATGACATGGCCTCGGGGTGGAAGGAAATTGCCACCGGCTATTCCTTCAATAACCTGCCGGGCCATACCGTAGCTATCGACGGCGTCGACACCGAATTCCGCCGCGCCGGCCTCGCCCTCTACTTAGGCGCAGTATTGTTTGCCACCGGCCAGGCGGCCATGGGGTTCATCGTCGCTGCGCTATCTGGCTACACCGCATACGCACTTGCTGGCCGTCCTGGAATCGCACCGGGCTTTGTCGGCGGCGCCATCTCCGTCACGCTGGGCGCAGGATTCATCGGCGGTTTGATCACCGGTATCATGGCGGGCCTGATCGCGTACTGGATCGAGAACTGGAAGGTGCCACGCATCATCCAATCGCTGATGCCGGTGGTGATCATCCCGTTGCTCACCTCCCTGGCCGTCGGCCTGGTCATGTTCCTCTTCCTGGGCCGCCCATTGGCCGCCATCATGGAAGGACTGCAGACCTGGCTTGGTGGCATGGCAGGCAGCTCCGCCGTCGTTCTCGGTATCGTTCTCGGTTTGATGATGTGCTTCGACCTGGGTGGCCCTGTGAACAAGGCTGCCTACCTCTTCGCCACCGCCGGACTTTCCACCGGCGATCAAGCCTCACTGGAGATCATGGCCGCTGTCATGGCTGCCGGCATGGTGCCACCGATCGCGCTATCCCTGGCTACCTTCGTTCGGAAACAACTGTTCACCCCAGCCGAGCAGGAGAACGGCAAGTCCGCGTGGCTCTTGGGCCTGTCCTTCATCTCCGAAGGAGCCATCCCATTTGCGGCGGCGGACCCCTTGCGGGTAATCCCATCTATGATGCTCGGTGGCGCAGTCACCGGTGCCATCTCCATGGGGCTCAGCGCAGGATCTCATGCGCCACACGGCGGATTGTTCGTCTTGTTCGCCATCAACCCGGCATGGGCATGGCTACTTGCGATCGTCGTCGGCTCCTTGGTCTCAGCTGTCGCAGTTGTGGCAATGAAGCAATTCTGGCCCAATAAAGCAGTTGCCGCCGCTAACGCTTAACCTTAAGTTTTTCACTACACTTGCGGACAAACGCCCGCAATAGAAAGGACCGTGCACATGCACTCCACCACCGTAACCGTTGGATCCGCCGTTGGACTCCACGCTCGCCCTGCTACCATCATCGCTGAAGCTGCTGGCGAGTACGACGAGGATATCTACCTCGCGCTCGTCGGTGAGGATGACGAAGAGCCAACCGATGCTGCTTCTTCTCTGATGATCATGGCTATGGGCGCTGAGAAGGATGACCAGGTAGTGGTCTCCTCCGAAAACGCCGAAGCTGTAGAGAAGATCGCAGCTTTGATCGCCAAGGACCTCGACGCTGAGTAGTCCCACAGCATAAAAGAAATCCTAGGAACCGCATCGTTCCTAGGATTTTTTCATGTAGCAACTACTAGCTGAAGCGTCCGGCGAGCCGACCTTCCCCGATATGCAGATACAGCCAGCGCAGTATCGGATAGATCACGATGATGCCTGCTGATCCCCAGGCGATGCCTTCCAACTCGATGCCAAACACAGTGAGGGTGAGATTGCCGATGCCCGCGACTAAAGCCACAGCGGCGGCAGTGAGGTTAACCGGATCATTGAAGTTCACTTGGTTATCCTGCCAGATGCGCACGCCGAGCATGCCAATCAAACCGTATAGAACGATGGTGGCGCCGCCCAGCACTCCAATGGGGATGGTAAAGATCAACGCACCGAACTTTGGGACGAACGCCAACATGATAGCGGTGAGCGCAGCGACCCAGTAGGCTGCCGTCGAATAGACCTTGGTTGCAGCCATCACCCCGACGTTCTCTGCATACGTGGTGGTACCAGAACCACCGAAGCCACCGGCCAGAGTTGTAGCCAAGCCGTCCGCGATCAGCGCATCACCAGCGAGATCGTCTAAGTCGCGGCCGGTCATAGCAGACACTGCCTTCACGTGGCCCACGTTTTCCGCCACCAGCACGATGATCACCGGCAGGGTGACCAAGATGGCTGAGATCTTGAACTCGGGGCTATGGAAAGTCGGCAGTCCAAACCACGCCGCCTGCCGGATGGTCTCAGCAGTGCCCTCAGCAAGGTTGCCGGTCACCGCTGCGAACACCCAGCCAGTGATGACACCGATGAGAATTCCGAGCCGAGCGATCATGCCACGGCCAGCGACCGTTGCAACGAGGATCGCACACAGAGTAACCGCAGCAACCAAGGGCTGAGCCCCAAAGTTCTTGGCAGCGGTTGGTGCCAGATTGAGTCCAATCAATGCCACGATTGCGCCGGTAACCGTGGGTGGCATAACTGCATCGATGACCCGCTTGCCGGCCACCTTTACCACCACGCCGATAGCAGAGAGTGTCAGGCCAGCGACCAAAACGCCGCCGATCTGAACACTGATCCCCTCAGCCTGCGTTGCCATGAGCGGCGCGATGAAGGCGAAAGAACTACCGAGATAAGACGGCAAGCGGTTGCGGGTGATCAGGAGGAAAAGTATGGTGCCCAGCCCTGAGAACAACAACGTGGTGTTGACCGGGAATCCGGTGAGAGTTGGGACCAGCAGCGTTGCCCCAAACATGGCGATAACATGCTGCATGCCGATGCCAATGGTGCGGCCCCAGCTGAGGCGTTCTTCGGGCGCAACTACTGCCCCGGGGTTGATAGTTTTCCCGTCACCATGGACGGTCCAGCGCATTAGTGTGCTCACGTCTAAACATTATGGGTGCTGCGTGGGCAATCAACCAAACGAGAGCTAGCTACAGGTCCGGTTCCACCACGAACTCGGAAAGCTCTGCGGCCAGGGATTGCGGGAGCCGGACGTCGAGAAGCGTGCCCGACTCGGTGTAGGTTTCCGACAGCACAGTGGCTTGAGTATGCAGCCGAGCGACAACATCTCCGCGAGTAAACGGCAACTGCAGATGCACATGTGCATCCAGTGAGTTTAGGAAAAGCTCGATGCGTGCCTGCAGCTCTGGGATCCCCTCACCACTTTGAGCAGAGACAAAGACTGCCTGGTCAAGGGAGTGACGCAGCTCTGCCAAAGTCAGCGGATCCGCCTTATCGATCTTGTTGACCACGATGATCTCAGGTGGGGCTTCTACGCCAGACTCACGAACAATGTCAGTAATGACGACGTTCACAGCTTCGATCTGCTTCAACGGGAAAGGATCGCTGCCATCGACTACGTGCAACACGAGGTCCGCGTCCACTACCTCCTCGAGCGTGGAACGGAAGGCTTCCACAAAGGATGTCGGAAGATGGCGCACGAAGCCGACCGTGTCGGTGAAAGTAACGGTGCGGCCGTCGGCAAGCTCAGCGCGACGGGTGGTGGGGTCAAGGGTGGCAAACAGTGCGTTCTCCACCAACACGCCCGCGCCTGTCATTGCGTTAATTAGGGAGGACTTGCCCGCGTTGGTATACCCAGCGATCGCAATCTGGGGTGTGGTGCTAGAACGACGGCGTGAACGCTTAGTCTCACGCGTCGTCTTCATGGAGACGATCTCCTTGCGCAGCCGTGACATATCAGCGCGCAATCTACGGCGGTCAGCCTCAATTTTGGTTTCACCCGGACCGCGCAAACCAACGCCTCCATTGGAGCCAGCACGACCACCAGCCTGGCGGGACAAATTGCCACCCCAACCTCGCACCCGGTTAATCAGGTATTCCATCTGGGCCAGCGCGACTTGCGCCTTGCCTTCTTTGGAGGTGGCGTGCTGCGCGAAGATATCCAGAATCAGCATCGTGCGGTCGATGACCTTAACGTTCAGCGCCTCTTCGAGCGCGATCAACTGACTCGGGCTCAGCTCGCCATCACAAATCACGGTGTCCGAATCGGTGGCGACGATGATGTCCTTCAGCTCGCGCACCTTACCCGAGCCGATGTATGTGCCGGAATCGGGCTTATCGCGCTTCTGGTACAGCACATCGGTGACCTCGGAACCGGCGGTTTCCGCGAGAGCGCGAAGTTCGGCCATGTTGGCCTCAATCTCCGCCGTCGTACCTTCTGTCCATACGCCGACGAGGACAACGCGTTCCAGGCGCAGCTTACGGTACTCAACGTCGTAGCCTTCGCGGTGCTCCGTGTCTCGGACCTGGCCGCCACGTGTGAGCTTACGACGCGCGTCACGAGCTTCTAGGTCTAGATCGCCCACAGTGGGAACGTCTTCCGCTACCGGAATCAGCTCGGTGAGATCCACGCCTTCGTCCACCGCGGCAACAGGTTCCCGGTGATCTTTAAAGGCGGCACTGAGTAGGTCTTCGTGATTGTTATTCGTCATTGCGTTCCATTGTGTCATGTCAACGGTTGTTGCAGCTAATACGCATCCGGCGGGGTATGTCCTTATCTCTTTGGCTAGCGGTTTAGACTTAAGGTCATGACACGTGATCTTTTGAGTATCGGCATGAAATTCGATCGTTGGCAAGATGCCGTAGAAGCGGCCATCGCATCTAAGAAACTCGAGGTTATCGGCGAAGTCCGCGACGGCCAGCTCATTGAGTTCACGGATGCTTCCGGGGCCCAGATGTTCATTTTGGCCGCCGAGCCCTTCACCACCTTCGCCGGCTTCAAGGCTGATTCAGTACACGATGCACACGTCAGCATGATCAATGACGTGCTGGCACTGTGTGACATTGTTAACGACGAGGGCTACCACCAGGTCTCCGTCGCCGCTAACCTCGCCCAGGGGCCACTGCTCGTAGAGGAGCCGACCCAGGAGTGGCAGCGGCTGCAGCTCTCCGCATTAGCAGTGGATGCTACTGTCTACTCTTCCGCAGCCGAAGCTTCGGCAGCAGGTGTCACCCCGGGCGAGATCCGGAGCAAGGGCGCGGAGATCATCAATTCGGGTTCTGCTGACCTACCTGATGCCTCCGCTATCCTCGCCGTGGAGATCTTTGGCGCCGCCCTGCGCACCAATGAGCTCACTGGTGAGCAGTTCCTGCATGCTGTGGCCACCTCACCATTCCATATCGACGTATGCCTGCCAGCCGGCGAGGTTCCCGCCGATGGCAGCGTGGTTGCTGGCACTTTCTTGCTCTCCGGGCAGATCAAGGCGCCCGCTGGCTGCGGTGGCGACGGCGGTTGCGGTTCCGGTGGTTGCGGCGGTGGTTGCGGCGGCCACTAGCGTGCCGACGCCCATGGCTAGCAACCTGGGCACATTCTGATACAGAAGGAGGTTGAGTGCTGTGCCAGTCTGGCTATTACTGCCGGTCTTAGCCGTCTGCCTCCTTCTGATTTGGCTGCTCAAGGTTCCGGGCCTCGTTCTATCCTTGGTTATCCTCGGCTTGTTTGCTAATGCTTATTCACGTCGAGCTGGGGCCGGGGAGCTCTCCGCAACACTGGCTGCAATTGAACTCAGTGCTCGCGACATTTCCGATGTCCTGGATGAATTTGATGAATTCTGCACCGGTGCCGACGCAGAGCAACTCGCAGATCGCACCCTACTGCGGCCCGCGCTGGCGGATAAAGACTGCACCGTACCCGCGATCGCAAGCTTTCACGAGGACTACGCCAACGCGCAGCGATACCTCCACCGCTTACCTGCCCGGCTGGCCGCACCGATGTCGCAGCACCAGGCGGCGCACCTGCTAGAAATCACTGACGAGCGCGCCGCAGTGCTACGACAAAGTTGGGTCGCAGCGCGCCGTGCGGCCCGCGAACTCGGCACGAATTAGTCGCGGTCTGAGTCAATCGCAGCGGGCGCGTTCTCCAGCACTTGCAGCGCCTGGCTGAGGGTATCCCCGGCAGCATCTAACCAGTGAGTCCTTTTGTCTCGGTTGAACCATGCCCGTTGGCGTCGTACATAGCGGCGGGTGCCGGTGATGGTCCGCTCAACGGCCTCTTCCCAAGACAATTCCCCCTCTTGCGCTGCCAGCACCTGCGCGTATCCAATCGCGCGACCTGCTGTGGAATCCGGGACCAGCCCCTGGGAACGCAATGCGTCCACCTCTGCAACCAAACCGCGCTCGAACATCATGGTGGTTCGCCGCTCGATGCGCGGATTGAGCCATTGGCTTTCAGTGCGCAGTCCTAGCAAGGTAAGCCCCCAGCGCGGTGGCTTGTTGATCGGTGGCTGGCTGGCAGCGAAAGGCTGCCCGGTAAGCTCGATAACCTCTAGCGCGCGGACGGTGCGGCGCGGATCATTGTCCTCGATGATTGCTGCTGCGGCGGGGTCCACTGCTGCTAGTTCTGCGTGAAGGGCCGCTAGCCCAATTTCCGCCAGTTGTTTTTCATACTTGTCACGCACACTCGGGTCGGTCGGCGGGAACTGCCAGTCATCTACGAGCGACTGCAAATAGAGCATCGACCCGCCCACGAGAATTGGTGTTTTACCCCGGGCGATGATGTCCTCCGCGCAGACCAGAGCGTCATGTTGGTAACGAGCCACAGAAGCGGTCTCGGTCACGTCCCACACATCAAGCATGTGATGCGGGATGCCCTCTCGCTCTGCGACCGTCAGCTTGGCAGTACCGATATCCATGCCGCGGTACAGCTGCATGGAATCGACATTGATGATCTCCCCATCGAAGCGATGCGCTAACGCAACCCCTAGGGCTGATTTTCCGGAGGCGGTAGGCCCCACCACTGCAATTGGCTTCATCGTCATTCCTTCCACCAGGCTACGTACCGGCCCACACCGTGAGCTTGGGAGCTTGCCACTACCTCGGCGTGTGCCGGTTTCAATTCACGCAAAGCGAGCCAGGTTGCTGGCTCTACTATTCCATCTGCCCGCAGCTCGGCAGAACTCGGCCACGCTACTGCGCCTCCACGCAGCACCTTTAGACACCATTCGTGACGCTGCTGCGCGCCTGGCAGCAGTGCCAGCGGCGCGGCTGCGCTCAATCCGGCCGGGCCATCGAGTGCGTACAGCACCAGTGTGTCAGTGGTGATAGCAACCGACTCGCCGACGATAACCGGCAGCTCGCACCCTTTGAGCACATACCGCTGCACAAGTTCCGCCAGATGATTACCCGCACCGACATTGCACTGCGGGGCACCCCAGGCTCGAAAGCTCCCGGTGTGGGCGGTGTAGGAGCGCGGGTCCCTGCTACCAACCAGGCTTATCGACGTCACCGGGTACGCAGCACTGGTGGCGTCGATAAGCTCGCGGATGCTGCGCAGTAGGCGGGCGCTATCTGCGTCCCCGATCCCCAACTCGGGCACAAGCGCTGGTGAAGAGGGCATAAATATGACGGGCACCTCATCACTCTAGCGCGCGGAGTCGTTTTGTTAGTGGAGTATGCGCGGGCCCGGTACTAACCGGCTAAACTGAAAACCTAAGTTTCTATTGGCAGCCGTGTCGCGCGGCAAGACACCGAAGGACGTTCCCATGACAACTCCAACTCCAAAGCCTGGCCCACGCCCTGGGCCTCGACCTGGACCACGCCCGGGTGCTCGCCCAGGAACACAGGCTGCGAAAGGTGGAACACCACCTGTGGTGCCAGTTGTTGCGACTTCGGTGACCACCAATGATCCAGCTAAGTGGGGTCGGATTGCGGACAACGGTGATGTTTTTGTCAAGACTTCTGCCGGCGAGCGGCTGATCGGTTCTTGGCAGGCCGGCACCCCTGCGGAGGGTCTTGCTCACTACGGCACGCGTTTTGATGACTTGGCAACCGAGGTTGAGCTTCTGGAAGCTCGCCTGATTGCTCATCCCGACGATGCCACGAACATCCGTCAGGCCGCCACTGACTTGAAGAAGACCTTGCCGGAGGCCGCTGTCATTGGAGACATCGCTGCCCTTGACGAGCGCCTAGACGCAATCGTCGCTTCTTCGGAGCAGGCCGGTGAAGCTGCCAAGGAAGCCAAGGCAAAAGCTCGCGAGCACGCCATTGCTCGCAAGGAGGCCCTCGCCACCGAAGCCGAAACCATTGGGGACAGCTCCACTGAGTGGAAGGTTGCTGGCGACCGACTCCGGGAGATCCTGGAGGAATGGAAGAGTATCCGCGGCATTGATCGCAAGACTGATGATGCCTTGTGGAAGCGCTACTCCCGCGCCCGCGACTCTTTCAACCGGCGACGTGGCTCCCATTTCGCCGAGTTGGATCGGGGTCGCGCCGCCGCTCGCAAGGCCAAGGAGGCCCTCGTTGCGCGGGCTGAAGAACTCAAGGACTCCACGGACTGGGCGGAAACCGCCCGTTCCTTCCGTGACCTGATGACGGAGTGGAAGGCTGTCGGCCGTGCACCGCGAGAGATCGACGACAAACTGTGGAATGCTTTCAAAGCCGCACAGGACTTCTTCTTCGATGCGCGTTCCGCAGTCAATGATGAACGCGATCGCGAGTTCCAGGACAACGCAGCAGCGAAAGACGCGCTGATCGCCGAGTACACCCCGCTCATAGCCCCTGACAAGGACCTTGAAGGTGCCCGTCGCAAGCTGCACGAGTTGCAGGAGAAGTGGGAAGGCATCGGTTTTGTTCCCAAGAATCGCATTCGCGAATTCGAAGAAAAGATCGGCACCTTGGAAAAGCTAGTGGCAGAGGCAGCAGATGCTCAGTGGCGTCGCACAGATCCAGCCGCACAGGCCCGCGCTGCCCAGTTCATCGAGCGTGTCAATGACTTCACCGCGCAGGCAGACGCAGCTGCAGCTGCCGGCAAGACCAAGAAAGCGGAAGAACTGCGTGCCCAAGCTGCCCAGTGGCAGGAGTGGGCCGACGCAGCCGTCAACGCGGTGGAAGACCTCTAAATGTTCTTAGCCCAACTAGCGGAGCCCAATCCCAGCGAAGAGCCGGCGGATGTGCTCCGCTCTTTGGCATTAATGGCCAACTTCGCAGCGCAAGAAATCACAGGCCACACCGATGCCTCACGCGGTGTCAACGAGCTCTTCGACGCGCTCGCCAACCCTTCGCCGCATGCCCGCACAGTAGTCCTTGCCATGCTGCCGGAATCCGCGCGCTCGCTGTGCCAAGCAGCAGCCGACAGCAACTCAATCCCGCTCCTGCCCTGCACCGGAACAACGCCGGACCCGGAGGCCCTTGGTTGGCTGATTATCAACCTCCCGCTCGCCGACAACACCCACACCATGGAATTGTCCATCGTCCTCGACGTGGAACTACAACCGCTCCCGGGAGACTTAGCAGGTGCGGAAGCAGCGGAGGTCGTGCGCGCCCTACTGGAGGCAGCTGCCTCGCTTGCCCCGCGCTATGGGCGCACGGTGCTCCAGCTGTGGCAACAACACAGCCTGACTACTAATGATGCGCTGGCACCGCTCTTCCAGGACTGCGGCTTCGAACAAGCACTCACCCAAGTAGAAAGTGTGCTCAGTCTCCCCCTCCCCGGGAAAACGACGGACACAAAAACCTTAGGCTTTGCCAACGAGGACTTTCCGGAAGAGCTACTGCCGAGTGTGGCTGCGCTGTATCAGCAGGCCTCTGCCGATCAACCCTTCGGAATGCTGCTCGTCGAAGAAGCCCCGTGGGATGAGTCACGACTGCAGGAAGCGACCTCGCACTTTCGCTCCTTGGGCACCAGAAACTACCATGCCCTAGCATTGTCCCCAGCGGGGCAAGTCTGTGCGTTGTCCGAGGTCTGGATCCACGAGGGATTCTCCGCAGAGGTTGCAGTGCAGGGCTTGACGTATGTGCTTCCCGAGTATCGCGGTCAGGGCCTCGGCGAAGCACTAAAGCGCCGCGCCCTAGCCGTCCTGCAGGAATCCTGCCCCAGCGTGCAGCGAGTGTATACCGCTGTGGCAACAGAAAACGCTGCCATGCTTGCGCTCAATCGCAAACTCGGCAGCGTTCCGGTGGGCTATGCCAGCGCGTGGCAGCGCAAGCTTGAGAGCTCTTAGTCAGTAGGCTGCTGATCCTGTCCGGCAGCCCCAGCGCGACGTTCCGCGCTGCGTGCCCGGCGGTCGTCGATAGGCGCGCCGGTGGCGTTCTTGTTCTCCGCCATCTTCGAAAGCTGCACCTTAGCCACGGGATCGAGCTCGACTTGCTTACGCCGCTGCGCTGCGATCTCTTCCTGTTCATCGCTGACCAGGGTGACTACGTTGTAGAGGCCATAGACCACCAACAACACGGCGAGAGCCGCCACAATCAACCCGGGTCCCGGACCGTATCCTTGATCGCGGGTCTGTCGCATCCAGATTGCGAAGATGGAATAGAACATCGAAATTCCGGAGAAGAACCACGCTACCTGCGCAATCCGGGTGGACTTCAGAAAGTATGCTGCCCAGGTCAGCGCCACTGGCCCCAGCGCACAGAGCAACACAAAGGCGCGTTCTGGCACTGCGATGCCATAGTCAACAGAGCGCTGTGAAAATAGTGCGATATCTAGGCCAGTGATGTTACCGGTGTAAGGCAGAAACCAGCTGACCACGATGATGAGTGATCCGGCGAACAAGGGCACTCGGTACCCAGACATGTCCAGCCGCCGGGCAGCTTGGCGCTCCTGCTCCGCCAATTCTTGCGCACTATTTTCCGCTGAATCACTCACTGCTTTGCTCTTCCTGACTTCTTGGAGATATTGCTTTAGGCTCGTCTATCCAACTTAGTGGCTGGAGCAGCATCCTTGGGTGGCCGGGGTTGGCTCGATACCCACGCCAATCTTCGGCAGCCCTAAGGTTACGCCGATGGGGGCAGTAGTCGGGACCCGGCCCGCCGCCGACATATCCCCTGCTTTAGTACGCCGGTGTGTGAGAACCCCATCATCGGCGATCAGGAAGTACGGGGCCGCGCCGGTCAGTTGTACGGTCACCACATCGCCCGGTCGAATCTCGCCCTCAACATTGCCCTGGGGCGCGAAGTGCACTAGGCGGCCATCTCGGGCCCGGCCAGTGAGGCGATGCGTCTGATCATTCTTACGGCCACCGTCCGCCTGTACCAGGAGTTCTACTTCCGTCCCCACCAGGTTTTCGTTTTCTTCCCGGCAGATCCGTTCTTGGAGTTCAAGGAGGCGTTCATAGCGTTCCTGCACCACTTCCTTCGGAACCTGACGTTCATACTCCGCCGCTGGGGTACCCGGACGCGGGCTGTACTGGAAGGTATAGGCACTGGTGAAACGCGCCTTTTCGACGACATCGAGGGTGGCCTGGAAGTCTTCCTCGGTTTCCCCTGGGAAGCCGACGATGATGTCTGTGGTGATCGCGGCATGCGGAATTTTCGCGCGCACCTCATCAAGGATTCTCAAGAATTTTGCGGAACGATAGGAGCGCTTCATTTCCTTGAGTACTTTGTCCGAACCGGACTGCAGCGGCATGTGCAGCTGCGGGCAGACGTTAGGTGTCTCTGCCATTGCGTCAATGACATCCGAGGTGAATTCCGCTGGGTGCGGGCTGGTGAAGCGCACGCGCTCCAGGCCCTCGATGTCCCCGCAGGCGCGTAGCAGCTTAGAAAAGGCAGAGCGATCTCGCTCCAGTTCGGGGTCAGCAAAATTGACACCGTAGGCGTTGACGTTTTGCCCGAGCAGCGTCACTTCGGACACCCCCTGGTCCACTAGCGCTTGCACCTCGGCGAGGATTTCCCCCGGCCTGCGATCTACTTCCTTACCGCGCAGGGAAGGCACGATGCAGAAGGTGCAGGTGTTGTTGCAGCCGACGGAGACGCTGACCCAGCCTGCGTAGGCGGACTCGCGCTTCGCAGGTAATACGGAGGGAAATTGCTCGAGAGAGTCGACGATTTCTACCTGCGCTTTGTCATTGTGAGCGGCTCGCTCCAACAGCACCGGCAGGGACCCGATGTTGTGCGTGCCAAAGACAACGTCCACCCACGGCGCTTTGCTCACCACGGTTTCTTTGTCCTTCTGCGCGAGACAACCGCCTACGGCGATCTGCATCCCCGGGTGGTTGTCCTTGACGCCTTTCAGCGTGCCGAGGGTGCCATAAAGCCGCTTATCAGCGTTCTCTCGTACCGCACAGGTATTAAACACCACTAGATCTGGTTCATTGCCGTCGGGGACCGGAGCATATCCTGCTTCCTCGAGCAGGCCGGACAGCCGTTCGGAATCGTGCACATTCATTTGGCACCCGAAGGTCCGGACCTCGTACGTTTTAGTATTTTGTTGCTCCAACACGGTAGCTCAGTCTAGTGTGGCGCGAGTGGGATCCTAAATCGGGTATGGCCAGCTCCCGAGCGGGGTTACTTTCCACTTTGAATGTGACGAACACTACTCTATAGTTGTGCCATGACTAGTGACCTACAACACCCAATGATCTCCATGAAGGGCGTCAATAAGTACTTCGACGACTTCCACGCTTTGAAAGACATCAACCTGGAAATACCCAAAGGCCAGGTTGTCGTCGTCCTCGGCCCCTCCGGTTCCGGCAAATCCACGCTGTGTCGCACTATCAACCGGCTCGAGACCATTGATGAAGGCACGATTCACATCGACGGCACGCTGCTGCCTGAAGAAGGCAAAGACCTCGCCAAGCTGCGTGCCGACGTCGGCATGTGTTTCCAGTCCTTCAACCTCTTTCCACACCTCACCATCAAGGAAAACGTCTCCCTTGCGCCTCGCAAGGTTCGCAAGATGAGCAAGGTGGAAGCGGACAAGCAGGCCCTCAAACTCCTAGAACGAGTTGGGATTGCGGCACAGGCTGAGAAATACCCGGCGCAGCTTTCTGGTGGCCAGCAACAGCGCGTTGCTATCGCCCGCGCCCTGGCCATGCACCCACACATCATGCTTTTCGACGAGCCAACCTCGGCCCTCGACCCGGAAATGGTCAACGAGGTTCTCGAAGTCATGACCGACCTGGCCAAGGAAGGCATGACCATGGTCTGTGTAACTCACGAAATGGGCTTCGCGCGCAAGGCCGCACATCGGATTCTCTTTATGGCCGATGGTGCCATCGTGGAAGACAGTGACCCAGAGTCCTTCTTCAACAACCCACAGTCTGATCGCGCCCAGGACTTCCTCGGCAAGATCCTCGGACACTAGGGGCCCGCTATGAAACTATTTCGATCTTGCGCGGCAGCCATAAGCGCCGCAGCATCGCTGTTCGCATTGGCTGCCTGTGGCAGCTCAGAGCCACGCAGCGTCTTAGACAGCATTCAGTCCGGCGAAGTGATCCTGGGTACCAAATATGATCAGCCGGGCCTCGGTCTGCGGCACCCCGACAAATCCATGTCCGGCCTCGACGTCGATGTGGCCACCTACGTGGTCAACTCGATCGCAGCGGAAAATGGTTGGCAGCAGCCACACATCACGTGGCGCGAGACGCCATCGGCACAGCGCGAGACGCTGATCAAGAACGGCGAGGTAGACATGATTACCGCGACGTACTCAATCAACGCTAACCGCGCTAAAGCCGTCGATTTTGGCGGACCTTACCTCACCACACATCAGGCCTTGCTTGTCCGTGAAGAGGATGATTCCCTCAACCAACTCACTGACCTTGCCAACGGCCGCAAGCTCTGCTCCGTGACCGGCTCTACCCCAGCGCAAAAGATCAAGGCCGAGTTGCCGGGTGTCCAGTTGCAGGAATATGACTCCTATTCTTCTTGTGTGGAAGCTCTCCACCAGAAGAAGGTAGATGCCCTGACCACGGATGCCACCATCCTCTACGGCTTCGCCGCGCAATACGACGGCGAGTTTAAGGTCGTCGAAATGAATAAGGCCGACGGTAAACCGTTTACCAACGAGCGTTACGGCATTGGTCACGCTAAGGGAGACAAAGCCTCCACCGAAGCCATCAACAAGGCCTTGGAGAAGATGTACAGCGACGGCTCCTTTGACCGTTTTCTGAAGGAAAACTTGGGCGATGACGCTCAGGTTGTCGAGCAGGGTGAGCCAGGCGACCTGTCGTTCCTGGACGCCAAGTAGTTAAGGGGAACACATGGACACCTTATGGACCGATCTGGAACCCAAACTCATCTTGGCGTTTTGGGTCACTATCAAACTGACCTTCTTTTCTGCCATCGGCTCAATGCTGCTTGGCACGATCTTGACCGCGATGCGCGTCTCGCCTGTCGC
Organism: Corynebacterium sp. H128; assembly: GCF_037482625.1. Classification (NCBI taxonomy): domain Bacteria; kingdom Bacillati; phylum Actinomycetota; class Actinomycetes; order Mycobacteriales; family Corynebacteriaceae; genus Corynebacterium; species Corynebacterium sp. H128. The sequence goes on along the minus strand of NZ_JBBHKW010000001.1, from coordinate 93,917 downwards.
CTTCTTACGCTCTATCTCCACCGCCTACATCAATATCGTTCGCAACACCCCACTGACGCTGATCATCCTGTTCTGCTCCGTGGGCTTGTACCAGAACCTAGGCCTGACGTTGGCGCCGGAGAACGACAACTTCATTAAGAACAACAACTTCTGGCTCGCTGTATTGGGATTTGTGTTGTACACCTCGACATTTGTGGCTGAGTCCCTGCGTTCGGGCATCAACACAGTCCACTTCGGTCAAGCAGAGGCAGCTCGTTCCCTGGGATTGACCTTTCCGCAGATCTTCAGTTCCGTGATCTTTCCCCAGGCACTGCGCGCAGCTATCGTGCCCCTGGGCAACACACTGATCGCGCTGACGAAGAATACGACCATCGCCTCAGTCATCGGTGTTGCGGAAGCCTCGCTGCTGATGAAGTCCACGATTGAGAACCACGCAAACCAGCTGTTCTTGGTATTTGGAATCTTTGCGCTGGGATTCATCATTCTCACCCTCCCGATGGGTCTTGCCGTCGGCTCGCTCTCTAACCGATTGGCGGTGAAGAAGTAAATGTCTTCTGTACGCGCAACAGTCCTTTATGATGCCCCCGGCCCCAAAGGTCGTCGATTCAACATCATCATCACCATCGCTACTTTGCTGGCGGCCTTGGCCGTCGCAGCTTGGGTGATCAACATTTTGCACGTCAACGGCCAGTTGGCCGCTGATAAGTGGACCCCGTTCCTGAAGTCCACTACTTGGACGACGTATCTGCTGCCAGGCCTGTTTGGCACACTAAAGGCCGCCGTGGTTTCCATCATCCTCGCCTTGGCTATGGGCGTGGCACTCGGACTCGGTCGACTTTCGGAGAGCGCCATCGTGCGGGGCTTCTGCGGAATAGTCGTAGAGTTCTTCCGCGCCATCCCAGTGCTCTTGTTGATGATTTTTGCTTACCAGCTCTTTGCCAAGTACGCCGTCTTCCCATCCTCCCAGCTGGCGTTCGCGGCAGTTGTCTTCGGCTTGACCATGTACAACGGTTCCGTGATTGCAGAGATTCTGCGTTCCGGCATCAAGTCGCTGCCGAAGGGGCAGGTGGAGGCCGCCCGTGCCCTGGGCATGTCCCATCGACAAACCATGTGGTCCATCCTGTTGCCACAGTCGGTTGCAGCAATGCTGCCGGCAATTATCTCCCAGATGGTCATCGCGCTGAAGGACTCTGCCCTTGGGTACCAGCTCGGCTACATCGAAGTGGTCCGCAGTGGCATGCAGTCTGCGTCTTACTACCGCAACTTCCTTGCCGCGCTGGCAATCACGGCCATCGTGATGATCATCATCAACTATGCGCTCACCACGCTGGCAGAGCGCATCGAACGCCAGCTCCGCGCTGGTCGTGCCCGTAAGAACATTCTGGCCAAGGTTCCGGAGCACCCATCGCAGGGTCTGGAAACCAAGGACAACGTGAATGTGGACTGGCACGACCCAGCGCACAAGGACCTCCGGCCGATCACCGAATAGTCCTTTTAAGTGCCGATGCCCCACCGCACGAATTGCGGTGGGGCATCTTCAATTTTTAGCGTAGTTCTTGAATGCGCTCGTCGAGCACCTGCTTAGCGATGCTGAAGCTCATAGATTCGCCATAGCCACGCCTGGCAAGCTGTCCTACTACCCTGCGGAGCAGTTTGTCGTATTCTTTGCGGTCATTCGGCACTGTCCGGATGGCGCGAACTTTCTTCAGCGCTAGGTCGCGCGCCATGCGGGATTCGTCTTCGTGGTCGATGCTTTCCAGTGCCTGTTCGCGAAGTTCCGGCGCAATCCCTTTGGCGATGAGTTCTAGCTCGAGAGCGCGCCGGGATTTCCCGCGTGCATGATGCCGTTGACGCACCCATTCTGCAGCAAAGACTTCATCGTTGAGCAGGTCGCAGCGCACGAGGTCTGCCACAACGTCGGAGACCAAGGCTGGTTCAAACTCCGCGGCAAGCAGGCGCTGCCTAAGTTCATGGATCGACCTGGCCCGCTGATCTAGCAAGAGCAAGGCACGATTGCGCACCCGCGCCTTGTTCTTTTCGTATTCTGCGTCGAATAAGGGCTCTGCACCAAGGTCTGCCATGCTCTCGCGCAGAGCCGCGATCTTCTTCGCGTTGCTGTCATGCTGGTTCACTGTGCGAAAGGCGGCTATTTCTCCGCTGCAACATCGTCTTCGATGTCAAGGTCATCGAAGTCAACGTTCGGGATTACATCGATAGGCTCATCTGAGAGCTGATCTTGTTTATCAGCGTATTTGCCGAAGCCGATCTTCTGGTAGATCTTATCCTCCAGTTCGTCGGCAAGATCGGGATTTTCCTTGAGGTTGATGCGCACTTTTTCCTTGCCCTGCCCGAGTTGTTCCCCTTCGTAGGTGAACCAAGAACCGGACTTCTTAATCACGCCGTTTTCCACTGCGAGGTCAATGATGGAGGATTCCCGGGAAATGCCCTCGCCGTACATGATGTCAAACTCGGCAATCTTGAATGGTGGTGACACCTTGTTCTTCACCACTTTGAGGCGGGTCCGGTTACCGATTGCGTCCTGCCCGTCTTTGAGGGTTTGGATACGACGGACGTCGCAACGCACGGAGGCGTAAAACTTTAGCGCCTTACCGCCGGTGGTGGTCTCGGGAGACCCAAACATCACGCCGATCTTCTCACGCAGCTGGTTGATGAAGATGGCGGTGGTGCCGGAGTTATAAAGCGCACCAGTCATTTTGCGCAGCGCCTGCGACATCAAACGTGCCTGGAGACCGACGTGAGAATCACCCATCTCACCTTCAATTTCCGCCTTTGGAGTCAATGCGGCAACAGAGTCAATAACGATGATGTCGATGGCACCGGAGCGCACCAGCATGTCTGCAATCTCCAGCGCCTGCTCACCGGTGTCCGGCTGGGAGACGAGTAGCTGGTCCGTATCGACGCCCAACTTTCGGGCATAGTCAGGATCGAGCGCATGCTCAGCGTCAATGAAGGCGGCAATTCCGCCCGCGCGCTGTGCCTGCGCCACTGCGTGCAAAGCCACAGTGGTCTTACCGGAGGATTCTGGACCATAGATTTCCACCACACGGCCTCGGGGGAAGCCACCAATGCCCAGCGCAATATCGATCGAGGTATTTCCAGAAGAAATCACCTGGATAGGCGGGCGGGAGTCGTCGCCGAGCCGCATAACTGCGCCTTTGCCAAAGTCCTTCTCGATCATTGCCATCGCGGCATCGAGGGCCTTTTGCTTATCGCCGCCGGCGCTAGGGCTTACTTTAGACTTCTTGGTTGCCATGTTGAAAATCCTTCTAATGAGCTAGAAAATATTTATCCGTCTATATAAATTAGACTGCTTTACCCCGCCAAAAGGTTGCATTGGCTTTTCGGAAACCATCTTGTCAGCGGCTAAGCATTGAACAGGTCTGAGCATAACCATCCCGGCGGACACGTTCCCATAGTACACAAACGGGTGTTCGATTGCAGTTCAATATGTGGCGTGTCGTCACCCACTCAGTAATCCTCGCCCAGCCAGCGACTTTGTGGAACTTCGAAGTCTCGACAGAGGGCCCACCAAATCCTTCGCATATCAACGCCTTGTTCGAGAAGCTGTGCAGGAGTTGCGCCGTATTCGGCCAGCACATGAGATGACACATGCTGCCTGCCAAGGACAGGTCCAAACTCATCCGCCACGAGTTGGTGAAACTGGGCTAATCGCATGCGTCAAACGATAGCGCAGGCGGAAAAGATCTAGGCACTGTACGCGCAAAAATCGCTGAGCAATATCGATAGCTAACCCACCCTGTTGCTACAGTAACTAACTGTATCCGATCACTGAACGGCGTTTAACGCACTAAAGATCGCGACAGCCCTATTTCCATTGGCCCAACTCCCGAAGGAGGAGCCCCGTGAGCGGTGCTTCATCATCAAATTCCAGCATGCGCGACCTTGCCTACATCGCGGTATTCGCCGCCTTGATCATCGTCTTCGCATTCGTTTCCATCCCCGGTGCAGCGGGCGTACCGATCGTGCTTCAAAACGCGATCATCATCCTCACCGGCCTAGTGCTCGGCCCTAAACGCGGCGTTGCTACGGCGCTACTGTTCCTCCTTCTTGGCCTCATCGGATTGCCTGTCCTTGCCGGCGGCCGTTCCCTACTTCCCGCCCTTGCTGGTCCGACCGTAGGTTACATCGTCGGCTACGTCATTAGCCCCTTCGTTGCCGGTCTGATTGCCTACCGCCCAGCAGCCTCCAAAGCCGCCCGCACCGTGATACTCAGCATCGCAGGTTTTGTGGCATTGCTCGTCCAGTACGCCTGTGGTGTCGTTGGCCTGATGATCGTGGCGCACATGACGGTGAGTGCCGCACTCACTGCGCAGCTCCCCTTCATCCTCCCCGACGCAATCAAGGTGGCAGTAATGGTGGCGGTAGCTTCCGGTGTCCACGCAGCCTTCCCAGATCTCATCCGCCGCAAGTAGATGTCACACATCCACTTCGATCAGGTCAGCGTCAACTTTGATGAGCGTCACGTTCTCCAAAACATCAACCTAGAGCTTTCCGAACGCCGTATCGGCATCATCGGCGCCAACGGAGGTGGCAAGTCCACTCTCATCCGGTTAATCAACGGGCTGGGGGAACCGAGCAATGGCCGCGTGCTTGTCGACGACATGGAAGTTTCAACCAATGCCCGCGCGATTCGGCGCAAGGTTGGCTTCGTTTTCTCGGACGCAGAGAACCAAATCATCATGCCAACGGTCGCGGAGGACGTCGATTTCTCCCTCCGGCGACTAAAGCTATCCAAGCCGGAGCGCCAAGCCCGCGTCGATGACATCCTCGAGCGTTTCGGACTCTCCAGTCACCGAGATGCCTCGCCACACACGCTCTCAGGTGGCCAAAAGCAGCTCCTAGCCTTGGCAGCCGTGCTCGTGATGGAACCCGAAGTGATCATCGCCGACGAGCCGACTACCCTGTTGGATCTGCGCAATCGAAATAAGATTGGCGCGGTATTGGCAGAGCTGCCGCAGCAACTGATTGTGGTAACTCATGACCTGGAATTTCTCCGCGGCTTTGATCGGGTGCTGTGTCTGGACGGCGGCGCGGTGGTAGCTGACGGCACACCCGAACTGGCGATCAGCCACTATGTCGACCTAATGACTAAGGCCCACTAATGCCCACCGTGCCCCTCGGCGTATACGTGCCCGGCGACTCGCTCATTCACCGCGCCCGACCCGGCTGCAAGTTCGGTGCTCTCATGGCGTTCATCCTCTGTACGTCTATCTTCATCAAGAGTCTCTCCTGGGCGCTGGCCGCTTTGCTATTGCCTTTGCTTGGTTACGTCCTCGCAAAGATTCCAGTTCGAGTTGCTTGGCAACAGCTGTGGCCAGCGGCGCCGATCTTGCTGATGCTTTTTGGGTTTCAGTGGTGGCAGCTTGGATTCGCTGCGGCCGCAGTAATCGTCCTGGTCATTTACGCAGCAATTGCAGCAGCTACCCTGCTCACACTGACTATTAAAATCAGTGCGATGATGGATGCAATCGCTGCAGCGCTGGAGCCGTTGCGCCGCTTCGGAGTCCCAGTGGACAGCATTGTGCTTGCCGTGAGCCTCACCATCAGGCTGATCCCGCTCCAGCTCGCCACGGTTTTGGCGGTACTCGATGCCCGCAAAGCGCGGGGCGCAGACTTCTCATTGCGGGCCCTCGGCACTCCGGTGCTGATTCGCTCGATCAAGCGTGCCCGCGACATCGGCGATGCCCTTATTGCTCGTGGCGCCGGGGACTAACGCAAAAATCCCGGTTCCACAGAACCGGGATTACTTGCTGTGTGGTGCGGATTACTCGCCGCGAAGCTCACGCATCTTCTGAGCAACAGCGTCGTCAGCGGCGGAGTTGCCACCCGTAATGGACTGCTGTGGCTGACCGGAGGTCAGTTCACCGGACATTTGGGCGCGAATCTGCTCAAGGCGGGAGTGTCCAGCCATCTGGACGCCTGCCTGCTCAACTTCAGCCATGCGACCCTCGACGGAGTTCTGTGCCAGCTCAGCCTGGCCAAGGGCATTTGCGTAGCGACGCTCAATCTTCTCTCGCACCTGATCCAGATTCGGGGTGTTACCGGAGGCAGTCAACGAGTTCATGGACTTGATGGAATCCGAGACCTTCTCCTGCATCTTGGCCTGTTCCAACTGGGACAGCAGCTTGGTGCGCTCGGCAACCTTCTGCTGCAGCTGCATTGCATTGCGCTCCACAGCCTGCTTGGCTGCTGCAGCCTGCTGCAAGGCCTGATCGTGCAGCTGCTTGGTATCTTCCACAGACTGCTCCGCGGTAACCAGCTGCGCAGCAAAAGCTTCGGCGGCATTTTCGTACTCGGTTGCTTTAGCTGTGTCGCCGGCTTCTCGAGCCTTATCGGCGAGCTGGAGGGCCTGACGGGTGTTGCCCTGGAGCTTTTCAATGTCCGCCAAGCGACGGTTGAGCTGCATCTCCAGCTGACGCTGGTTGCCGATCACTGCGGCGGCTTGCTGAGACAGGTCTTGGTGCTGACGCTGCGCATCCTCAATCGCCTGCTGGATCTGAACCTTAGGGTCAGCGTTCTCCTCAATCTTGGAGTCGAACAGCGCCATCAAGTATTTCCATGCCTTGACGAATGGATTTGCCATGAGAGTAAACCTTCCAAAGTTGTGATCAGGCACTTAAGCCCAATTATTTTCAATGCCACAAGTGTACCCGCTGTCTGTCAGGACGGCGCGGGATAAGGTGCTGAAACTATATCGTGGCGAAATCCGGCTCCGCGGACCTAATAGCCATAGATCCGGCAGCCTCGATCAAGATGTCAGACACGCTCGCTCCCAGTGCATGGCAAACGGCCGCGAGCAACTCAGAGGACACTTCTTTGCGCCCGCGCTCCAACTCGGAAAGATACCCCGGGGACACGCTGGACATTTCGGCCAGCTCGCGGAGAGTGATACCCCGGTCGGCTCGGAAGGCGCGGAGAGCCGCGCCCAAGGCTTCGCGCAGCAACGGCTCGGCAACGGGCTTTTCTAGAACTGCAGTGTAGGTAACCATCGTTTAATACAACGCCCGCGGGTGTTGTTTAGTTCCCTCCCAATTGCTGAACTAGATACTCGATCGCAAATTCCGCCGCTCGCAGGCGGATTTCATTTCTGTCTCCGTCGAGTACGGGCTCTGGCTTACTGGCGCCGGGACGCAGCGCCCAACGGATATGCTCCGCCGGCAACACCTGGATGCTCTCCTCGAATTCCGGTCCGGCAACCCCCAGCCATACGACGCCTGCAGGGTGTCCTTCTTGGCTAGCGGGTCCCGCCACCCCAGTCAGGGCCAATGCCCAATCGGAGCCCAAGCGATCCCGGGTCCCAGCAGCCATCGCCGCGGCACACTCTGCGGAGACGGCGCCATGGTCGTCGATAAGCGATGCGGGCACCCCGGCTAGCGCCGTTTTTAAATCGTTGGAATAAGTGATGAGTCCACCCACGAGTACATCGCTAGCGCCTGGAACATCGGCAATGCTGCTGGCAAGCAAGCCAGCTGTGAGGGATTCGCAGGTAGCGACGGTAAGAGAACGCTCTTTGAGCGCACGAACCAGGGCTGCCTTAGACACGGTTTTCCTTTCGAGAATCGAGGATGTATTGAATACCGGTGACCACTGTGACGATCACAGCAGCACACATAACCAGCTGCGCGAGCAGCCATGCCCAACCTGGCAGTGGCATTAGGTAGAGCGCTACTGCCAAGCTCTGCAGCGTCGTCTTAATCTTGCCGCCCTTCGACGCTGGCACCACCTTGCCCTGTCGAAGCTGGAACATCCGCCAGAGGGTGATGCCAAGCTCGCGGATCACTATCACCACAGTCACCCACACGGGCAAGACACCAACGATGTTGAGCGAAACAAAGGCGGAGATCATCAGCGCCTTGTCAGCTATGGGGTCCGCGATTTTCCCGAAGTCCGTGATGAGGTTGTGCTTACGGGCAATGTCGCCGTCTAGCTTGTCCGTGATCATCAGCGCGACGAAGCACAGAAACGACCACCACATCCAAGTGGTATCGCTATGGTCGGCCTTGAGCACCAGCCAAACGAAGAGCGGAACTGCGATAATGCGCAGGCTCGTGAGGACATTTGGCAGATTCCAGTTGGAAGTCTTCTGATCACCGTTCACAAGGCACCACCCTACCCGCTCAGCGTTACAGAACTACTGTTGAGCATGGCGGGTTTAAGCCTAAACTTGGGAGCCATGACTTACTTCGCAGTTAACTACCAGTACCCCGCAGATTCCGAAGCCATAGCAAGCACCCGCCCGGTGCACCGCGAATTCCTCGGCACCCTCTTGCAGGAAGGCAAGCTCGTAGGCTCTGGCCCATTCCTGGATTCGGACGGCGGCGCTTTGATCATCATCAAGCTCGCCGAAGGCGCAACCGTCAGTGATGCCACAGAGCTAATGGACAAGGACCCCTTCACCACCGCAGGGCTGCTGGATTCCCGGAGCATTCGCCCCTGGAACCCAGTGCTAAACATCTTTAGCTAGTCACCGACTTCTTACAGCAAAGTCGCCCGCATCCGAAAGCAAACTCAGTTGCTAAAGGGGCGGGCGGGCTTTGGGGTTGGGGCCTAGACAGTGTCGTCCTGAATGTCCTTCGCGGTATTCCACTTCGGCGGGATCGCACCTTGCGCTTCATCGCGCTTCGTCTTGATCACGGAGGCGATGGTGGTCAGCGCCAACACACCGACGATCACGAAGAGCGAGACGAGCGTCGGGATCTCCACAACATGCAGGTTTTCACCACCGTTAATAAACGGCAAGTTGTTCTCGTGCAAAGCATGCAAGATCAGCTTGACACCGATGAAGCCCAGAATGATGGCCAAGCCGTATGGCAGGTAGACCAGGCGGTCAATGAGGCCATCGAGCAGGAAGTACATCTGACGCAATCCGAGCAATGCAAAGGCGTTGGCCGTGAAAACGATATACGGCTCTTGGGTAATGCCGTAAATTGCGGGGATTGAATCTAGCGCGAACATCACATCAATCATGCCGATGGCCACGAGGCAGACAAAGAGCGGTGTCAGCGCGCGCTTACCCATGTGGCGGATCCACAGCTTGTCACCTTCATAGGTCGGGGTGACGTGAATGACCTTTCGCAGCGTCTTGATGATCCACATATCCGAAGGATCGGTCTCCGGCTGATCAGAGACTTCGTCGATGATCAGCTTGATTGCCGTGTACAAGATGAAAAGTCCGAATAGGTAGAAAACATCGGACCACGCGTTGATCACGGCAGCGCCCAGCAGGATAAAGACCAGGCGGAACACCAACGCCAGCACAATGCCGATCAGCAACACCTTTTGCTGATACTTGCGCGGAACCTTGAACGAGCCCATGATCAACGCGAACATGAACAGATTGTCCACGCTGAGCGCTAGCTCGGTGACATAGCCGGTGAAGAACTCCATGCCGTGCTGGTGGGGGTTCCCCGGCTCACCCCAGGTAAACCAAAGGAATACACCAAAGCCGCAGGACAGCGCCATGTAGAACAGCATCCAATAGGCGGATTCCTTCATCGACGGCTCGTGCGGCTGCCGCACGTGGGTGAGAAAGTCGAAAACGAACAGGCCTAGCACCACAATTCCTGTGATGCCCCATGTCATCGCGTTTACTTCCACTATAAAGACCTCCGGTCTGATCGGTTGACGAAACTGACCGGAGGTCTCCCCCGCCCACACTGCTGAATGCTGCTGGGTGGCATGACCGGGAGCCCTTTTCTGGGGCAGCCGTGCTGACGATCAATGCCGGGAATTGGGGTACTCCCCTCCAAGACGAAACACCACTTTAGCCGATGGCAGCTGATGTGTCACAAACCACGCTGGGTTGTCCGCAACTTAGTGAGCACGAAAGGTCCCCTATGGACGCCGATAACCCCGGTAGCTTCTTGGGAAAGCTATCGGGGTTATCGGGTAGGGAGAACACTAGAACATGCCAGTTCCCGGATTTGCTTGGACAACGCGGGTGGCGGAAGTGTCGGCTGGGCTATCGACGTCGTTAAGCTCGGGATCGATATCCACATCGTCCTCCCAACCATCTTCCTTTGGCGCTTCGGCAGGGTCTGCCCCCTTCAGCATCCACAGGATGGTGTCCAGCTCGTCCGGCTTTACCAGCACCTCCCGGGCCTTGGACCCCTCGGAAGGGCCCACCACGCCGCGGGTTTCCATCAGGTCCATGAGGCGTCCGGCCTTAGCGAAACCGATTCGAAGCTTGCGCTGCAGCATAGAAGTAGAGCCGTGCTGGGAGGTCACCACGATCTCGACGGCAGCCAGCAAGTCCTCCAAATCACCTCCGATGTCGTCGTCGATCTCCCGCGCAGACTCCGAGGCCTTTTCTTCAGTAACACCCTCGGCGTAGTTTGGCTCTGCCTGATCCTTGGCAGCATCCACCACTGCCTGGACTTCTTCGTCCGTCACATAGGCGCCCTGCATACGGATTGGCTTACCAGCTCCCTGCGGGATGAACAGCCCGTCGCCCATACCGATGAGCTTCTCGGCGCCGCCCTGGTCCAGGATGACGCGTGAGTCGGTAAGGGAGGAGGTAGCAAAGGCCAGCCGTGATGGGACGTTGGTCTTGATAAGACCGGTGACTACATCGACGGAAGGACGCTGCGTAGCGAGCACCAAGTGGATACCGGCCGCGCGAGCCTTCTGAGTAATGCGGACGATAGACTCCTCGATTTCCTTCGGAGCAGTCATCATGAGGTCCGCGAGCTCGTCGACGACACACACGATGTAAGGGTACGGGCGGTATTCTCGCTCAGATCCTGGTGGCGCCGTAATCTCGCCAGACTCGACCTTCCGGTTGTAGTCCTTAATGTGTCGCACACGCGTGGACTTCATATCCATGTAGCGCTGCTCCATCTCCTCCACCAGCCAGTTCAGTGCTGCTGCAGCCTTCTTCGGCTGGGTGATGATCGGAGTGATCAGATGCGGGATCCCCTCATAAGGTGTTAGTTCCACCATCTTCGGGTCAACCAGAATGAGCCGTACTTCTTCCGGAGTCGCACGCGTCAGCAGTGAAACCAACAAAGAGTTCACGAACGCGGATTTACCAGAACCAGTTGAGCCTGCGACGAGCAGGTGTGGCATCTTCTGGATGGAGTGGGAGATGAAGTCGCCTTCAATGTCCTTGCCCAGTCCGATGAGCATCGGATCATGGTTCCCCACCGTCGCTGGTGCGTTAAGGACGTCAGCAAGCCGCACCATCTCACGGTCCGCGTTGGGCACTTCAATTCCGACCGCAGACTTGCCAGGAATCGGAGCCAATAGGCGAACGTTGTCAGTCGCGGCAGCATAGGCGAGATTCGACTGCAGGTTGGTAATCTTAGAGACCTTAACGCCTGGGCCGAGTTCAACCTCGTACCTCGTTACTGTCGGACCACGGGAGAATCCGGTTACCACGGCGTCCACATTGAATTCGCGGAAGACGTCGGTGATTGCCTCGATCATGCGGTCGTTGGCAGCCGAGCGGGTTTTTGGTGGCTCACCCGGAATCAATAGGTCAGCGCTCGGGAGTACATAATTGCTATCCACCTGACGCGGCGCTGGTGGCGGGGTGTCTTTGGATAGTTCACTCTTCGGAGTCGTGGCTTTGACCTTGGCCGGATCAATTCCGGAACGGGCGATAATCGCGTCACGGATTGCTTCCCGGCTCGCGGCCACCGCATCTGGCGCTTCCTCGACAGCCTCGGAACGTGGCAGGACGGTGGTCGGCTCGGTGGTTACTGCGGGGAATTCGTCCGTGTCAGGCTGCGGCGCAGGAACCTTCCGTGCGGTTGCTGCGTTGCGACGCGGCGCTGGAGGCGCTTCCTCTTCTTCATAGAGATCGACGGGCGCAGCCACAGGCTTCTGCTTACCCATACGACTAAATAGTGAAGGCTGAGGATCCTCGTCAGCGTCTTCCTCTACTGGGTAATTGTCGATCGGACGCGGGCTGCGGCCGGAGCGCACCCGCGGGGCGCGGGCAAGCTGTTCGATCTCGTCATCAGCGCTACCGTATCGGTCATCTTCATCCTCAGCATCCGATGCCGCGCTGGCGTCATGGAACCCGAGTGCCTCAACCAAGTAGTCTACGAACTCACGCACTGCCACCCCAGTAGCGCGCAGGGCACCGTAGGTGATGACCAAGACGAGGATCGGGATAGCTAGGTAAGCACTAAATCCTGCCGCCAAGGGTCCGCCAACGATGTATCCCAGCGCGCCTCCGGCCGCTTTCCGTGCACCCCAGTCAGCCGGGTTACCAGCAAAGATGTGCACTAGCCCCAACATACTGAGGACAATGAGGACTGTGCCTAACACCACTCCAGTGTTATTGCCTGCTCGCGGCGAATGCCCCAGCATCAGTGCCACTGCGAGGGCAACTAGAGCAACGGGAAGCACGAGGGCACCGGCGCCAACGGCGAGATGTGCAATTTCCGCAATCCATGCGCCGATTGGACCCGCGACGTTGAACCATACTGTGGCACCGAGGACCACTGCCAGACCGATGAGGGAGAGGCCAATGCCGTCGGCATGCTCGCCCACATTGAAGCTGCGGCCACCTGGCTGCTCTTCGCCTTCATGCTTATTATCTGCCACGTCTGCGTCCTCCCCATGGTTCCGCTTTGTCAACATACGGGCAGTGCCACCCATCCCCCGAGCGGTTGCCCCAAAGATCGTTCCCAGCCCCGAGCCTACAGCTCGGAAAGCGCTGCCAGTGCGTTCATGCGACGTTTCGGCAGCACGTGACGCGGTTGTGGTGCGTAGTGCGACTGCGGAGGCGCCGCGACGCGAACTGGCAGCCGGGCCAGTTTTACGCCGTGAACCTTTCGACGACTTGGGGCTTGTTGAGACAGACATAGCCCAAACTCTAGTCGCTCACAGCACTCTAGTCACACGCGCCACACCGCTATCTGGCAGGTTTTATAGCGAGGAACGCACCACTTTGGTTGCATCTCCCACAAAATCAAGCCCTTCGGCTGGACGTTGGTAGGTATAGAGCAGTAGTTCGCCCACCGCTCCTCGGATCAGCACTTTGTCTTCGGCTGAGACGGAGCCGGTGGAAATAGGAACGAATCCAGTCGGACACAGCTCAACGCGACACGAAGAAGCACGATACATCAGCTTTAGTGTGCGCAGGGCGGCATAGAGTTCGCGTTGATCGGCCGTCGACAAGCGGCGCGACATAAGCCCGTTTGCCCGCCGCAGATCTTCATGATGGATGAAGTGCTCGGCAACATTTGCTCGACCGTCGAGCAGCCGCCACACGCCGACCGGTCCCCTCCCCCACTGCTTAACGACGTCCATAAAGGGGCGCTCCAGTTGCCGCTGCATCGCACGTTCGGTTAGTCCCGCCAGTGCTGGAATGAACATTCCGGCCGCTGCGAGCGGGGAACGCTCTCTAATTAACAGGTGCGCGGCAAGGTGATGAGCGGTCCACCCCTCGCATAGCGTAGGTGCTTGTGGACCGAGCTGAACAAAAGTATCGACGAGTTCCTGGCGTTCCCGTGCTGCAAATGACATGCGCCCCAGTCTAAGGAAAACTCCTAGGACTGGGGCGCCTGCAGACAAGCTTGAAGAATTACAAGCTTGGTCGAGCGTGCTCGAGGTCAGTATCGTCAACCACGTCAGTTTCAGCGGTCATCGGCACAACGGTCGGCATGATGAGTGGCTTACGACGCCACTTCTGCTCCACAAAGCGGGATACCTTCCGACGGACCTGCTGGGCGATGCGGTACGGATCGTTCTCGCCTTCGCCGGCCTGCTCCATCATGATGTTTTCTACCAGCTCTGCGATTTCCGGCATCATTGCCACCGCATCCTCGGAGAAGCCGAAGGCGCGAGCGGTAGGGCGCTCCAGCAGTCGGCCAGTGCGGTTGTCAATGACAGCAGTGATGTCGATGACGCCACCTTCGCCCATGGACGTACGATCCTCCAGGACCTTCGCATCGATGTCACCCATGGTGACGCCGTCGACGTACAGGTTACCGACTGGGATCTGGCCGACAACGGATGCGCGACCATTAACCAGGTCGACTACCACACCGTTTTGGGCGAGGACGACGCGATCGCGTGCCACGCCCGTGGAAATAGCAAGTTCCTTGTTAGCACGCAGGTGACGCCACTCGCCGTGCACCGGCATCGCATTCTTCGGACGCACAGCGTTGTACAGGAAGAGCAACTCTCCAGAATAACCGTGGCCCGAGGTGTGCACCTTGGCATCACGACCGGTGATCACAGTAGCGCCGATCTGCGCCAACATATTGATGACGCCGAATACGGCTTCCTCGTTACCAGGAACCAGGGAGGAAGACAGAATGATCAAGTCGCCATCGCGAACCGTAATCTGGCGGTGCTCGCGACGCGCCATGCGGGACAGCGCTGCCATTGGCTCGCCCTGGGTACCGGTGGTAACCAGCAGCACCTTGTGCGGTGCCATTTTTGCTGCTTCATCCATCTGGATGATGGTGCCGCGAGGGGCCTTGAGCAAGCCCATCTTCTCCGCGATTTCCATATTGCGGATCATCGAGCGGCCATTAAAGGCCACCTTACGACCCGAAGCAACAGCGGCATCGATTGCGGACTGCACGCGGTACACGTTAGACGCGAAGCAGGCGATAATCACGCGCTGCTTGGCTGTAACCACCAGGCGCTTGAGGGTTGGACCGATTTCCGACTCAGAACCAGAGACACCCGGAGTGGTGGCGTTGGTGGAGTCACAAAGGAATAGGTCAACGCCTTCATCGCCGAGGCGAGACATCGCTGGAAGATCGGTCGGACGGCCGTCGGTTGGGGTTTGGTCCAGCTTGATATCGCCGGTGTGAACCACCATGCCGGCGCCGGTCTTGATCGCGATGCCGAGGCACTCTGGAATGGAGTGATTCACAGCGAAGAAGCGCAGGTTGAATGGCCCGCGGTTCACGTTGGACTCTTCATTAACCTCGATAAGCTTCGGACGCTGGCGGTGTTCCTTCGTCTTGGCAGCGATCAAGGCCAAGGTAAAGCGAGAAGCAAGGATTGGCAGGTCGTGGCGCTGCTTAAGCAGCCACGGGATCGCACCAATGTGGTCCTCGTGGCCGTGTGTGACCACAAGTGCTTCCACCTTGTCCCACTTGCCCTCCATGTAGGAGAAGTCCGGGAGAATCAGGTCCACGCCTGGCTCGCCAGAAGATGGGAACAACACGCCACAGTCGACGATGAGCAGCTTGCCTTTGTACTCAAAGACGGTCATGTTACGACCGATTTCGGAAATACCGCCGAGCGCAACAATGCGCAGGCCGTCCTTCGGTGCCTGTGGTGGCTCTGGCAAACGTTCGGTGAGGTCTGCGCCTTGCATGGACTTCACAACATTGCGACGTCCGCCGCGGTTGTTGTTCCCGCCGTTGCTATTGTTGCCATTTGAGCCGTTGTTGTTAGCGCCGTTGCCACGGCCACGACCACGGCTGCTGCGACGATTGTTCGAACGGGAGCGATTACGACCGCCCTCTCCGTTCGAGCCGTTATTCTCATCAGTCTGCTCTGGCTGGTTGGCCGGCGCGGAATCGCTAGCAACCGGGACCTCTGGCGCCTGGAACTTGACGGCCTCTACGGCCTCTGGTGGGCCAGCTTTGCGGGTCACCTTGCGAGAGCGATTTCGTGGTTCGGTCATATTTATAGGACTCCAGCCTCTTCTAAATCTTTATGGAGTGCCTCGATCTCAGCATCGTTTGCAGCGACCTGAGGAAGTCGAGGATCTCCGACGTCAATGCCCTGCAGTCGCAGAGCAGCTTTACTCATACTGACTCCACCCAATCGAGCTTGCGCACCAAAAAGTGGAAACAGCGTGGCGTTGATTTCCCGCGCACGGGCGAGGTCGCCGTCCTCGAAGCTTGTGTACAGCTCACGCAACAAGCGCGGAGCCGCATGTCCAACCACAGAGATGAAACCTGATGCCCCAAGGCTCAACCATGGCAGGTTAAGTGGGTCATCTCCTGAGTACCACGCAAGACCAGTTTGAGCGATCAAATCAGTCGCGGCGCAAAGGTTACCCTTCGCATCCTTCATCGCCGTAATATTCTCATGGTCAGCCAGACGCTTAATGGTATCAGAAGTTATCTCAATTGCTGACCTGCCGGGGATATCGTACAAACAAATTTGTAGATCGGTTGCATCCGCGATGGCGATAAAGTGCTGATATACGCCAACTTGAGAGGGCTTTGAATAATACGGTGTCACTGCGAGCAGCGCGTCTGCCCCCGCGGCGGCGCTTGCCTTCGCCAAGTCAACCGAGCCCTTGGTGCAATTCGTACCGACACCGGCCACGATCTTAGCTCGTTCCCCGATTTCTGCACGCACTGCTTTAATCAGCGCGATCTTCTCGGTAGCAGTCGTCGTGGGCGATTCCCCAGTGGTGCCCGAGATAATCAGGCTATCGATGCCGTTATCAACCAGGTGGGTGGCGAGTTGCGCCGCTTTGTCTAGGTCCACCTCGTGGTTCTCATCAAAGGGCGTGACCATGGCGACGCCGACGGTACCGAATGTTTCCGTGCCTGTCTTTGCTGCGAGACCGGTATGTGTAGGCATGGTTTCTACCTGTACTTTCTTGTTTCTGTTGTCGTTTACTAAAAGTCAGTTACGTATGGGCTCGTCGCCATTTCCGAACCATCATGCAGCTTTGCGATGTCAAAGTCTCCGAACACCACTGGCGCCTCTTGCTGTAAAACTTTGAGACATTCCACTGCAACTTTACGGATCTCAACGTCCGCATGTTCGGTGGCACGCATACCGATGAAGTGACGCCAACTGCGGAAGTTTCCGGTCACCACGATGCGCGATTCAGAGGCATTCGGCAAAACGGCGCGCGCAGCCTGGCGAGCTTGCTTCTTTCGCAGCAGCGCGTTGGGTTCCTCGGCGAGCTTCTCATCCAATGCGTCGAGTAGCTCGTCGAAGGCAAAGCGAGCTTCATCGACGGCCCGGTTGAACAGGCGCATCAGGTCCTCGTCCGCGGCAATGAGCGGTGGGACCACGACGTTGGTCTCCTCCGGATGAACAAAGCGCTGGGAAAGCTGGGAGAAGGAGAAGTGACGATGCCGCACCAATTCGTGCGTCGCACTGCGCGAAATACCGCGAAGATACAGTGTTGCAGTCGCGTGTTCTAGGAGCGCGATGTGCCCGACCTCCATGATGTGTCGCAGATAGGACGCGTTCTCGGCAGTGCGCGGGTTCGGCTTATCAAAGCTCTCATAGCAGGCCCGCCCGGCGAACTCGACGAGCGCTTCCCCGCCGGAGGCATCGGTGTCCCACTTGATGTCTGCCGGAGCAGTGAAGTTCGAGCACGCGATCAATTCCACGCTTAAAGGTACGGCCTTCGCCATGTCAGTAACTCCTCCTTCCGCTCAGATGTCCAGGTAGTGCTCAAGGCCAACGGTCAGCCCCGGGTTCTTGCCCACTTCACGACAACCGAGGAGCACACCCGGCACAAAAGAGGTGCGGTCATATGAGTCCTGACGAATGGAAAGCGACTGGCCCTGCGTGCCGAAAATGACTACCTCATGCGCGACGGTGCCTTGCATACGAACCGCATGCACTGGGATTCCATCGATGTCAGTGCCCCGCGCGCCGTCGAGCGACTGGTTGGTGGCGTCAGGCTGCGGCTCCATGCCCGCTTCTCGACGAGCATCAGCAATGCCCTGCGCAGTGTGAATGGCGGTACCTGAAGGAGCATCCAGTTTGTTCGGATGGTGCATCTCTATTACTTCGGCAGATTCGAAGAATCGCGCAGCCTGCTTGGCAAACTCCATGGTCAGCACAGCGGAGATGGCGAAATTCGGGGCGATCAATACGCCAACCCCTGGGTTTTTGTCCAGCCAGCCCTGGACGGTAGCGAGGCGTTCCTCGTTGAAACCGGTGGTACCAACTACACAAGAAATTCCGTGGTTAATGCAGAATTCCAGGTTGTCCATCACGACCTGGGGCGCGGTGAAGTCTACGATGACCTGAGCGTCGGCGTCGACAAGCTGTTGCAGACTGTCATCGCGATCAATCTCTGCCACCAAGGACAGCCCCTCAGCTGTGGTTACTCCCTCAACCACGGCCTGTCCGACTCGCCCTTTTGCGCCGAGAACGCCGACTTTAATGTCACTCATCTATGCTTCGCCTTCCTGTGCGGTCTATGCTTTCACAGTCTAGTCCTCCACTATAGACGCCATTTATTAAGACACTCTAAACCAGGTTAATTAGAAGTGATTTAGATCTTGGCTAAGCTCATTCAAATGAGATCTAGCATCCTGTCAAGAAGGCTCGCTGGCTTTGCCGGAGTGATCCTCCTACTGCTCATCGTGGGATACGCTACTGGCCACTTCAAATGGGCCGTCCAAGCCAGCATCTTTTCGGTGGTCTTTTGGGTTTTCGCGTTGGCGATCAAAAAGGTGATCTTCTTCGGGGAAGAATAAGGCACCGTTGCCAAGTCCAGGGCCGGAAGCCTAAACCATATTTAGAAAAACGGCGGCCTCCCCAAGCATGTGCTTAGCGAGGCCGCCGATGCAGCGAAAACGTCTAGGAGATTAGTCCTCAGACTCCGCAGCGTCATCAGAAACTGGAACCAACGAGATCTTACCGCGGTTATCAATGTCCGCGATCTCAACCTGGATCTTCTCGCCCACGTTAACTACATCCTCAACCTTCTCGACGCGCTTATCGCCACCGAGCTTGGAGATGTGAACGAGACCGTCGCGACCTGGCATCAGGGACACGAAGGCACCGAAGGCAGTGGTCTTCACCACGGTGCCCAAGTAGCGCTCGCCTACCTTAGGAAGCTGTGGGTTAGCGATGGCGTTGATCTTCTCCATCGCAGCCTCAGCGGCCTCGCCGGAGGTAGCGGAAACGTAAACCGTGCCGTCTTCCTCAATGGAAATATCTGCGCCGGTCTCTTCCGTGATCGAATTGATGGTCTTGCCCTTAGGCCCGATCAGCTCGCCGATCTTGGATTGTGGGACCTTCACCGAGGTGATGCGTGGTGCGAGTGCATTCATCTCGTCCGGAGCATCGATGACCTCAGCCATGGTCTCAAGAATCGTGATGCGGGCATCGCGTGCCTGAGACAACGCAGCGGCGAGCACCTCAGAAGGAATGCCATCCAGCTTGGTGTCCAGCTGGAGAGCAGTCACCAAGTCGCGGGTGCCTGCGACCTTGAAGTCCATGTCGCCGAAAGCGTCTTCGGCACCGAGAATATCGGTGAGCGCGACGTAACGGGTCTCACCGTCGACTTCGTCGGACACCAGGCCCATGGCAATACCAGCAACTGGAGCCTTCAGTGGCACGCCGGCGTTGTATAGCGACAGCGTTGAGGCGCAGACCGAGCCCATGGAAGTGGAGCCGTTCGAGCCGAGAGCTTCGGACACCTGGCGGATCGCGTACGGGAACTCTTCGCGAGACGGGATCACTGGGATCAACGCACGCTCAGCAAGCGCACCGTGACCGATCTCGCGGCGCTTAGGAGAGCCGACGCGCCCGGTCTCACCAGTGGAGTATGGCGGGAAGTTGTAGTGATGGATGTAGCGCTTGGACTTTTCAGGAGTCAGCGAATCAATCTGCTGTTCCATCTTGAGCATGTCTAGCGTTGTCACACCCATGATCTGGGTTTCGCCGCGCTCGAACAAGGAAGAACCATGCGCGCGAGGGATGAGGTCTACCTCGACCCCCAAGTCACGGATATCGGTGATGCCACGGCCGTCGATGCGGAAGTGATCAGTGAGGATGCGACGACGTACAACGGCCTTCATGACAGCGTTGTAGGCAGCGCGAACTTCCTTCACTTCTTCTTCGTCAAACTTCGCGACGATCTCTTCCATGAATTCATTAGTGGCTTCGTCGCGCTCCTGCTTACCCTTGAGGGTCAGCAGCTTCTCGAGCTTCTTAGCAGCCAGCTTTTCCACTGCCGAGTAAATCTCGGAGGTGTACGGCGGGAAGAGTGGGAACTCTTGGGTTTCTTTCGCGGCGGCGTCGGCAAGCTTAGCCTGTGCGCGGCAGAGGATGTCGATGAACGGCTTTGCAGCCTCGAGGCCCTCGGCAACTACCTCTTCGGTAGGAGCTGGTGCGCCAGCCTTAACGCGCTCAATGACAGACTCGGTAGCGCCCGCCTCCACCATCATGATGGCGACATCATCGACCTGCTTCTTGCCCACCTTCTTGGAGACAATGCGGCCAGCTACCACGATTTCGAACAGCGACTGCGCATGCTGCTCGTGGGTTGGGAACGCAACCCACTGCCCCTTCGGATGCTCCTCATCAGCGATCAGCGCCATGCGCACGCCGCCGACTGCACCGGAAACCGGAAGGCCGGACAACTGGGTTGCAGCGGAAGCGCCATTGATAGCGAGCACATCGTACATGTCCTTGGGATCCATGGACAGAACAGTGATGACCACCTGTACTTCATTGCGCAAGCCCTTAACAAAGGTCGGACGCAGCGGACGGTCGATCAGACGACACGCCAAAATTGCCTCAGTAGATGGCCGACCTTCACGACGGAAGAAAGACCCCGGGATGCGGCCAGCGGCGTACATCCTTTCCTCAACGTCAACGGTCAGTGGGAAGAAGTCAAAGCCTTCGCGCGGTTGGTTGGATGCGGTGGTAGTAGCCAACAGCATCGTTTCTTCATCCAGGTACGCAGTTACTGCGCCGCCAGCCTGTCGAGCCAGCTGCCCGGTTTCGAGGCGAATAGTGCGGGTTCCGAAGTCACCGTTGTCGATAGTTGCGGTGACACCGTAGGTGCCAAACTCAGGGTCTTGATAGAAAGCGACATCGCTCATGTAGGCGAGTACTCCTCTTTACGTTCGTCTTGCGTGGCGGTCATCGGTGCCGCCAATTTTGTGTCCAGGTTTATAGACTGCCCGTTATCCTACCATTTGGGACGACAAATCCGGGTGTGCTCCCCGCCACTGCTTTTCGACGCCACCAACCAACGCATCCCGATGGCCGAGCGAACCCCGCTCACCGGGGACTAGCAGCGCGTCGCGATTACCCGCCGAACCCCTTTTGCCGAACTTCCCTGGATGCCACCGATTACCAATAACGCCGACCTGCAAAGTTCGGCAACAAGGGTTCGCACAACCCATCGGCACGCCCCACCCCGCGCACCCATACAACACAAAACGCCCCCACCGTAAAAACGGCGGAGGCGTGAAGCTTTAAGAAAATTATCGACGCAGACCCAGGCGACCGATGAGGTCACGGTAGCGCTCGACATTGTTGGCAGCCAGGTACTTCAGCAGGCCCTTGCGACGACCAACGAGCAGCAGCAGTCCACGACGAGAGTGGTGATCGTGCTTGTGGAACTTCAGGTGCTCGGTCAGGATCTGAATGCGCTTGGTGAGCATTGCGATCTGAGCCTCTGGAGAACCGGTGTCGGTCTCGTGCAGGCCGTACTCGGCCAGGATTTCCTTCTTCTGCTCAGTAGTAAGAGCCATGGAGTTTTCTCCTTGTAGTTATTTCAGTCCGCATGAAAGAATCCGCTTGCAGGGCACGCGGGGCCAAACTGCTGCGAACCGCAGTAAAGACCATCGACCAACTTAGCACGCGGCGGGGTTAGGAGCGAAATCCTCCCAGCCGGGTCATGAACTCATGATGGAAACGTTCTTTCTCCACCGCCACCGCAACTCGCGTGACCGCTCCCTCGGGTCCGCGTTTAGTGGCGTCGCCAATGGTGCGCCCGCGGGTTGGGCCCGTGGTGTCCACGGTCAGATGGATCGGTAGGAAAAGTGCCAGCGTAGGATCCACCGCTACTGCCACTGCGAGCGGATCGTGCAGGCCACAGCCACCGAGTTGTGGCGAGGTCGTGGCATAGGCATCGATGTAGTAATCAGTAATATCGGCGAGGAACTCGGCACGCTCCCCTGCCCCACGCCATTGCGCGGTGTCGGACTTGCTCAGCAAAGTTTGCAGGGTGACATCAAGCCCGATCATGGTGACATCCATGCCAGATCTGAAGACCGCATCTGCGGCGTCGGGGTCCTGCGCAATATTGGCTTCACTCCACGCGGTGACGTTTCCCGGGACCGTGAGTGCACCGCCCATGATCACCACTTGGGTCTTGGCAAACGCTGGATCACGTTGCAAGGCCAGCGCGAGATTGGTGAGTGGGCCCGTGGCAACGATGATGAGGTCATCATGAGTGGCAGCTGCTTCAACGAGAAATTCGATGGCATCCGGCGCTTCACCGCTCAGGACAGGTACTGCGACGTTAGCGATGCCGTTTTCGCCATGAATGAAGCGGGAAATGTCCAGTACTTCGAAGGAGTCCGCAGCAATAGCGTGTACGGCCCCGGCATAGACGGGAATGTCGGATCGTCCGAAGAGCTGCAAAATCGCGCGGGTATTGGCCACCCCCTGCGCTGTGGTGACATTACCGAAGGTGCCGGTGATCCCGATCAGTTCGATCTCTGGGGATGCCAGTGCGTAGGCTAGCGCCAGCGCATCGTCGATTCCCGTATCAAGGTCAAGAATTACTTTCACGCCAGGATCTCGCGAATCTGCGCAATATCGCGCTCCATTGCTTCCAGCAGTTCGGCCACCGATTCGAACTTCAGCATGCCACGCACGTGCTGTATGAACTCCACGGTGCAATCATGCCCATAGAGGTCCGCATGGCGATCCAGCACGAAGGTTTCCACGCTGCGGCGGGCATCACCGAAGGTTGGATTCGTTCCTACCGAGATCGCCGCTGGGTAGCGCACGCCGCGTTCCATATCGCCGTCGATTGGCGCTTCGGAGTCGATGAGGAACCAGCCGGCGTACACGCCGTCCTGTGGCAGGGCTGCCGATTCCGGAAAGTACATATTGGCCGTCGGGAAGCCTAGCTCAGCCCCGCCGCGACCTGCACCCCGGGCCACCATGGCGGAAACGGAAAACGGCCTTCCCAGCACTACCGCTGCGGAAGCGACATCGCCGCCGGCCAGGAACTTGCGCACATTCGTGGAAGAACAGCGGATGCCATCTACCTCCAGCAAGGGCTGCACAATCACCTCGATGCCATGCGCGCGTCCCAGCTCAATGAGAGTTTCGGTATTGCCTGCTGCTTTATGGCCGAAGCGGAAGTTCTCCCCCACAACAACGCACTGTGCGCGAAGCTTGTCTCGCAGGATAGTCGTGAAAAATT
The DNA here is from genome assembly GCF_037482625.1 of Corynebacterium sp. H128. Classification (NCBI taxonomy): domain Bacteria; kingdom Bacillati; phylum Actinomycetota; class Actinomycetes; order Mycobacteriales; family Corynebacteriaceae; genus Corynebacterium; species Corynebacterium sp. H128. The sequence goes on along the minus strand of NZ_JBBHKW010000001.1, from coordinate 70,786 downwards.
CTTCCGGTTCGAGTGCAGCCAAGTCACGCGTAAATTTCAGCGCAAGCATGTGCTCTAAGCCCTGGGCCGAGATTAGTTCTGCGCGATTTTCCAGGGTCCCGAGCAGGGGCGGCATGGAATCAGGGCGAATCACCGCAGTGGGGTGCGGATCGAAGGTCATCACCACAGCGGGCAGACCGCGCTGCGTCGCCTGCTCCCGGGCGGCAGCTATCAGGCTTTGATGCCCCCGATGCACGCCGTCAAAGACTCCGATGGTGACCACAGACCCACTCAGGGTGTCCGGGATTTCTTGAAGACCATGCCAAATATCCACGGCTAAAGATTACGTCATAGACTAAAGCGCATGTGTGATCCCTTGGCTAATTCTGGAATCGTGGTCGTCGATAAGCCTGCCGGCATGACGAGCCATGACGTCGTGGCGCAGCTAAGGAGGGCTTTCGGTACGCGGAAGGTGGGGCATGCGGGCACGCTCGACCCGATGGCTACTGGAGTGCTCGTTGCGGGGATCGAGCGTGGCACGAAATTCCTCGCGCACATGGTGGCGGAGACCAAAACCTACGAAGCCACCATCCGCTTAGGCATGTCCACCACCACTGATGACCGCGAGGGCGAAGAGCTGCAGCTCTCAGATGCCTCCGCTGTCGAGGACACCACCATAGCTGAGCATATTGCCGCGCTCACTGGTGAGATCATGCAACGCCCCAGCTCCGTGAGCGCCATTAAGATCGATGGTAAGCGCGCCCATGAACGGGTCCGCGCTGGCGAAGATGTTGTCCTGCCAGAACGACCAGTCACCGTGTTTAGCTTTGAGGTCTTGGATCGGCGTCGCGAAGGCGCTTTCTACGACCTCGATGTCAGCGTCCATTGTTCCTCCGGCACTTACATCCGTTCCCTTGCGCGCGATCTGGGCGAGAGGTGCGGGGTGGGCGGACACCTCACTGCCCTGCGTCGCAGCTCAGTCGGACCCTTCACCTTGGAGCACGCCCGCACACTCGCAGACATCAAGGAAGACCCGCGTCTGTCGCTTTCCCTGGACCAGGTGTTGGCGCTGTCCTACCCCATCCTTGAAGTCACCGCGCAGGAAAGCGCCGACCTTGCGATGGGAAAGTGGCTGGAACCGCGTGGGCTGGCAGGCGTCCACGCCGCTGTCGGGCCGGATGGCAGGGCCGTCGCCCTGGTGAAAGAGCAAGGCATGCGCTTATCGACGGTCTTCGTCGCGCGCCCCTCAACGCTCTAGCGCGCTCGCTTAGGACACCGCGGTAGTGGCCACCACATAGCCATCCTGAACGACCCAGCGTCCCGAAATGAACGGCACTGGGGTCGGTCGCACGAGCAGATAGGACACGAAGGTCCCGTCATCACGCAGGTCAATCTCGGCCTGGTCAAATCCCAACCAGCGGTGAGTGAGCGGGAACCAGGCCTTGTAGGTGGCTTCCTTGGCGCAGAAAAGCAGGCGATCCGCGCATTCGATGCCGTTGTCTCGCAGCCGGTCGAGCTGTTCCAATTCTCCGTCACGGGCGATGGAACCGATCACTCCCGGTGGCAGTGGCTCTGCCGGCTCCGCATCCAGCCCCATGGAGCGCACCAGCAACCGCGGTGCTACTACCGCTGCCCGGAAGCCTTCGGTATGGGTCAGGGATCCGCTCACTGAGGCCGGCCACAGTGGCATCCCGCGCTCACCGCGCAGGATCGGAGCCCCAGTATCTCGACCAAGCTCTTTCAGTGCCTGGTGAGCGCACCACCGAGCATCGCCGAATTCTGCCTTACGTACGTCCACGGAGTGGGCAACAAGTGCACGTTCCAGCGGATGCAACGCGTAGAAATGGTCCAAGACAGTCGACTGTGGGCCCGTGGTGTGGGTCGCGAAACGGGCGGAGGCTGGGAACAGGGATTTATCCAGCAATGTCCACCTCCATGACCGGGAATGGCCACGGCCGGTCCGGTGGCAGCAATTCCCACTCCCGGGGATAGCCCAGCGAAACCTCAATGTGGGGTATGCCAGCTACTTCAACGATGCCTGGCATGTGTAGATGCCCGTAGATCACCGACTTCGCTTCGTAGCGTTGCGCCCACGTCCTGGTATGTCTGGTGCCGCACCACAACCCGATCTCCGGGTAAGCCATCATGTTCACTGGTTCCTGAACTAGTGGCCAGTGATTCACCAGAATCGTCGGACCGCTGACTCGGCCCAGGCGCTTAATCGAATAGGCCAGGCGATCCCAACACCAGGCGCGAACATCCACGAACGGGGCGATGGCAAACTCATCGGTCATCACCACTTGTACATCGTGTGCCGCTTGCACCGCCTGTTCTACGGTCACCCCCTGTTTGCGGAAGGAGTAATCATAGAGCGTGAACAGCGGAACGATGGTGACACCGCCAAATACGGGAAAAGGATCCTCGGGGGTTAACACATCGATAAGCCGACAGCCTTCAACGAGTTCATCGTATTTGTCTCTGCCTTTGGCCCGATCCCCACTGCGGGAAAACAGCTCGTGGTTTCCCGGCACCCAGATCACGCAAGCAAATTTTTGGCGTAGCTTGCCCAGGACCTGCAGCACCAACTCCGTTCTTTCGGCGACATCACCCGCTACGATGAGCCAGTCCGAAGGATGGCGCGGGTTTATCGAGGCGATCGGGTTCGCGTTCGCTTTCACCGCCGCATGCAGGTCAGAGACGGCCCATAGCGTTTGTACTTCTGCCATTGCGTCTCTCCCTCCCAAGCTATCCTTTTGATTATGCCTCAACATTGTGCTTCGTGAACTTTAGCCCACTTCATACTCCGGAATCGCCAGATTACGGCAATTGCGCGGAGCACAATGAAGCTCGCCAGCCCACACCACACTCCTAGGATGCCCCATCCGAACGCGAGTGACAGCCAAACTGCTGGGAGAAATCCGCACAGCGCGGCCGCCATGGTTGCGTTGCGCAAAAACGCCGCGTCAGAGGCACCGAGCAACACACCATCCAGGGCGAACAACACTCCGCCGATCACGACCATGCCGCACATGAGCAACCATGGACCACGCATCGTGGCCAACACGTCTTGATCCTGAGTGAAGATGCGGGGTATCACCCACGTTCCGGCGAGCAGCGCGACACCGAGTCCGGCGGCCAGGAGCGTCGAGAAGCGCACGATCTTTTCGCCGATGGCGCGAGCAGTGCTTATCGACGCCGCCCCCAACGCCGATCCAATCAGCGCCTGCGCCGCAATGGCCAAGGAATCCAACACCAGGGTCAGGAAGGACCACAATTGCAGGAGAATCTGGTGCGAGGCCAGCGACACCGCCCCGAACCGTCCTGCCACTGCTGCCGCAGACACAAAGGACACCTGCATCAGCAACGATCGCAAAATCAAGTCCTTGCCCATCGCCAACTGCTTGCTGATGATGGACCAGCGTGGCAACCAACTGCCCTTATGCGCCTTGAGCAGCGCAGCAAAGAACCCGAGGAAGGTGATGGTCTCCCCCACCAGATTCGCCCAAGCCGAACCCACGATGCCATAGTGCTGCACCAGGATCGGAACGAGCGCAGCACTGGGGATCACACCTGCGAGAGTAAACAACAAGGGCAGCCGGGTGTTTTGAATGCCGCGCAGCCAGCCGTTACCAGCCATAGTGGCCAGAATCATTGGGATGCCCAGCGAGGCCACCCGCAACCACTGGGTAGCTTCACTAGCCACTACACTGTCCCCGGCCAACCAGAGTGAGAGTGTTGGCGCGGTGAACCATACGAGCAGTGACAATAGCGCCCCAACAACCCCCGCTACCCAGGTCGCCTGCACTCCCTCCAGCACGGCAGCGCGCTGTTTCCCCGCACCAAACAGGCGTGCGGCCCGCGCAGTAGTGCCATAGGACAGGAATGTCAGCTGCGTGGTCACCTGTGCCTGAATCGTTGTTGCGGCCCCCAGCGCAGCGAGGTCCGTCGAACCCAGCCTGCCGACGACAGCAGTATCAAGCAGCAGGTAGATCGGCGTCGCTGCCAGCACGCCTAGTGCGGGCAGCGCTAGGCCCAAAATTTGCCTAGCGGTTACTTCTTTAGGATCACGTTTGGCCATTTAAGCAAGCGTGACCTTTGTAGCCTCACGCAGGAGCGCGCCTAACACTTCCTCCACTGTCCCTTCTTGGGTATATCCGGCGGCACGCAGGTGTCCGCCACCACCAAGGGCACCGGCGATCAGGGAAACATCAAGATCACGCGTGGTGCGTAGTGATACTGCGAACCAACCAGGGTGATATTCCTTGAGCACGGCGCCAAGATCCGCGTTATCCAGGCCCCGTACATACTCCACGAGGCTCTCCACCTCGGAGGTAGAGCGCCCGGCGATTAGATCGTGAGAAGCAATCAACACCGCCACCTTTAAATCCCCGGCCTGGTGGACAGCGATTCCACCAAGGACGCTGCCGATCATTTTCAGGCCGGCGATGCTGATGCCGTCGATAAGCTCGCCGGCAATCTCACGAGTGTCCAAGCCGCAGGCGACCAACTCGCCCGCCAGTGTGTGCATACTTGGTCTGCCCCAGCGAAAGCTACCAGTGTCCGTGACCAGGCCGGCATACAGGGCATGCGCGATGTCCTTGGTCAGTGCAACGCCAAGGTCAGCAAGCCATTCCCGCAAAATAGTAGTGGTGGATTCCGCCGCAGAATCCAGCAGATTCACTGTGCCAAAGCCCGCGTTGGAGGCGTGGTGATCCACCATGACAACCGGTAGCGCTGCTTCCTGCAGCTGCTGGCAAAAGGCACCCGTGCGATCGATGGAACCACAGTCAACCACAATGACGAGGTCTGCTGTCGGCAGGTCCTGGGCGCAAGTGATGTCATGTGCACCAGGAATGCTCAGCAGATCCTCCCCAAAAGGGCAGGACTGTCCGATCCAACCACCGGCTTCCTTGCCCAAGCCCCGCAATGCCAGCGTCAAAGCGCACACGCTGCCGATAGCATCAGCATCGGGACGGATGTGCCCGATGACGGCTATTTTTTCGGCGGAGCGCACCAAAGAACTAGCGGCGTGGAACTGCGCCTGGGTAGTCATAGGTTATTCATCCTTATATGGCTGCGGATCGCCAGCTGGCCGGGCACCCTCGGCGAGTTTACGCAGCTCTTCATCACGCTGGCGCGCTTTTTCGAGCAGGGCCTCCATGTGCGCCGAAGCTTCCGGAACGGTATCGAGCTTAAAGCTCAAGGTCGGGGTAAACCGCACTCCTAGCTGATCGCCTACGGTCTTTCGGAGCTGGCCACGCGCACGGTGCAGTGCCTCGGCGGCAGCCTCAGTATCAGGGGCTTCGTCCACCGTGGTGCCCCGGACAGTGTAATAGATCACGGCATCGTGGAGGTCTCCGCTGACGGTGCAGTCGGTGATGGTGACAAATTCGAGCCGACGGTCCTTAATATGCAATTCCACCGTTGATGCAACGATCTGCAGGATCCGCTTGGCAAGTCGAGCTGCGCGAGCATTATCAGCCACGTCAGTCATCCCCCTTCATTTGTTCTGATTGACCTTGTTAAGTCTACTTAATTAGCGTGCTAGGAAGCTAAACAGGCACCCGGCCCAACTGGGCTAGGTGCCTGCTTGGCATGTGAGTATCCGGTGGCGAACTAGTCGCGCGGAACCTCAACCATTTCATAGACCTCGATGGTGTCCCCGACCTGAATGTCTGGGTAGGACAGCACCATACCGCACTCGTAACCGGCGGTTACCTCGGTAGAATCGTCCTTTTCACGACGCAGCGAGTCGATGTTGGTCTTTTCCACGATGACGTTGCCGTCGCGGATGAGGCGGGCCTGAGCGTTACGACGCACCTTGCCCGACTCGACCATACAACCTGCGATGAGGCCGACAGAGGAAGCCTTGAAGATGGCACGGATTTCAGCCTTGCCAACTTCGCGCTCTTCGTAGATTGGCTTGAGCATGCCGCGCAGGGCCTGCTCGATCTCCTCGATAACGCGGTAGATAATCGAGTAGTAGCGGATCTCCACGCCTTCGGCATTGGCTTCTTCCGTCGCCTTGCCTTCGGCACGCACGTTGAAGCCGATGATGACGGCATCAGATGCGGCTGCCAGCGAAACGTTGGTTTGGGTAACTGCGCCAACACCGCGGTCGATGATGTTCAACTGAACTTCGTCATCGATCTCGATCTTGAGCAGTGCTTCTTCCAGTGCTTCTACAGAACCGGCATTGTCGCCCTTGAGGATCAGGTTCAAGGTAGAAGTTTCCTTGAGCACCGCATCCAGGTCTTCCAGGGAGACGCGTTTACGGGACCTAGCAGCCAAGGCGTTGCGCTTACGGGCGCTACGCTGGTTGGCGATCTGACGTGCCACGCGGTCATCTTCAACCACGAGGATGTTGTCACCAGCACCTGGGACTGAATTCAGACCCTGTACCTGTACCGGACGGGATGGGCCCGCCTCGACAACGTCCTCACCATATTCGTCAACCATGCGACGAACACGACCGAAGGCATCGCCGACGACGATGGAATCACCGACGTGCAAAGTGCCGCGCTGGACGAGGATCGTTGCCACTGGGCCACGACCGCGGTCCAGGTGAGCTTCAATAGCAACACCCTGTGCATCCATTTCCGGATTCGCACGCAGATCAAGGGAAGCGTCTGCTGTCAGCAGCACGGCCTCCAGCAGCGTTTCAATGTTCGTGCCCTGCTTAGCAGAGATGTCCACGAACATGGTTTCGCCGCCGTACTCTTCTGGAACGAGTCCGTATTCGGTCAGCTGGCCACGGATCTTCTCCGGGGTGGCGCCTTCCTTATCGATCTTGTTCACTGCCACCACGATTGGGACATCTGCTGCCTGAGCGTGGTTGATTGCTTCCACAGTCTGTGGCATGACGCCGTCGTCTGCAGCAACAACCAGAATCGCGATATCCGTAGACTTCGCGCCACGGGCACGCATCGCGGTAAAGGCCTCGTGGCCTGGAGTATCCAGGAAGGTGATCGTACGGGACTGATTCTCGAGGTGAACCTCTACCTGGTATGCACCGATGCCCTGGGTAATGCCACCGGCTTCACCCTTACCGACGTTCTCCTTACGGATCGTGTCGAGCAGGCGGGTCTTACCGTGGTCGACGTGACCCATGACGGTGACCACTGGTGGACGCTGCGCGAGGTCATCCTCATCGCCTTCGTCTTCACCGAACTGCAGATCGAAGCTCTCCAAGAGTTCGCGGTCCTCATCCTCTGGGGAGACGACCTGAACCTTGTAGTTCATTTCTTCACCGAGCAGCATCAAAGTCTCTTCAGACACGGATGCGGTAGCAGTGACCATTTCGCCGAGGTTGAACAGCGCCTGTACGAGAGCTGCAGCGTCTGCGCCGATCTTCTCTGCGAAGTCAGCCAAGGAAGCACCGCGTGCCAGTCGCAAGGACTGGCCCTTGCCGTCCGGCAAGCGCACGCCACCGATGACGTTTGGTGCCTGCATTGCTTCATATTCGCTACGCTTCTGACGCTTCGACTTACGACCCCTGCGAGGTGCGCCACCTGGACGACCGAAAGCACCAGCGGTGCCACCGCGACGTCCGCCGCGAGCGCCGCCTCCGCCGCCACCAGGACGGTTGAAGCCACCTGGGCCGTTGTTGCCACCCTGGCCGCCGGAGCCGCCACGGCCACGTCCGCCGCCAGCTGCGCGCGATGGCATCTGGCCTGGAGTAGGCGCGTTATTAGGCATCATTGCTGGCGATGGACGACGTCCGCCGCCCTGACGTTCTTCAGAACCGCCCTGCGGACGGTTGCCGCCCGGACGTCCCTGGTTGCCACCTGGGCGTGGACCGCCCTGACCTGATCGGCCTTGGCCGGCTCCGCCACGGCCGCCTGGACGAGGTGCTCCGCCGCCTGGGCGTGGGCCACCCTGACCTGGGCGTGGTGCGTTGGCGCCTGGACGAGGTGCAGGTCGCTCGGATCCGCCACCGGTAGAGAATGGATTGTTTGCTACGCGAGGTGCGCGGCCACCGGGCTTCGGCCCTGGCTTTGCCATTGGACGAGGCATAGCGCCGTCCTGTGCTGGCTTCGCTGCGGCCGGCTTTGGAGCTCCTGGCTTAGCGCCGGCAGCTGGTTTTGGCGCGCCAGGCTTGGTCGCAGCAGGTTTCGCAGCTCCAGGGGTTGGTGCCTGGAATGCTGGCTGCTGCGCATTGCTTGCAGCTGGCTTCGACGCACTGGCAGCAGGCTTTTGTTCGGCTTGTGGGGCAGCTTGTGGTGCTGGCTTGGCCGCGCCAGGTTTTGGAGCTCCTGGCTTAGCGCCGGCAGCTGGTTTTGGCGCGCCAGGCTTAGCCGCAGCTGACTTAGCAGCGGCAGGCTTGCCGGCAGCAGCCTTTGGAGCTTCTGCAGCACTGACACCTTTCTTTTCGTAGTACTGCGCCATCTTCTTCACCACGGGTGGTTCGATGGTGGAAGACGCAGTTTTTACGAACTCGCCCTGATCTTTCAGGGTTCCGAGCAGTTCCTTGCTGGTAATACCGAGCTGTTTCGCCAACTCATGTACACGTAGCTTTCCGGGCACTTTTCTCCTCTATGTTTTCTAGAAGTCTCCAAGGCCCTGGAAAGGGTGTTTGGAAAGACTTCTAGGTGTCTACCTTGACGTTCATCGCTGATGCTTCATCGTGTGCTCATCAGTGCTGTAGTCTTCCTTCTTCGATGTCGGGTCCAGCAACAATAGCTGTGATGTACTCGCGTACAGGACCTGTGTCTGGGTTTCCAGACACCCTTAACGCCCGCCCGAAAGCGCGACGCTGTTCAGCAATTTCCAACGCGTTAAGCGTCGGAGTAATCCATGCGCCCCGGCCGGGAAGTTTTCTTTCCGGATCGGGCACCACTGTGTTCGGCTCTGCCGCGCTAGAAACAACGCGCAGCAGGTGTACATCGGGAAGAACTTGCTTTGTGGCAATGCAGGTACGCATCCGCAAACTCTGCACTAATGGCTGAGTTTGGACTTGTCTCATGCACTACCCTTTCTTCACGCATCGAACATGTAGCTGAAAATGGCAACAAGAAATCGCCAGCCCGCGCACGGGCCATCCACTACTCTACGCCACAACAGCCAAAAAGTTAACCCACGGTTCACCCGACACGCTGGTGGCTGTCACACTATTCCGCGTCAGAACGGATATCGATCTTCCAACCAGTCAGGCGAGCGGCGAGGCGAGCGTTCTGCCCTTCTTTACCGATGGCCAAGGAAAGCTGATAGTCCGGCACCGTGACCTGCGCATGCTGTGCCTCTAGGTCGATTACTTCGACGCTTACCACCTTGGATGGCGCGAGTGCATTGCCCACATATTTTGCTGGCTCATCGTCAAAGTCGATGATGTCAATCTTTTCGCCACCGAGCTCGGACATGATGTTGTTCACGCGCTGCCCCCGTGGGCCGATGCAGGCGCCCTTGGCGTTCAGGCCCTTGACCATCGCACGGACCGCAATCTTGGTGCGGTGGCCAGCTTCACGGGCAATGCCCATGATTTCCACTGCTCCATCGGCAACCTCAGGGATCTCCAGCTCAAACAGCCGGCGCACTAGTTCGGGGTGGGTGCGGGACAGGCTGATCTGTACGTTGCGCGGCTGCCGGTTGACCTCAACAATGTAGGTCTTCACTCGATCACCGTGGGCCAGCTTCTCACCAGGAATTTGCTCACCAGGAAGCAGCAAACCGTCCTGACCATCCAGTTCGGTGCCGAGGTTGACGACGACGATGCCGCGTTCGTTGGCAATGGCATCTGCCTCTACGCGACCGGAAACGACGGCGCCTTCCAGGCCTGAATATTGGTCAAATGTCTGAGCAGCTTCAGCTTCGCGCAGCTTTCGGATGATCGCGTCTCGCACCGACAACGCGCCAACACGACCGAAGTCCTGTGGGGTGTCATCAAATTCGGAGACAACGTTTCCCTCTTCGTCACGCTCGGTGACGATCACGGAAACATCACCGCTGACCTGGTCAATATCGATGCGGGCATTCACATCTTCATTGCCAGCAGACGCCTTGTAGGTCTCGAGCAGCGATTGCCCAATCGTCCAGATGAGCTCTCGAACTGGGACACCTTTGTCCTTCTCGATGGCCTCAAGAGCCTTGACGTCAATATTCACTTGTTTTCCTCTCGCCACGCAGTGGCTTTGTCGTACGTCTTGCCGACGATTTCTGCTTCGTCAGCGGGAACATTTGAGAATTCAATTTCTACCACTGCTGGCGGCTGTGATGCCAATTCGAGCTCGCGGACACTGAGATTTTTTCCCTCGCGAGCGATGAGGACGACGTGGGTTTCGGCGTCGTTAAGCGCGCCGATGCGGGCAAACTCTTTCTGATCGTCCTGGGTGAGGACGACCTTGCGGCCCCGATTGCGGCGCCAATGCCGCGGCGCAGTCAACGGCGTATCGACGCCCGGAGTAGACACCTCAAGGTTGTAACCAGGCCCAAATGACACCTCACCGCGCTCCTCGGCGGCATCCAAAGCTTCCGAGACTTCATTCGAAATGACCTCAAGCAAATCAAGATCCGGACGAGAGTCACTGTCTACCGCAATAGCGACGACCGATTTCGCACCAGCCTTCGTGATCTTGATCCCCTCTAAATCCAAGCCATGCGAAGCAAGGAACGGGCTGATAATTTCTGTAATTTTCTCTGCGGTAGGAAAAGCCATGGCTACCACCATAGCGCGTACTCCCAGGTAGACTGAACCGCTGTGAAACTACGCCTGCTTGCCCTCACCACAGCCTGCGCGCTCGGACTCAGCGGCTGCGCCATCATCGCGCCACCAAAACCGAACAAACCGTTGCAAGCGGTAGCGGAAAGCGCGCTGAACGACTCCGCAGGCCTCGCCGAGACCGACGCCTCACTATCAGCCCTGCGCAGCGAACAAGCACAAGCTCTGTTCGCAGAAATCGCACGCCTATGTGGACGCAACAAAGAAGGCGCTACACCACCCGAATGCGTCCTCCCCACCGCTGACGCCACGCCTTCCACCGGCGATGCAGCGTCCTTAGCCACCGCCGCGCAGGAGCAAATACTCGCACAACTCGACGACTTCCCCAAGGAATCTCTCCCCCGCGTCTTCGAGGTTTACACCCAGCTCGCTCCCTACACCGCCGAGCGCGACCCCGGAGATGTCCCCACCAAGGACACCAAATCCGTGGATGGCATGCGGGCATGGGAAAACTCGGTCATCTTTGGGCTGGATGTAGCTTTGGCGTTTGCAGGTAACGCCACGACAGACATCGAAGCAGCGGTCGAAGTACACAAAGAGATCGCGAATGCCCTCCCAGCGGGCGAAACCCCCGCACCGACTTCGTATGATCTCAGCGGATACCCAGACGTCAGCGACACCGACTCCGCCCGCGAATTCATGCAGGCAGTGCAAGCCGACAGCGTAAAACGTTGGAGCATTTCCGCAGCCGAAACCAAGGACCCCAGCTGGCGGAAATACGCGTTAATTCAGGCCGGAAACGTGGCTCGATTCGGCTAAGGCTTGGTTTTGGCGCCGCGCGCGCCGAATTACTCACACCGGAAAGTCGCTACAACGCGGCGCATTCAGGGGGTCAGTGCATCATTGCTGACCACACCAAGTGACAAATTCCGCACGAACCCACACCCAGGCGAAACAACTGCCCAGCGGCCGAACCTACTTAAGCAGTTCGGCTACCTTTGCCAAGGCATCGTCATAAGCGATTTCTAAGGTCTCGCCGCCTCGGATACGCACCTCGACGTTGCCATCAGCGAAGGATCGTCCCAGGATTACGGCGACCGGCATTCCGAGTAACTCGGCATCCTTGAATTTTACGCCTGGGGATACTTTTGGACGGTCGTCGATAAGCACTTCGATGCCGGCTTCGGACAGTGCTTCAGCCAAGGACTCGGCGGCCTCCGTAGCTGCGGCATCCTTGTTTGCCACTGCCACGTGCACCTGGAATGGCGCGACTTCGGCCGGCCAGACCAGTCCCTTTTCATCATGCATCTGCTCGGCGAGCACTGCGATGAGCCTGGAGACACCGATACCGTAGGAGCCCATGGTCGGGATCGCGGTCTTGCCGTTTTGATCCAGGATCTGGACGTCGAACGCCGAGGTGTACTTGCGGCCGAGCTGGAAGATGTGGCCGATCTCGATGCCGCGCTGCAGGGTCAGGGTGCCCATGCCGGCCGGCGCTGGGTCGCCTTCGCGGATTTCCGCAGCTTCGATGAAGCCGTCCGGAGTGAAGTCGCGGCCGCACACCATGCCCACGACGTGGTGGTTAGCCTGGTCTGCGCCGGTGATCCAAGAAGTACCTTCCACCACACGCGGGTCGGCGAGGACGCGGACACCGTTATCGGCCAGAGCCTTCGGGCCGACGTAGCCCTTAACCAGGAATGGGTTCTTGGCAAAGTCTGCTTCTTCAGCGAGTGCCACTTCAGCAGGCTCGAAGGCCGCTTCGAGGCGCTTCATGTCTGCTTCACGGTCGCCTGGCAACAGGACTCCGGTGAGCTCCCATTCTTCGCCCGGCTGCCGGACCTTCACCACAAGGCACTTCAAAGTGTCCTTCGCTTCAGCCTCAATGCCGGCAGATTTAGCCCACTCGACCAGCGCGTCAATGGTGACAGCGTCCGGGGTTTCATGAATGACGGCCTCCGGCTGGCCCTCGATTGGTCGTTTTTCGCCAGGCTGCGTCACGACGGCCTCAACATTGGCCGCATAGTCGCCATCGGTGGCGGAAACGAAGGTGTCTTCGCCGTTCTCGGAAATCGCCAGGAACTCTTCAGATGCGGAACCGCCCATGGCACCGGAGGTGGCGGCACAGATGGCGTACTTCACGCCGAGGCGGTCGAAAATACGCTGGTAGGCCACGCGGTGCTGCTGGTAGGACTCCTCCAGGCCTTCGTCGCTCATGTCGAAGGAGTAGGAGTCCTTCATCACGAACTCGCGGCCGCGCAGGATGCCGGCGCGAGGGCGTTCTTCATCGCGGTACTTGGTCTGGATCTGGTACAGAGTGACCGGGAAATCCTTGTAAGAGCTATAGAGATCTTTCACCGTGGCGGTGAACATTTCCTCATGGGTCGGGCCGAGCAACATGTCGGCGCCCTTGCGGTCCTTGAGCCGGAACAGACTGTCGCCGTATTCGGTCCAGCGGTTAGTCACCTCGTAAGGTTCGCGTGGCAGCAGTGCCGGGAAGGACAGCTCCTGCGCGCCAATAGCGTTCATCTCCTCGCGGACAACCGTTTCAATGTTGCGGAGGACTCGCAGGCCCAGCGGCAACCACGAGTAGACTCCCGGGGCGACGCGGCGGATGTATCCGGCGCGGACGAGGAGCTTGTGGCTAGGGACTTCAGCATCTGCTGGATCCTCACGCAAGGTGCGCAGGAAGAGCGTGGACATACGAGTGATCATGGTTGATAAATATACCGCGCTAGTCAAAGGGAACGAACACGAGATACCAAGAATCTCCCAGGTCGCGTCGTAACTCCATATGCTGCGGCACCTCAAGCCCGCCTGGTGCGTGTACGACGTAGTAGGAGTCTACGAATCCGCCCCCTAAATCGAAGGCCGGGTTACCTGCCACATCTGTGCAATAGATATCCCTGGTTAGGCCGGCGGTACTGGGGCATTGGCCTGCGGCTATAGCGTGTTCCAAGTCGGCCTTGATGACAGGCCAGTGGATCCTCTCCGAGATGCCGAGGCCTAGCACGAGCGCAGCAAAAGCTAGCACGAGCAAGGGCCATATCAGTGATCGATAGATTCGCTTCCCCGCAATCGAAACCACGATCACGGTTAGATAGAGCACTCCGAAAACCGGGAAAGCCAACATGAGGCCAATGAACCAAAACGCATGCGCGCCTCCTGGGACACTTGCTTCATAGAACAGGAACACCAGGCAGATTGTTAAAGCCACAGCCATAACAATCTCCACAACCACCGGGATTTGCTCCCGCGGGCCTGAAGCCTTCAAGCAGACCACCTCCTACTACAGTATGACCCATGTTGATCGTGTTGCCTCCTTCGGAGACGAAAGCCTGGGGCGGGGATGGCCCGGCGTTGGACGTCGATAAGCTCAGCTTCCCCGAACTGAACACCGTGCGTCGAGACTTGCTGCGGATCCTCTCGCACATGACGGATGCGCAGGCTATGAAGAATCTTGGCCTGTCAGAAAAGCAGCTGGCCGAGGCCGTCGCGAATCGCGAGCTACTCTCCTCTCCCACGATGCCGGCGATCCTGCGCTACACCGGCGTGCTTTACGACGCCCTGTGCGCCGAATCCCTCCCGCCAAGTGCCCTCGACAAGCTCGCCGTCGGTTCTGCACTCTTCGGCCTCGTGCGCGCCAACGACATGATCCCCCACTATCGTCTTTCTGGCGGTAGCAAACTCCCCCGCTCCACCAAAACAATGAAAGCGCGCTGGGGGACCCGCATCACAACGGCGCTGTCCGCAGAAAAGGGACTGATCGTCGATCTGCGCAGTGGCACATACCAGCAGCTCGGCCCCGTAAAGGACGCAGTCACTGTGCGCGTGGAAAAGGACGGCAAGGTAGTCAGCCACTTTAATAAGCACTACCGCGGGCTAGTGGCGCGGGAGTTGGTTTTGGCAGAGCCTTCTCATTCCGTGGAGCAGGTTATAGCGGTTCTAGAAGCTGCTGGTATGAGTGTTGAACGCCGCTCTCACTGGGAGTTATGTTTGATTGTGTAGATGTCACAATTAAACTACTGCACTATGACTGCAACTTCATCGCACCGATTTCGGTTATGGTTCCTCATCACGCTTTTGATCGGCATTGCCGGAATCGGTTTCGGAGCGAATGAATCCACCTCTAGTTCAGTAGATCGTTTGCCAGAGGGATTCGACTCAACCTTCGTTGCCCGTGAAATGGCCAAAATTCCAGGTGACGAGACCTCTGCCGCTATTGCAGTTCTCAGCTTTGAGGACCCCGCAACACTTGCCAGCCTTCAACCCTTGGCGAATGAACTCGGCGGCCCGGTGATCCCGGCGCAAGACGGCACCGCCGCCATGATTCCTTTCGAAGTCCCAGACGGTACGAACGCGGCAGATAAGCAAACCATCGAGGAATTCCGCGCCAACCTCACTAGCAAGCTGCCTGAGGGAGTGAGTTCCCAGGTCACCGGGCCGGTTGCTATCAGCGCGGATCTGGCCAATGTGTTTTCTGGCGCGAACTTCATGCTACTGGCGGTGACGGCCAC
The DNA here is from genome assembly GCF_037482625.1 of Corynebacterium sp. H128. Taxonomy (NCBI): domain Bacteria; kingdom Bacillati; phylum Actinomycetota; class Actinomycetes; order Mycobacteriales; family Corynebacteriaceae; genus Corynebacterium; species Corynebacterium sp. H128. Next base: position 55,639 of record NZ_JBBHKW010000001.1, on the reverse strand, counting down.
GATTGTGGCGGTGTTGTTGATCGTCACTTACCGTTCCCCATTCCTGTGGTTGTTGCCTCTCCTCATCATCGGTATTGCAGACCGCTTTGCCACTGTGACCTCTACGCATCTGTTGCATGCGAGCGGCGCAATTGCCGACGAATCCACCTCAGGAATTTTGTCGGTGCTTGTGTTTGGCGCGGGCACTGACTACGCACTGCTGCTGATTTCTCGTTATCGCGATGAACTGCACAATCACGCAAACCGATTCGCCGCCATGCAGGCATCCTGGTGGCCGACCACCAAGTCGATTGTTGCCAGCGCGTCGACAGTGATGTTGGGGATGCTTTGCCTGTTGCTTTCGTTGGTACCAGCAACTCGTGGCCTTGGCCTCGCCTGCGCATACGGCATCGTCGTAGCTGCCTTGTTTGCGATTTTCGCATTGCCAGGCATGCTCGTCCTCTTCGATCGCTGGATCTTTTGGCCTAGAGTGCCTCGCAACGGCACCGAGGTTCAACACGGCGCCGTCTGGGACAAGGTTGGTGGCTTAGTGCGCAAGCGCGCTTACGCGGTCATGAGCATCGCGATCCTACTGTTAGTTGCCGCTGGCACTTTGCTGATCGGTGCCCGCGTCGGTCTCTCCACGACCGAGCAGTTCCTGGATACTCCAGAATCTATACAGGCCTCCGCTACTTTGGAAACAAAATTCGGTGCCGATGCCACACCGGCAAATGTCTGGACCCAGGATCCGGAAAGAACCACAAAGGAAATTGAAGGTCTCGGTGGGCGAGTAATGAGCACCAGGTCCGGTGATGGCTACGAAATCCTCATGGTTTCTGGTCCCGGACCTGAAGATCTACGCAGCACGCTAAGCAAAGCCAAAGTGGGAGGCCCCGAGGCGGAAAACATCGATAGCATTGCCAGCGCCAAACGTGATCAACGGGTAGTGTTCCCGCTTCTTGCTTTGCTGGTGACCCTTGCGCTCAGCGTCCTCATCCGTTCAATCACAGCGCCGATCATCATGGTTGCCACCGTGATATTGACGTATTTCTCCGCAATGGGCATATCGTGGGTGCTGTTCACCCAGATCTTTGGTTTCAGCGCCATCGCGGAAACTACCCCGCTGTATGCTTTCGTCTTCCTTGTCGCTTTGGGCGTGGATTACAACATCTTCTTGATCACCCGTGCCCGCGAGGAAGCCGATCGCATTGGTACCCAAGAAGGTGTATTGAAAGCTTTGTCTGCAACAGGCGGTGTGATCACCTCCGCTGGCATTTTGTTGGCTGCAGTATTCGCAGCGCTTGGGGTGCTGCCACTAATCGCACTCGCCCAGATGGGCGTGGTGATCTTCATAGGCGTGCTCATTGATACGCTGCTCGTTCGTACCGTGGTTATGCCGGCGATCGTTACCAAGATGGGTGATAAGTTCTGGTGGCCAGCCAAGGTGAATCGCGCTCAATCACCAGCCATTGCCTGAAAAAGGACTACTCCCCTAGTCCTACGACTTCACCAATGACGATCACAGCGGGCGGCTTCACGCCGTTGTCGACCAACGCAGCTCCCAATGACCCCAGGGTGGTCCGGAACCCGGTCTCAGCAGCAGTGGTGCCTTCCTGAATCACCGCGGCAGCAGTGCTGGCAGCGCGACCGGCGTCGATAAGCGCGGCAGCGATCGCCCCACCGTTCTTGACCCCCATGATCACCACGAGCGTGCCCCCCGTCTGGGCGAGCGCTGACCAGTTGTTCAGTGAGCTCGGGTGGCCAGGCGGAACGTGGCCGGAAACAACGGTGAAGGAATGCACCATGCCACGTTGCGTGACGGGGATGCCAAATACTGCGGGTACAGAAATCGCGGATGTCACGCCCGGAACAACCTCGCAGGTAAGGCCGGCCTCGGCGCATGCTTGGACTTCTTCAAATCCGCGGCCGAATACAAAGGAATCGCCGCCCTTGAGCCGAACAACCCGACGCCCAGCGGCAGCATAAGAGACAATTAGCTCATTGATCTTTTCCTGCGCCATCTGTCGCCCATAAGGCAGCTTGGAACAATCAACTACCTCTTTAGTGGAGATGTCACACAGCTGCTTCAGCTCGGAGGTAGGCCCAAGATGGTCCGCGAGGATCACGTCGGCTGCCTGCAGCCGGTGCATCCCGCGCACGGTAATCAAATCCCACGCACCTGGGCCGCCACCAACCAGAGAAACTAAGGGCGAATCAGTCATGGACAACTACTTTAGTAGGTTCGCTACACGCAGCTAGGAAACGCTCCACCGCTTGTGGCACAGCTGCCGGGTGAACATGCAGGTAAGAAGCGTGAACGTTGCCTTGCACGAATCCTTCCCGCCGCAGCGACCCATCCCATGCTTTCCACCCCCACGCCTGTGAAAACCCTTCGGCCAAAGCGGAGACCAGCGCCGTGTGGTGAAACTCGTGACCAATGATCCGCTCCCCTGCCCGGTACAGCACGCTGTCCGCCAACACCACTGCCTCGCGATATCCGAGCACTAGCCTCCTGCGCATCGCAGCATGGACAGGAATCACGCCGAGCATCGGGTGTGCATCTAGCGAATCTGCCAGCCACAACAGCCCGGCGCACTCGGCGTGGACGGGTTTGCCGGCCGCGACGTGGGCACGCACCGCGGCGCGCAGTTCGCTTCTCGACGCCAACAGCTCCACATGCTCTTCCGGGAAACCCCCCGGAATGACTAGTCCTTCGCATTCTGGCAGGGGATCTTGCAATGGATCGAAATCGACGACCGTGGCTCCTGCGGCCGCCAGCAACTCACGATGCTCGGCATAGGCGAAAGTGAACGCGGGTCCGCCTGTCAGTGCCACGCGGACCGGAGTTTGCGGGGCCACTGCCGATTCCGGCGACCATGCCTCGCCGTCATAACTGCAACGCGCCAATTCAATCAGAGCGTCCAAGTCACAATGCTGCTCTACCAGCTCCGCCATCCGCTCGACAGCATCCCGAGCTGCTTGTCCGTGTTCTGTGGCAGTAACCAGGCCCAGATGCCGGGATGGCACCTCGATCTTCTCAAAGCGAGGCAAGGCTCCGAGTACCTGTAGACCTCGAGCCTCGATAGCCTCGCGGCACACCGCCTCGTGGCGCTCGCTGCCTACTTGGTTCAGAATCACGCCAGCAACCCGCACCCTGTCGGAGAAGCTAGCAAAACCATGCACCAGTGCGCCTACGGATTGGCTCATTCCACGCACGTCCACGATCAGTACCACGGGCAGCCCTAATTCGGAGGCGATTTCTGCCGTGGAACCAGCTGGGATGTCCGAGTGGGAGTCGGTGATGCGGCCGTCGAAAAGCCCCATCACGCCTTCGACCACGGCGATGTCAGCCCCCGATGCGCCATGCGCGTACAGCGGACCAATGAGTCCTGGGCACATGACGGAATCCAAATTGCGGCCTGGCAAGCCGGTGGCCAAGCCGTGATAACCAGGGTCGATATAGTCCGGGCCGACTTTGAAGGGGGCGACTTTCATGCGTCGAGCCAGCGCCGCCATGAGCCCCGTGGCGATCGTCGTCTTCCCGGTCCCCGAAGCTGAAGCCGCGATGACCAGGCCAGGAGTTACCACTCGATGCCCTTTTGTCCCTTGCGTCCTGCATCCATCGGGTGCTTGATCTTGCTCATCTCGGTGACCAAGTCAGCGGCCTCGATGAGCTTAGGATCCGCATCGCGCCCAGTAATCACCACGTGCTGTTTTCCTGGCCGGTTGGCCAGGGTTTCCACCACGTCGTCTACATCAACCCATCCCCATTTGATCGGGTAGGTGAACTCGTCGAGCACATAGAAGTCATGTTCTTCGGCTTGTATGCGGCGCTTGACTTCCTCCCAGCCCTCGCGGGCATCGCGCGCATGATCCTCGTCGGTCCCCTGTTTCTTGGACCAGGACCAGCCCTCGCCCATCTTGTGCCACTGGACGCTACCTGGTTCCAATTCGCCGAGTCGCTTAAACACCGATTCTTCGCCAACTTTCCACTTCGCGGACTTCACGAACTGGAACACGCCCACTTTCATGCCTTGGTTCCATGCGCGCAGCGCCATGCCGAAAGCTGCCGTGGACTTGCCCTTTCCCGGGCCGGTATGCACCGCGGTGACAGGCAGGTTTCGACGCTGGCGGGTGGTCAAGCCGTCATCAGGAATGTTTGCGGGGTCAACTTTTCCTTGGGGCATGGGGTCCTCTCTGGTTTTCCAAGTTAGAACGTGAAGATGCAGGCTAAGGCGCTAGCTCGGCCCCGTGCGGCCACCGAACTCGGCGACTATTATCTTGGTCATCCTCATCATGGTCTCATAAGCATGCGGGGCACTCATCAGCTCCCCGAAGTTCGCCGGGATAACCTGCCACACCAGACCAAAACGATCCACGCACCAACCGCACGGTTGTTCTTGCGCGGCGAGGCCGTCCCACAGCTGATCAATCTCCGTTTGATCCTTGGCCTGGATAAGGAAGGAGATGCCACCATCAAAAGTGAAATCCTGCGGGACGCCGGAATCCATGGCGGTGAACCACTGCCCTGCCAGCTGAAACTCGGAAAACATGACCTGGTGCGGGTCGTCTGGGTAGCTGACACGACGTCCTACTGCGGAATCAGCAATGAGCTCGCAGTAGTAATCGACGGCCTCTGCACAGTGCCCTTGGGCGGCACCACAGAACATCAGCGCGGGGATGATATGTGGCCGGGGCTCGTTCTCTGGACGGGTGAGGATGAGCTGCCAATTTAGGCCGTATTTGTCCTCAACCCAGCCATAACGCTGGCTGAAGGGGTACTCGCCGATATCCATGAGGATCCGGCCTTCCCGCGCCAAGGCAGACCACAATTGGTCGATGTACTGCTCGGCATCCGTGAACTCAGCCGGGTCGACGTTGACCATGAAATTCACTGCCGGGTTCGGGCGGTAATGATCATCCGCATTGATCAGCGATAGCTGCAAGCCACCGATCTCCATATCCACAATGAGGTCCTGCCCCGCAAGGTGTTGCTGAAAATCAGGTAGGCCTTCCGTGGGGTAGCTCTGCGAACCGCAGATTCTGGCCGAGCGGAAAACACCGGTGTAGAACTCCGCCATCTCCCGGGCATTGCCGTCACACCAAATGTTGGGGATGATCTTCTGCATAGTACTGAGGCTACCGACTAAATGGCATCGATGATGCCGGCGACGGAGTCCGCATTGAGTTCATCGAGGGTGATGCACACCGCACCCAAATCCTGCGCCAATGTCCGAGCGAGGCCCAGCCGAATGCGACCGCCCTGCTCGCAGTCAACGACCACGGACGCTGCAATACCACGCTGTGCGATGATGCCCGCAGCCTGGCGCATGCCGCTGTCTCCGGAAGCACCGGTCGCCCGGCCGTCGGAGAGCACGACCAGAATAGGCTCCTTGCCGGGATCCCTGCGGTACTCCCGCTCGATGAGGTCATACGCCATGAGCAGTCCCTCTCCCAATGGGGTGCGGCCACCAGTAGCAACATCGCTCAATCTGCGGACAGCAACATCAATCGAGCTGGTCGGAGGCAGAATCAGCTCCGGGGTGTTGCCGCGCACGCTAATGACTGCCACTTTATCGCGACGCTGGTATGCATCCGAGAGCAGCGAGAGGACCGCTCCTGTCACCGCAGCGAGGCGATCTCGGCCCGCCATGGACCCAGAGGCATCCACGAGGAAGACGATAAGATTCGAACGTTTGCCGCGCCGGAGCTGTCCACGCAGGTCTCCCGGGCGAAAATCGATTATCTCGCCGTGAATCCGGGCGCCCCGTTCGGCGGCGGCGAAGACGCTGCCGATGAGGTGTAACCCATGGCCGTCGCGACGCGCGCGCACGCTGGAGCCCACGGTCGACCACGCCGCTGATCGACGCCCCGGCGCACCTATCTCACTGAGCGAACGACGCCGCAGTACTTTAGGAGCGAAACTGGGCGCCGGTGTCGGCGCTACCTGCCTTTCCATCCGCATCCGGCGTCTCTGGCACGTTTCCTTCAGTGGGCTCTGCAGGCTCACTTGGGTCATCCGGCAGCTCTTCATTGAGCGCATCGTTTAATGCATCGTCGAGCTGCTGTTCGTCTACACCCGGCTCGTCAAAAGGATTGCGACGCTTCCGGTGTGGCAACGCCAGCTGCGCCGCCACCCGAATATCTTCCTCGCTCACGCTCACAGCATTGCGCCAAGCTGCATGAGCGACGGCCGCGCGCGCAATCACCAGGTCAGCGCGCATGCCATCGACGTCGAAGCTCGCACACACACTAGCAATCGCGCGCAGTGCCTCGATGTCCAATTCGATCTCGCCGACCCGATCCCGTGCAGTCTGGATCCGGGCACTGATCTCGGCTGTGTGCTCCGCCCATTGCTGCGAGAAACCGGCTGGGTCCTCTTCGAAAGCCAAGCGACGGCGCATGATTTCCGTGCGCGTGTCCACCTCACGGCTGGCCGCAACTTCCACTGCGAAGCCGAAGCGGTCCAACAACTGTGGCCGAAGCTCCCCCTCCTCCGGGTTCATCGTCCCTACCAGCACAAAGGATGCCGGAGAAGAATAGGAGATACCGTCGCGCTCGATACTGACGTGGCCGGTGGCCGCGGAATCAAGCAAGGCGTCGATCAGGTGGTCCGCCAGCAGGTTGACCTCGTCGACGTACAACACGCCACCGTGTGCCTGCGCGAGCAGACCCGGCTGGTACTCGGCTTTGCCGGTGGTGAGCACCTTTTCGACGTCAATGGAGCCAATCACACGGTCCTCGGTAGCACCCAAGGGCAGGTTGATCAGTGGTGCGTCACCGAGAAGCGCTGCGAAGGCACGAACGGTGGTGGTTTTGGCGGTTCCCTTTTCGCCACGCACGACGACGCCCCCAATCCGGGGCGAAATCGCGTTGAGGATGAGAGCGAGTTTGAGTTGCTCTTGTCCTACTACCGCAGCGAACGGAAAGCCCGGATTGGGGGCGACAGTCAAGGTATTTAGTCCTCCAGCTTGAGAGTCTTCTGCGTGCGCTGCCAGACTTCCTGGAAGAGCTGCTTATCGCCGGAAAGCGATACGCCATAGGTCGGGACCATTTCCTTGAGCTTTGGTCCCCACTCGATCATGCGGTTGCCGAAGCATCGCTCTAGGACCTCGATCATCGCGGATGGTGCGATGGAAGCTCCTGGAGATGCGCCGAGCAGGCCAGCAATAGTGCCGTCGGAGTTGTTGATCAGGGCGGTGCCGAACTCGAGGGAGCCGAACTTAGGGAAGCCAGCTGGCTTGATGATCTGGACGCGCTGACCAGCGATGACCAACTCCCAATCCTCGGCCTTAGCGGTTGGCATGTACTCGCGGAGGGACTCCAGGCGAGCTGCCTCGTCCTTCATGACCTCGGTGACGAGGTACTTGGTCAAGCCCATTTCCTGCACGCCGACGCCCATGTAGGAAGGCAGGTTGCCCGGACGCATCGACTTAAACAGATCCAAGTAGGAACCCGCCTTGAGGAACTTAGGGGTCCACCCGGCATATGGGCCAAAGAGCAAGCCCTTCTTGCCGTCGATAACGCGGGTGTCCAAGTGTGGGACAGACATTGGTGGGGTGCCAACGGATGCCTGACCGTAGACCTTGGCGGCGTGCTGCTCGATGAGTTCCTCGTTGGTACAGCGCAGCCAAGCGCCGGAAACTGGGAAGCCACCGTAGCCCTTGATTTCCTTGATGCCGGACTTCTGCAGCAGTGGCAGCGCCATTCCGCCAGCGCCGACGAAGACGAAGTTCGCCTTCACCGTCTGCAGGTCACCGGTGTGGACATTCTTGACGGTGACGAGCCACTTGGCGCCGTCTGCCTTGATGTCCTTCACCTCGTGCCCGTAGCGGATTTCGGTGCCGCCCTTTTCAGCGGCGGCGAGGAACTGCTTGGCCTGTGCACCATAGTTGATGTCGGTGCCGTTGTTGAACCAAGAGATGTTGACCTTTTCGGCCTCGAAGTCGCGGCCCTTTGCCATCAATGGCAGGAACTCAGCGAACTTAGCATCGTCCTCGGAGTATTCCATCCCCTCGAACAAAGTGTGCTTGGAGAGCTTCTCGTAGCGCATCTTGATGTACTTAACTTGGTCATCGCCACGGCCGAAGGAAACGTGAGGAACCGGGTTGATGAACTCGCGGGGCTCGGTGAGAATGTCGTTTTCCACCTGGTGCGACCAGAACTGACGCGAAACCTGGAACTTCTCATTGATGTTCACAGCCTTGGAGATGTTCACTTCGCCGTGCTGCAGTGGGGTGTAATTCAGCTCGCAGAGTGCCGAGTGGCCGGTACCTGCGTTGTTCCACGGCGAGGAAGACTCTTCCGCTGGCTGATCCAAGCGCTCAAAGATTACCTGAGACCAAGTTGGCTCGAGCTGCTTAAGCATCGCCCCTAGCGTGGCGCTCATGATACCTGCGCCAATAAGGACTACATCTGCCTCGTCAGTTACCTTTGCGCTTACTTTTGCTTCGGACACTGTAGCTCAACTTCTTTCATCAACTATGCAATTCATTTAGAACCTGGAACACCGAAAATCCGCCTAAGCTTCTACTTGCCGCGGACCCGGTATGCCAAGGTGGACTTCCATTCCCGTTGCCGATTCCCTGTGACCGACAACTCGTCCGTTAACCCTCAACCTTACGCCGAAAGAATGCGTCATTGGGAAAAGACCGGGATAAAACCTAAGTTTTTAGGCGCCATTTCTCCCCCATTCGCCGTTTCTAGCTCACATTTTGAGCTGGTTCTTTGCTCAGGTTTGCTGCTATTCGCGGCGAATTTCACCCCCAAAAGTCGCCAGCGCCATTCCGGAAAAGCGCCCCCTGAAACCGCGGAAAACTCTTCTGTTAGCAGCGTTCTACATCTGATTCACGGGGAAGTTTTCCCTCTTCGCCGGAGGTCTTGGCCAGATGCCAGACGGGTCGCATAACCTTGGGTCAAGACAATCCCATGAAACTAGCCGTCGATACGCGTGGCGCTAGCGTTCTAGACAAGGAGCTTCCGTGAGCAAGCATTACGACATCATCATTATCGGAACTGGTTCCGGCAACTCCATCCCCGGCCCGGAGTTTGATGACAAGTCCATCGCGATTATTGAAAAAGGCACTTTCGGTGGCACTTGCCTCAACGTCGGCTGCATCCCTACGAAGATGTTCGTCTACGCAGCAGATATCGCTCGCGCCATCGACCATGCTGACCGCTATGGCATCGCGGCGCACCGCACGGCAGTGGATTGGCCATCGATCGTAGAGCGGGTTTTCACTCAACGCGTGGATCTCATCGCAGCAGGTGGTGAACAGTACCGTCGGGGCCCGGAAACCCCGAATATTGATGTGTACGATCGGCACGCATCCTTCACCGGCCCCAACAGGTTGAAGACGGGCCAAGGCGAAATGGAATGCGAGATCAGCGGCGACACCATCATCATCGCAGCCGGCTCTCGCCCGCATATCCCGGCCGCAATCGCGAACTCCGGAGTGCGCTTTTACACCAACGAAGACATCATGCGCATGCCTTCGCTGCCACGTCGAATGACCATCGTTGGTGCAGGCTTCATTGCCTGCGAGTTCGCGCACGTCTTTTCCGCGCTCGGCGTCGAAGTCACCCAATTGGTGCGCTCCCACCGCATGCTACGCAGCATGGATGAAGACATCGCCACAGCCTTTTCCCGCGCCGCCGAAGCTCAATGGGAAGTCCGCTATGACTGCGAGATCACCGGCGCACGCGGCCAGGAAGGCAACCTGACGTTGCAGCTTAACGACGGCAATAGCCTAGAAGCTGATGTCCTCTTGGTAGCTACCGGGCGCACGCCAAACGGTGACCAAATGAACCTCAGCGCCGCTGGGATCGAAATGAACGGTACCGCCATCAAGGTCGATGCCTTCGGACGCACGAGTGCCCCAGGGGTGTGGGCGCTTGGCGACGTGTCCTCTCCTTACCAGCTCAAGCACGTTGCCAATGCAGAAATGCGCGCAGTACGCCACAACGTGTTACACCCCGACGACTTGCGGGAAATGCCCCACGACTACGTCCCTTCTGCGGTATTTAGCAACCCGCAAATCGCAACTGTTGGGCTCACTGAGGCGCAGGCCCGCGAGCGCTACGACAACATCACCGTCAAAATCCAGAAGTACGGAGACGTTGCCTACGGTTGGGCGATGGAGGATACGGATAGCTTCGCCAAGCTGATTGCCGACCGAACCACCGGACGCTTACTGGGCGCACACATCATCGGCCCGCAGGCATCCACCCTGATCCAGCAGCTCATTACCGTGATGGCTTTCGATCTTGACTGCCGAGACGTAGCCACCAAGCAGTATTGGATCCACCCTGCCCTGCCGGAACTGATTGAAAATGCGCTGCTCGGATTGGAATTCGAGTAAAGATCCGGTGGCGCTTTGCTTGCAGCTCAATCTCTCTTAGTACCTGTCTCATACCCAGTGTCCTGCTGGTTGTGACTTTCCAAATTTCCTAACAAGGCCGAGGCAGCGAGCACAGGAGCGGATTTCAAACTTTGGCCAGGCACCTACGTGAGGTGCTTCGCTCTCGCTTAACCCCGCTTGCGCGGGGAGCACTCACCTCTGTCATGTTTAGTCGCCCCACCCAAGGGGCTCATCCCTACTTGCGCGGGAAAACCGGTGGTGGTCGGATTGCCGGGTCGTGTAAACCGGCTCATCCCTGGTTGCACAGGGAAAACAATTGGACGTCGGTGGCGGGTGGGTGTTTGTAGGGCTCATCCCTACTTGCGCGGGAAAACCAGTGTCAGGACGCTTTGGTGCAGAACTTACCGGGCTCATTCCTGCTTGCGCGGGGAAAACGCGTAGAGCCTGCCGTCTTCGTGCAGCTCTATAGGCTCATCCCTGCTTGCGCGGGGAAAACTGCTTGGCTTCTAAACCCCCACATGGTTGGGGGGCTCATCCCTGCTTGCGCGGGGAAAACGCCCTTACCTTCGTCGCCCATCATGCGGGCCAGGGCTCATCCCTGCTTGCGCGGGGAAAACTGATTGCTGTGCTCGAAATGCTGCAAGACATTCGGCTCATCCCTGCTTGCGCGGGGAAAACGTATCGAGCTTGACCGCGCCACCCGCGAGGTCGGGCTCATCCCTGCTTGCGCGGGGAAAACGCCCTGGCTTCCTCACTCTTGACGATGAGGTTCGGCTCATCCCTGCTTGCGCGGGGAAAACTCCTCCACCGGCTTACCGGTGATATCAATAATGGGCTCATCCCTGCTTGCGCGGGAAAGCTCCTGCCTCACCTCACCGCCTGGTGTCATGTGCGGCTCATCCCTGCTTGCGCGGGGAAAACCTAGGAGGAATGAGGACGTAAGAGTTACCCGACGGCTCATCCCTGCTTGCGCGGGGAAAACCAGGTTCAGTTAAGTTGTCCACTTACCTGCTGCGGCTCATCCCTGCTTGCGCGGGGAAAACCAGGTTCAGTTAAGTTGTCCACTTACCTGCTGCGGCTCATCCCTGCTTGCGCGGGGAAAACCATCCTTACAGCTTCTAGCTGAGGTCTGCCAAGGGCTCATCCCTGCTTGCGCGGGGAAAACCGCCCGTTTTTGGATCGGCGTTGCTACCGCGTGGGCTCATCCCTGCTTGCGCGGGGAAAACTCGCCGACGCACTGCCACTCGATCTCCGATTTGGGCTCATCCCTGCTTGCGCGGGGAAAACAGCTCGGGATGCTGCGCGATATAGCCCGGAATGGGCTCATCCCTGCTTGCGCGGGGAAAACCCAGCGGTGCCGAGTACGAGGGGCGCGCTGACCGGCTCATCCCTGCTTGCGCGGGGAAAACCTCGCCGCCGATTTCGAGGCGTGCGACCTGAACGGCTCATCCCTGCTTGCGCGGGGAAAACATTTGTGTGGGGCAATGTAGATTCTCAAGGTTGGGCTCATCCCTGCTTGCGCGGGGAAAACAATGCTCGCAGGCGCGCGACCCGCGCAGGGTACGGCTCATCCCTGCTTGCGCGGGGAAAACGTGGCCACCGAATTCGGCGAGATTATGGGAGAGGGCTCATCCCTGCTTGCGCGGGGAAAACCGTCGGCGCGACTCACTTTGATCTCGATTGCGGGGCTCATCCCTGCTTGCGCGGGGAAAACTTTGGTACTGATCCGGCGGTGTGGCAGGCGATGGGCTCATCCCTGCTTGCGCGGGGAAAACTCTGGTCTGCGCTAAGCCTGCTAGCCGTCCTCGGGCTCATCCCTGCTTGCGCGGGAAAACTATGTGACTTAGGGCACAAAAATACCCCCTACCGGCTCATCCCTGCTTGCGCGGGGAAAACCCGATAGATTTTAATGATTTCACCTGTGATGACGGCTCATCCCTGCTTGCGCGGGGAAAACGCATGTCAGAAGTGCAAGATCACCCGCAGGCAGGACTCATCCCTGCTTGCGCGGGGAAAACTTGTTCACGTTCGCCAATTAGGTGCCTTTGACGGGCTCATCCCTGCTTGCGCGGGGAAAACACCGACATGGTGGCTAGTATGTCCAGTACCTCGGGCTCATCCCTGCTTGCGCGGGGAAAACCATGGCTTCTGATCCCTGGGGGGCTGGAACCCCGGCTCATCCCTGCTTGCGCGGGGAAAACTTCATGGGCTTTGTTGTAGGCGCTGCAGTGTGGGGCTCATCCCTGCTTGCGCGGGGAAAACAAAGTTGCAGAACTCCCAAGAGCTAGACTAAGCGGCTCATCCCTGCTTGCGCGGGGAAAACACCACTGAGCACTCTGTTGTGCTGAAGTTCCAGGGCTCATCCCTGCTTGCGCGGGGAAAACGTGGTGGATCACGAGGGGCCGGGGTTCAAAGTCGGCTCATCCCTGCTTGCGCGGGGAAAACTTGGCCAGCCTGGATATCATTTGCATGGTCATGGGCTCATCCCTGCTTGCGCGGGGAAAACACATCGAATCTATCCAGCTCCATGCCGATCTGCGGCTCATCCCTGCTTGCGCGGGGAAAACGTACTGACGGGCTTCGAGTTCACAGTGTGCTTCGGCTCATCCCTGCTTGCGCGGGGAAAACCGGTCAGGTCATCGGCAAACACGTTAGAAAGGGGGCTCATCCCTGCTTGCGCGGGGAAAACGATAATCGTACCCACGGGTGCGTTGGCGAAATCGGCTCATCCCTGCTTGCGCGGGGAAAACTACGTGATATATGTGTGGACTCCACACGGTAAGGGCTCATCCCTGCTTGCGCGGGGAAAACACAGCAAAGAAGCATCTCATCAACTCAGAAGTGGGCTCATCCCTGCTTGCGCGGGGAAAACGCAGCTTTGCGAAGCCTGGCCTGTATGACGTTGGGCTCATCCCTGCTTGCGCGGGGAAAACGCGAAAGCGTCAAGGCCGTCACCACCACGCGAGGGCTCATCCCTGCTTGCGCGGGGAAAACATAGCAGACCACGTATCGTAATTTGACCAGCCGGGCTCATCCCTGCTTGCGCGGGGAAAACTCACGTTGGGTTTTGATGGTTCCCGTGGTCGTGGGCTCATCCCTGCTTGCGCGGGGAAAACGGCGCAATGATGCGCGGAAGGATTTCCGGGTTGGGCTCATCCCTGCTTGCGCGGGGAAAACTGTTTGAGGGCAAGAATGATGAGCTTGGCCGTGGGCTCATCCCTGCTTGCGCGGGGAAAACACAGCTTCTCCGTCGGTGGTGGTGTCCCACTCGGGCTCATCCCTGCTTGCGCGGGGAAAACACGAGGATTTGATCCTCTGCGAGTTCTTGGAGGGGCTCATCCCTGCTTGCGCGGGGAAAACGGCGCGCACCTCAAGGCATTGTTGGCGGACTTCGGCTCATCCCTGCTTGCGCGGGGAAAACTCTATCCTTTTTCCACGGGAACGTTGAGGGTGAGGCTCATCCCTGCTTGCGCGGGGAAAACGATTTTGAGGGAGCCGCGCTTCATTCGAGAAACGGCTCATCCCTGCTTGCGCGGGGAAAACCGGGGGTCAACAACTTTGACGATGAATTTAATGGGCTCATCCCTGCTTGCGCGGGGAAAACAAATCAACAACAAGTTTGTTACAGGCGGAGATGGGCTCATCCCTGCTTGCGCGGGGAAAACAAAACGGCGTTTAGAGGCCAATTTGAGCGTTTCGGCTCATCCCTGCTTGCGCGGGGAAAACGCAGCACCTCAACAGCAGCAGCCAGCCACCCAGGGCTCATCCCTGCTTGCGCGGGGAAAACGAATATGGCCGACATGGTCAACGCCCCCGCACAGGCTCATCCCTGCTTGCGCGGGGAAAACTCCTCAAGAAGCTTGTCCATGTACCACCGCGCCGGCTCATCCCTGCTTGCGCGGGGAAAACAATATGTATTCTCATTTACATTCTCATTGTCGCGGCTCATCCCTGCTTGCGCGGGGAAAACGTGTGATCCGCGTAACGCTTAGCCGGATACCACGGCTCATCCCTGCTTGCGCGGGGAAAACCTATTGAGCGTTAGCCCGCTACGCTATTTTCTCGGCTCATCCCTGCTTGCGCGGGGAAAACCTATTGAGCGTTAGCCCGCTACGCTATTTTCTCGGCTCATCCCTGCTTGCGCGGGGAAAACAAAGAAAGGAAAAAGAAGATGGTTGTCACCGGGCTCATCCCTGCTTGCGCGGGGAAAACATTCCGGCTGGGAGCACACCATAAACAGGTTCCGGCTCATCCCTGCTTGCGCGGGGAAAACATTCTCCGATGCTGACCCGCGCACCCTCCATCAGGCTCATCCCTGCTTGCGCGGGGAAAACGTCGACGACAACGCCGCCCACGCCTCCCAATCCGGCTCATCCCTGCTTGCGCGGGGAAAACGGTGGCCGATGCCGTGGCTCGCTGACCTGCTTGGGCTCATCCCTGCTTGCGCGGGGAAAACTAGAGTTTCGAAGCGACCAAGATCGGCCTTTGCGGCTCATCCCTGCTTGCGCGGGGAAAACGATCTCACTCGCTGGGCTGTCCGCCATGGACACGGCTCATCCCTGCTTGCGCGGGGAAAACGCTAAGATCCCATGCCATATTCTCAATTTGCTCGGCTCATCCCTGCTTGCGCGGGGAAAACCGTTCCACGACACACGAGAGATGGACTTGATTCGGCTCATCCCTGCTTGCGCGGGGAAAACCCACGCAGTCCACTACCCACCTGCCCGGCTCGGGGCTCATCCCTGCTTGCGCGGGGAAAACCGGGTAGGGCTGAGATTGCGGTTGCTCTTGAGGGGCTCATCCCTGCTTGCGCGGGGAAAACATCACGTCCACCCACAGCTGCTCTTTTTGCTCAGGCTCATCCCTGCTTGCGCGGGGAAAACGTTAAACTGCCCGACCATTCACATTCTCTCGACGGCTCATCCCTGCTTGCGCGGGGAAAACGGCGCTTGAAAATCAATGAGCGTCACAGTGACGGGCTCATCCCTGCTTGCGCGGGGAAAACCTTGCTCACGAATTTGGGAAATTCGTATGCGGGGGCTCATCCCTGCTTGCGCGGGGAAAACACTCATTTCCTTTTTCCTTTTCTCTCGTTTTTCGGCTCATCCCTGCTTGCGCGGGGAAAACGTTCGGTTCCCCTTGATCGGCTTCATGAATGGGGGCTCATCCCTGCTTGCGCGGGGAAAACTGCAATTCAGCCTCCACGACGTAACCGCGTCGCGGCTCATCCCTGCTTGCGCGGGGAAAACAGGGGAATGGGATAACAGCTATGAACACAACGGGGCTCATCCCTGCTTGCGCGGGGAAAACTTGTGGCTAACAGCATTGGTCGCTTTAGTTTTGGGCTCATCCCTGCTTGCGCGGGGAAAACTCGGCAAGGGGTATCATTTAGCTAGGCGTAGACGGCTCATCCCTGCTTGCGCGGGGAAAACGACGACATGGGACCCTACGTGCCCGGCCGGGACGGCTCATCCCTGCTTGCGCGGGGAAAACGGCATCGGCCACCCGTTAGCAAAATCACTGTCGGGCTCATCCCTGCTTGCGCGGGGAAAACAACCTCGCCCAAAGCGGTACCCGCGGCCGAGTCGGCTCATCCCTGCTTGCGCGGGGAAAACTAACTCCCCGTTTTCTTGGTGGAGCTGATAGGGGGCTCATCCCTGCTTGCGCGGGGAAAACTCAGGGCGATCAATCAGCGTCAGAAGCTTCTTGGGCTCATCCCTGCTTGCGCGGGGAAAACTGGTCACTAACCAGCAGGTTGATGACTTCCTGGGGCTCATCCCTGCTTGCGCGGGGAAAACTACATGACCGCAATAGGTACAGGCTACATCATCGGCTCATCCCTGCTTGCGCGGGGAAAACCCGCGCTATCAATTTGTCACCACACGCGGGACGGGCTCATCCCTGCTTGCGCGGGGAAAACAAGAAGACGTTATCAAGGAAAAGCAAGCGCTTAGGCTCATCCCTGCTTGCGCGGGGAAAACGATGCTCATATCATCGGCGTAAGCGTCCTCTTGGGCTCATCCCTGCTTGCGCGGGGAAAACCGAATACCGCCCCGTTCAGGCTGACAACATCCCGGCTCATCCCTGCTTGCGCGGGGAAAACGCTAAATGTAGGCGAGCAGCAAGCTCTCTTTAGGGCTCATCCCTGCTTGCGCGGGGAAAACACTTTCCCGAACCGTCTTCAGCAAGGGCACCCGGGCTCATCCCTGCTTGCGCGGGGAAAACTTCGTGCGAACTACCCGACGACTGAAGATCAGGGGCTCATCCCTGCTTGCGCGGGGAAAACTTGCCCTATTGTGGGGGGTATTGCTGTCCCTACGGCTCATCCCTGCTTGCGCGGGGAAAACTAATCACATATGAAAGGCAGGCCAATAATGAAGGGCTCATCCCTGCTTGCGCGGGGAAAACGTACTCGTCGATCACGCAAATCAGGTAGGGAAGGGCTCATCCCTGCTTGCGCGGGGAAAACCTTGAGCGCCACACTGGGCGTCTGGTCGGTAGCGGCTCATCCCTGCTTGCGCGGGGAAAACCCGGCCGAGGCTCACCCGCTCGAGTGGACGTTGGGCTCATCCCTGCTTGCGCGGGGAAAACAACCTGTCGCGCCTACCGACCTCAACACCCTCAGGCTCATCCCTGCTTGCGCGGGGAAAACCCGAGCCAGGCCATGCCGATAAGGCACCACGGGGGCTCATCCCTGCTTGCGCGGGGAAAACGCGGGTCGTCTGACACGCAGGAGGGCGTGGCTGGGCTCATCCCTGCTTGCGCGGGGAAAACCCTCCCCAACTCACGCTTTTGTCATTGGTGTCAGGCTCATCCCTGCTTGCGCGGGGAAAACGAACACCGAGAACTCGGCGCCGTCCTCGAGGTGGGCTCATCCCTGCTTGCGCGGGGAAAACCTCCACTTTGGCCTCCTAAGCCATCTTCGACAGGGCTCATCCCTGCTTGCGCGGGGAAAACAAACCCCTAAGAGCAGCACAACGCGTCCAAGTGGGCTCATCCCTGCTTGCGCGGGGAAAACTACCAGGCAGAGATCGACGCAGCGGAAACAACGGGCTCATCCCTGCTTGCGCGGGGAAAACTCGCTGCCGTTCTTGTGTCTGCACGTAATTTCGGGCTCATCCCTGCTTGCGCGGGGAAAACAACAAACTCTCCAAGTATCTTTCTGAACCGTGCGGCTCATCCCTGCTTGCGCGGGGAAAACCGTTACGTTCGAGCCGCGCATGTCCGCTACCCGGGCTCATCCCTGCTTGCGCGGGGAAAACCCTGAGCTTCGAGTGCTGGATTACCGCAACCCGGGCTCATCCCTGCTTGCGCGGGGAAAACTAGGTGGGTGATCTGCACTTCGTACCCGTCGGCGGCTCATCCCTGCTTGCGCGGGGAAAACAACCCGCTTAAACGGCTTCTCAAACGGCATGGCGGCTCATCCCTGCTTGCGCGGGGAAAACGACTTGACCACGCCGATACCGGTCTTGACGAAGGGCTCATCCCTGCTTGCGCGGGGAAAACAGGAGAAGTGGAACGCGGCTGAGACGAAAGCCGGGCTCATCCCTGCTTGCGCGGGGAAAACCCAGGTAGCTCTTCTTCGATAGAGACCACCAACGGCTCATCCCTGCTTGCGCGGGGAAAACAATCACCTCAAGCTTTTCCTCCACCCATTCATCGGCTCATCCCTGCTTGCGCGGGGAAAACTCGGGCGAATCTTTCTTACTCTTTCTTGTGTGGGGCTCATCCCTGCTTGCGCGGGGAAAACAGCCAGCTATGGTCGCTAAGCGCGTGTCTTCACGGCTCATCCCTGCTTGCGCGGGGAAAACTGCGTGGAAGATGCATGCAATGACGGCTACAAGGGCTCATCCCTGCTTGCGCGGGGAAAACGACTTGTCCACGATGTCGATCACCAGCGTGCCGGGCTCATCCCTGCTTGCGCGGGGAAAACCTCACCAGTGAGGCAGTACCCGGCGTACCAGCGGGCTCATCCCTGCTTGCGCGGGGAAAACTGGTCAAATCCGTTCTTACCTGCGGCGATTCAGGGCTCATCCCTGCTTGCGCGGGGAAAACTAACTCCCCGTTTTCTTGGTGGCACTGATAGAGGGCTCATCCCTGCTTGCGCGGGGAAAACTAGCTTGTCGGTGCGACTAGCAGCATCCCCGGCGGCTCATCCCTGCTTGCGCGGGGAAAACTAGCTCCAATACGTGGCTGATGGCTACAGCTGAGGCTCATCCCTGCTTGCGCGGGGAAAACGGTGGTGGTGCGACTGCCGGCGATCTGAGTTTGGGCTCATCCCTGCTTGCGCGGGGAAAACCTTGGGCTGACCGTATACGATGCCCAGGGCAAGGGCTCATCCCTGCTTGCGCGGGGAAAACATTTTCAAGGGCATCACTGCTGCTGGCATGGACGGCTCATCCCTGCTTGCGCGGGGAAAACACTGCTGGCCGACAGCAGTACCACCGGAATCTGGGCTCATCCCTGCTTGCGCGGGGAAAACTTAGGCACAATAGTCTCATCTTCATCGATGAGGGGCTCATCCCTGCTTGCGCGGGGAAAACGTGCCAGCACCGGTCTCGCTGTAGCGCCCGGACGGCTCATCCCTGCTTGCGCGGGGAAAACGAGTGGCCGATCGTAGTAAAACCTGGATCACTGGGCTCATCCCTGCTTGCGCGGGGAAAACAAGCTCAACAGTTCTCGCCGGAACCCCTGCCAGGGCTCATCCCTGCTTGCGCGGGGAAAACTTTGTAAACAACTCACGCAAACCGGCACGATACGGCTCATCCCTGCTTGCGCGGGGAAAACTTGATGCTTTTGCTGAGGCTGTGTGTGTTCAGGGGCTCATCCCTGCTTGCGCGGGGAAAACCTTAATCGCTTTGCCAGTTTGGTCAAACATGTGGGCTCATCCCTGCTTGCGCGGGGAAAACAAGCGTTGAAATCGTTTCACGCAGGGAAGAAACGGCTCATCCCTGCTTGCGCGGGGAAAACCCGCCGTCGCAACACGCCCGGCGGCGTGGAGAGGGCTCATCCCTGCTTGCGCGGGGAAAACCGCTACTCAAACGTCGATGCCAGAAATACCGAGGGCTCATCCCTGCTTGCGCGGGGAAAACTCTTTCACGCGCTCGCATGCGGCATTCATGGTGGGCTCATCCCTGCTTGCGCGGGGAAAACGCCGGTTCTTGAGGATTCGGTTCAGTACCGATGGGCTCATCCCTGCTTGCGCGGGGAAAACCGCTCCTCGGCATCTAGCCGCTCCTCGAGTTTGGGCTCATCCCTGCTTGCGCGGGGAAAACGGTAGATGATGCGGGCTTGCGGCTCCATCAGCGGGCTCATCCCTGCTTGCGCGGGGAAAACATGGGCGAATTCCCACACCTGCAACAGCCCTTCGGCTCATCCCTGCTTGCGCGGGGAAAACGTGAGCATCCGTTGGCTGGGTGTGTGTTGGGGGGGGCTCATCCCTGCTTGCGCGGGGAAAACTGGCTTTTCAGCGTCGAAATCTCATTCTCTTGCGGCTCATCCCTGCTTGCGCGGGGAAAACCTCGCCGGTCCGGGCTGGACAGAATCAATCCGCGGCTCATCCCTGCTTGCGCGGGGAAAACTGGGGTTTTGGCTGATGTGAATGCGACGGCTGGGGCTCATCCCTGCTTGCGCGGGGAAAACTCTTCGGCAGCGATGCGATGCGCCTTGCTGGCGGGCTCATCCCTGCTTGCGCGGGGAAAACCTCGCGACTGTCCGGCGCCTTCTCGTCAATTACGGCTCATCCCTGCTTGCGCGGGGAAAACAAGCTATTGAACGAGTGTGCCAGCTGATTCAAAGGCTCATCCCTGCTTGCGCGGGGAAAACATCAATACTGTGGCTGCATCGTCCGCAGCCTTCGGCTCATCCCTGCTTGCGCGGGGAAAACCTCGAGCTGCCCAGACTCATCAAAACTGTCCAGGGCTCATCCCTGCTTGCGCGGGGAAAACGCCCGCAGCACTGCCAGCGTGTCACCGCCGCGCGGCTCATCCCTGCTTGCGCGGGGAAAACGGCTCGTTGCTGTCGGAGGGGAACTCCCCGGCCGGCTCATCCCTGCTTGCGCGGGGAAAACAATTTCTTCGATGGCGGGCTTGATGGAGGCGACGGCTCATCCCTGCTTGCGCGGGGAAAACCTTGTGGACGAACGCGACGTAAGCCTTGGCAACGGCTCATCCCTGCTTGCGCGGGGAAAACCGGCAGTCGGCGACCAGAAATCGTGAATGTCCGGGCTCATCCCTGCTTGCGCGGGGAAAACTCGGCGCTGGTCTGACCAGCCATGTGGGTCATGGGCTCATCCCTGCTTGCGCGGGGAAAACGAGGACAGCATGCCGGAGAAGGTCTTCGTTGTGGGCTCATCCCTGCTTGCGCGGGGAAAACTTAGTTCCGATGATCTGCGTCGTATTGCGTCTGGGCTCATCCCTGCTTGCGCGGGGAAAACTTCATCTTCCCGACGCTGAAATTCACCGCGGACGGCTCATCCCTGCTTGCGCGGGGAAAACCTCCTCTTCAGGAGCAACTTGTTCCTCGGTACGGGCTCATCCCTGCTTGCGCGGGGAAAACACTTGCCCATATGGGCTTTTCGAGCCTGGTTACACATTTTAGATACGACTTGCTTCGAATCCAAAAAGTTCAGACGTGGTGAAAGCCTGAGTCTCTCTCATCATTTCCTCCCACACCGGGCGATTTATTTGTGATTCCGGTTCTTCCGAATGTTCCTAGCGTTAGACCATCCAGTGCGTCGTTCACTTCGTTTTTGATTCGGATCACTTGGTCGCATCATAAGCGTCAACCCGTCGAAGTCTGATGGCTTCCAGTCATGTTTATGAGTTTTGAATTCCATGCCCTGTTCGTTATTGGAGGAGTAGATGAGAATTGCTTTTCCGTCTTTGCTGAGTTCAGTAGTTCGTTCCCACAGCAAATCTCGGATTCTCGCGCTTGGGTTTCCGACAAATACTCCCGGCGATATTTCCATTAGCCACTTGGTTAAATCTCCTCGAAGTCCGGCGGGAACTGCAGTCACTACTAGGACAATCACTGCACGTCGAACCGTTCACTAGACCAGTTGACTCCTGCAGCGATGATCTCAAGTTCACTCCACAACATCAGGTCGACATCTTTGTATGCATCTCTTTCTGGGATTTCCATAAGATCTTGTAGATCTCGCACCATTCGCTGCATGAGGCTGGTGGTAACAACTTTGTCTCTGATTAGTTTGCGTACGTTCAATTCATCACCGCTCGGTACAGCAGCTACTGCATCGAATGCTGCAGGAATTGAGATATCAGCCTTATAGAGATCTGCGATGTCATAAACAAATGCTCTATCGGTACCCGTGTGAACAATCCCCAGCGCTGGATTGAAACCGAGTCCAACGATCACAGCATGTGCGATGCCGTAAAGGGCTGCCGAGCCTTCGGTCAGGGCTCGGTTTATGGGGTCACCAGAGTCGAAGTCTTTCGGGTCGTAGTTGCGTTTAGTCCAAACCACCCCAGTTCTCTTAGCTTCTGCAGCATATATCTTTTTCATCCTTGCGCCTTCCCTGCCGCGAAGCTGAGACATTGTCAGGCCTGAAACGTCCTCACCTGGGAAGCGCATTTCGTACATACGTCGTGCACAGCGCAGTCGAGTGCGTTGGTTGCTCCAAAGCTTTGCATGAGCTTCGGCAAAACGAGACGTTTTCGCCGGTGGGCGACCGTGGGCATAGTATCGCACGCCCTTTTCACCCACCCAGACGGCTGATGCACCGGCGTCGCCAAGCAATGCCATTGCCGCGTAAGTTACCTTTGTCCCGGGCCCCAAAAGCACTACTGCGAGTTGAGTTGCCGGTACGTGTGCGATGCCTCGTGAGTCTTGAATCGTTAACGCGTTTCCTTCTCGATTAAGCACCGCCCGTTCCACATAGAGAAACGAGAGTCGTTCCTCCATGCGGGTCAGCAAAAGCCGATCGATAGGAGTTCGCCCCGCGGTTCCAGACATTGCAGCTACTGTCCGCGCGCAAGGGTTAGTAGGCCACAGCCGTACCCCTTGCCTCGCCCGATGCCTGTTACGAGAGTGCGCCGCAGCTTTTCGACGTCCGTAACCTCGAGCTGCCCAGCAAAGCGTGCAGTTACGAGGTGGACCCGATTCCCACGAGTTCCATCTGGCCGGGTTCGGTTGAAATCGAGTGTCTTTCTTCCCACAACCTGAGCGCTACTTTCCCCCAAAGGCCCGAAGCTAACGCCCATGTATTCCGCCTTTTTGTGCAACCATTCCAGTTGCTTCGGCGCACTGACATGTGCTTTGACTTTTCCCCGCTCTTTGTTCGCGACGGTCTCGCTGTAGGTGGGGTTCGCGACGAGCTCGAAGCTCCATCGTTGGCCTTTGACTAGTTGAGAAAGCAAACGATCGTAATCAGCAGTCTGTTGAGGGCGCACATCCCAGCCTGCTTCATCAACGATGTGAGCTGCAGTGGGTTTCTCTGGCCCAACTAGATACAGGATGTGCTCGTGGTCACGCTTATCTAACCGCCACAGCACCCGTTCAGTGCTGAGATCCATATCAGGGGGAAAAGAGCTCATCACTGCAGCGTGAAGCGTGTGAGGGTTGGTCAGATAGCTGCGCCCTTTCCTACGAGCTGGGTTTATGAGCACTTTCGTGAACGTTGTCATTTATGAGAGCACCGCCTCAAAGAATGGGTCACTGTTCGTTCCTTTTTCGTTTTGGACTGTCTTAGAACCGGCATAGACCACGGTTCTCCATCCATAGCGTCGATGTTCTTGAGCAAATGAAATAGGCACATCTTGACGGGGCTCGCCTTTCTCGCCGGGCTTTCCATCTCGGTAGATTGGGAGTTCGACGGTTGTGGCTCGTTCCTGCTTGTGAACGGATGTTGCATGCCAAGTTTCGTGCGCTCTCAAGGCTTCCACGACAGGCAAATCGATAATCCCCAGATCCAAGTTGATTGGTGCTGGACAAGAACGACGTCCTAGGAATAGCGGATAGGCTGGCTGCCGAAGTTGCTTTTGAAACCCCTCGAGCAGCCCTTTATCTTCGGAACCGATTGCCGCAACGAACGCGGCGTCGCTTAAGAAATGCCGGGTGACGAGCTTCGCATTCGCCCCAGGGTCCTTTTGCCAAGGCTGCGCAGTCTGATAGTCGCGCAACAAAGAACCGGATTGGTCGACACGAACGGCATAGTCGAGTTCTACAAGATCCTCGATCGGATCAGTGCGCTGCCGTCCTTGTGCAGCAGCTAGAAGTCCGATCACGCCCGATTTGCTTGGAGTACTGCCAGTGGCGCGCGTACTGTAGCGAGACTCGTCACCCCAAGACTGCAATGGTCCTTTGAGCAGCAGAAGAAGGGAATACGACATATGCCCTACTCTGCTTTCTGATTAGCAATCGTCTCAGTGACTTTCGCTGTCAGTTCGGCGATAGTTACTGGTTCTGCGATGCCTTCGAATTGGCTTCCAAGGTCACCGAGAGCAACCACGTACGCCGCGATTGGCTTCATACCATAAGCCTTTTCAACATCATTGGCTTCCTTAGCAAGCGCCGCTACCGCTGCTTGTCGACGGCTTCCGCCTGTGCCCTCAATGACATCTTCAAATGCGTTGACAAGCGAAATTGATCGAGTGTCGCGTACGGCAACGTACACAAGCTCCGGGAGTGTGTTATTCGCATACGAATTTTGCTTTCCAGTTGGCATCGATTCCGCAAATGCTTTGATGAACATTCCCGTAGCCTCTTGTGCAATTCCAGCATCCCCAAGGTTAGCAGTAAGTCCTTCTACGTTGACCGTAGCGAACCGGTACAAGGTTGAGGACATCATTTGCGTGGTACCGATCATTCCGGCACCACTTTCTTCAGCATCTTCAATTACGTCATCTACCGCGGTAAAGTAGTCAAACTCAGGCTGCGATTCATGGACACTGATCGCATGAGCGACTTGCACGGACGCATCGACGTTGTACGCGGGGGCGTCGGCAAGCATGCGTCCAAACATAGCCATATCTACCGAATGCTTTGTATCCAAAATGTCATTCGCTTCGTTCTTGGAGAACTTCTCCCCGTCCTTTTCGACTATGGCCTGTGCTGCTCGTTCAATCTGATGCGGGCTTAAGAACAACAGGTAGCCAGTAGTTGGATACTGCATACCTTCTGGTGCTTCTTCACCCTTCTTAGGTGCCTTTGGCTCTACCAGCTTGATGCCGTCCTTACCAGTGGCTTTGAAAAGCGCCCGGACTCCATCGAGTGCCTGTTCTGCAGTCATTTCGGGCGCGATTTCATTGACTTTCCCGGCGATCAATTCTGGAAGTTCACGGGAGCGCAGGCCAACTGTGCTGGCGTCGACTTCTGTTTCGAAGTACTTTCGGACTGCACGTTTCCACGACTGGGAGGAGACGCGCTGACGTGGCACACCGCCGAAAATAGCAGTTTTTGGCGCGCCCATGTCATCACGGTTGATGAGGCTTGGCGGAATGGTTTGCAATGCGTGGATATCTACGACGAGAGTCATGACTTCAGTTGCCTTTCATTATTTGTTTGAGTTGTTTTCAAGAGCTTCAGTGTCTTTAGAGCTGCGAAAATGCCCAGTGGCGAATTCACGCCCCCACCGCAGTTGGATCCCAGATCGCGTCTTCGAATCGCCGAGCGCCCGCAGATCGCGTGCAAGCAGACCGTAATCAAACCCGATCTTTTTAGATCGCAGCAATGTAACCAGCGATCGAATGTGCGTCAGCCTTGCGCGTTCATCATGGGCAAGTAGCATGGCGTCGATTCGTGGCTTAATTGACTCTGAGACTTCTTGAGCGTGCAATTTACCGCAGGCAGCAGCGAAACTGGTTCCTGGTTGATGCATCCCTTCCGCGGCAGATTGCATGTGGATTCCAAACAGGGTCAGTGCTATGTATGCGGCTTCCTCTGATGGCGACGGGGCGTCGCCTTTGCCTGAAAGCCGGTCAGAAAACTCGCCTTGCATTGCAAAGAGGACTTTCCCTAGGCACAGTGGGTCTTTTCGAAAGTCGAGGCTTGATCCGCGGCGCAGTTCCGCTAGTGTCGCACGTGCACTGTGATGCGCAGACGACTGTGGATCGCTCAAATAGTCCTTTTGCAATCTATGACACGTCGACCCCACGGCGCTTCGTAGAGCATCGTTCTTCTCGGTCATACCGTAACCTTCTTTTCATTATTCACAGTCAGTGGAAGCTCCTGATCTAAAGTGTGCAGAAGCATGCGGTAGTAGCTGGCAGCAGATACCACACGCCCCTTCTTGTCTTCCGCATCCTTACGTTGGATCCTCCCGGCAAAGGCTTTCGGACCTGCGCCACGAAGCAAAATCCGAGCATGTTCACCGATGACCTCCCGTACCGTTTTCTGCCATGCTTCGAGTAGCGGGCCGAGCGGCGACTGCTCGTTTTTGGCTTGTTCTTTGGAAATCGCGCTCAAACTGTCAAGCCATGCGTTGAATCTAGGCTCTAGTTCTGCCAGCACTCGGTCTGTAGCCGGAGGCTGGAATTCATAAGAGCCTCCTGCTGCATCCAAAAGCTGTCCTGCGAATCTACCGAGGGCAATAGCACAATTCGTTGTAGCCTTTGCCGCTTCCCTGACCTTGCTTCGCAGGTGCTTAGCGTCAGTAAGGAGCAACACGACTGGCATGCTCATCTGAGTGGCATAGGTCGTCGCAACAGACGAAGCCTGTGGACCGTATTCGATGGAAACTAAGTCGACGTTGAGCACCGCAGGTACGTCCACTCCCAATGCGGAAAGTTGAGCTAGGCTGTCGAGGTTCTTAGGCCGCTTGGGCGCCTTTTCCTTGTCGCTAAAACCACCGTCGGTTTCGGCTACTACAAGTGCATCCAGAGCTTTCCACATCGTGCGCTCAACGTCATAAGGGCGCGGGTAATATACATCAAGGCCCTTTTTCGATTTGTTGGTGGAAAACCTGTAGGGCGTCATAGGATCATCCATGACGTTGGCGCCAGCATCCGGGATTTTGTCACCGTTACCCAAAACGACACCCACAACTTCGTTTCCTTCTGCAACGAGACGGATACGCCGTGACTGCCACGTAGCCAGATCTGCAGGTCCTTGAGGCTCGGGGTTTCCCCCCATGGCGACACGTGAATCAGGACCATCCGGAGGCCGTTCCCATACAGGGAGATCTCCAGCGCGAGTAAGCGATTCTAGGGTTGTGTTGAGCAGTAGGGTCTCAAGCAGATCAGCCCCCTTCACGAGCGTGCCACCCGTCATTCCGGTCCAACCAGTACCGATTGGATAGCCCTTACCACCCTTGTTACGAGAATCTCCTACCATTCCAGACTTAATTCCCGAGTAATCAAAAGCCTGGGCATAAATTAGCCAACGCGCTGCCTCTTCGTAAGAAAGGGAATCTCGCTTACTACCAGCTCGCATCGAAAAATAGGAATCCTGCGATTCCGGCACGATGGTCGTGATGTGCTTTAACTCCCCCGAAGCTACATGCAAATCTGCAACCTGCATGAAGGGGTATTCCTTGTCGAACAACTCAAAGCGATCGCGGAATCTTGCCAGGTAGTCGAGAACCAAGGGGTCCGAACCGTTACGCCGCAGCCTATTACGAGAGTCTTCAAACCACATCGCAAAATCGAATGTTTCGCCAGCTTTAACTAGGCTTTCCGGGGCATGCGCCTTCCAAAACGCTGCCAAGAGTAGCCTCATGACCGCATAGTCCTGTGCAGGCGAATCCCCCTGTAACGCCGCGATCCTCACCTCCCCCGCGAATATATCTCCCAACCCGACTGAAATCTGATTACCTTTAAGATCAAGGGCCAGAATCCAGGGGTCATCAATGAGCGAAAACACTACCGACTCCTTTAGTTTGTTCTTGTAATACCTTTCAAGTATAGACTTCTTCGCCAGATATATGAATACATATTCCTCATTTATTTTATGGGGGTAGCCTTTGGGGTAACAGAGCTAGACGTCTGTACAAGGCGCTTACGTCACTCGATGGATTTGGAATGCTGAAAATGGCCTCGTATGCTAGGCAACGTTCCCTGTATCAGGGATGAGCCCATGTACTCATAGATCGAGTATCTTTCCCCGCACTAGCGGGGCTTTTTATTTCGATTCTATAGTCCACCATTCCCAGATAGTCCCTCCGCAGTGTAAGCAGCATATCCTTCGTACTTGTAGCTAGCATCGATGCCCTTCATGAAACTTGCGCGTTCAAGTGCTTGTTCTGATAACGCCGCCTGCAACAGCGACTTAATTTCAATGTCTTTAACGGGGCTTCGCTCCATTGCAAGCAGATAGTCCTCTTTTGAAATTTGCGTCCAATCGATGGCTTTCCCAAGGGAACTACTCATTATGTGATCCAACCAGATCCGAGTGCTGCGTCCGTTCCCTTCTCGAAAAGGATGCGCGATGTTCATTTCAACGTACTTTGCAACGATCTCTGCAAACGTCTTCTGTGGCATCTCGTCGATTGAATCTAGTGCGGCAGGCAGATACATAACGGAGGCGAAACGAAAGTTGCCTTTGGAGATATCTTCAGTGCGCATTTGGCCAGCGAAAGCATAAATATCTTGGAACAACTGATGATGAATAGCAGCCAAGGTCCCAAAAGTACCAGGCGCCCACTGCTTCAGCAGGTTGTCATCGAAGAGCTCAACCGCGCGCAGTTTAGTCAGCCTTTCTTCTTCCCGCGCCAGCGCGACGTCATCAGCAATGCCTAAAAGGTTGTCCAACATGGCTTTAGGTTAACCTCTTTCAATCAGGTGGCATTATCTAGCACTTCAAGTCCACGCACGTCGGTGTACCGCACCACGAAACGTCCGATTGAGGCTTCCCCATCGGAATCAAAACGCAACGCAACTTGCCCTTTGAGCATCCCAGAATTCCGCCATTCGAATGGTGTTTGCTGCTCCAATTCACCGATAATTTCCTCAAAGTCCCTTTCTCTTCGCGTCATGCGTGCAGGCAACCTTACGGTGTTCCCTGCTAATCCTTGTGCTTGTTTCCAGGTCGGTTCCGTTCCTTCAAGTACCTCCGACTCACCGCCAAGAGGGATATACCCGTATTGGGTGTTTTGTATAGCTACTACATCAACGGTGAGTTCAGCATCTCGAACTTGAGCGCAGCCTCGCTCTTCATTATCTGAACCGCGCTCGGAAACAGAATGCAGTTCTGTAAAGAGGGAGTTAAAATCAGAAGCCTGACTAGGAGCGGGAAACCTAAAAGTTCGCGCTCGACGTTCAGCACTGTCGCATTTGGCTTGATCCAAATCGCACGCTTGCTGCCATGATTGTTGCCATTCTTTTGGAATCCCAGGCATCGAGGAATACACCTTGTGAACTAGGGGTGACACATCATCGGGACGCTGAAAAACAGACGGCAAGTTAGCCAGCGTCGCTAACAACAGCTTCTCTCCATAAATCGCAACTGCACCGGCCTCAAATACCGGCGTTGGCTCGACTCTTTCAACACCGCGAATAAAAATCTTAGGTTGCTGCACGAGTTTTGGCCGATCGGTGTTGGGGCGCTGGTGCCGGTGCAATCTGCCGGCGCGCTGAATCAACAAGTCGATTGGAGCAATATCTGTCACTAACACGTCTGCGTCAATATCCAGACTCTGCTCAGCTACCTGTGTAGCCACTACGACTTGGCGCAATGGTCGATTCGCGCCACGGCGCTCCTTCGGCCCTAACTTCGCACGCAACGTGTCTTCTTTGTCGCTGCGTTGAGAAGCGATAAAGGCCGCATGGTGCAGCTCAACCTCTCCCGGATAAACCTCGATCAACGCATCAAATGTTTCTTGCGCTCGCTTGATGGTATTGCAAATGAGGAGAGCAATGCCGCCGTCGATAAGCAGTGCAGATACCTCTCCGCACAGGGTAGGCAATTCGTCTTCGATGCGTTCTACGGTCGCTATGAGATCAGTCGGACGCGGCGGAACCTGGATGGCTTGGACTCCCTCGGCGTTTACCACGCTCACTAGCGGATATGCAGCGCTGTCCAAGGCTTTCATTTCGGCTTCACTCGCAAGCTCTGATGCATAAGCTGCCGCCAATTTCTTGCGCTGCTGAGGCGGAAGTGTCGCCGACATCAGGATCACATTCACCCCATAGCGCGCCAACCACTCAAGTGTGCAATAGAGATACTGCGACATGTAGGCATCATAAGCGTGCACTTCATCGATAATGATGACCTTTCCAGCCAAGCCAACATGGCGAAGCATGGAGAACCGGGTTTGCAGCGCCATCATCAGGACTTGATCTACAGTTCCGACAACGAAGTCAGCAAGAATTCCCCTATTGCGCCCACTGAGCCATTGCGAAGCAATCACAGAACCATACTTAGTCGTGTCCGCTCCAATTGAGGAATACCTTAATGCCCGATAGGGCTTGGATAGCTGGTTCTTGGAATGCGCCAGGAACATCGAGGCCACCTCCCCACCAACCGAGGTTCGCTGAGCCCAATCGACGGTTCGCTCGAACAAGCCATTAGCTGTTGCCATCGTTGGGGCGGCTAAGAAGACTCCTTGTGCACCGGTATTCGCTCCAAGCACATGTGCGCAGGCTAAGCCTGCCTCGGTTTTCCCTTCTCCAGTGGGGGCCTCGATAATCATCAAGGTTGGGCCAGGAGCCGCGTGGGCGGCTGCCACCGCGGTTTCTTGTACCGGCCTGACTTCAAAATCCTCAGGCCAACCAAAGGTGTATCGAAATAGTTCTTCAAGACTGCTAGAGACATCAATTGGCGCCCATGGAGAAGGCAGATCGATAACAGCCATCGCTTGATCTAGCCGTTGTCGTTGCGGGTGCACGAAATCATACGGAAAGGCGTCTTCATTGGAGGCAATCCAATCCGCCATAATCACCAGACCAGTTAATAGCTGAAGCGCCTCTGGATAAGGACCTCGCAATTGGTCCAGCTGATCTAACACATCATTAACCCCGATGAGTTCAGCCATTGAGTCCAACAACTCGGTGTGAATCGCTGACCAAGCCGGCGGGTATTCTGCAATTGTTTCAACGTGACTTCTAAGCAAATCCGAACTAGACGTGAAACCGTGATGCGCATCCACTACTGAAGCTATCCGCATGCTACGTAGTCTGCTCATTCCCCATCGCTCGAGCCAGGAAGCCATTATCAGAGCCGAGGCCGTGCCGTGTGGGAATTTGATATTCTCCCCTTCTCCCAGAGCCCAATTAAGAGGAAGCCCAGCGGCCTCCACTGGAGCCAATAGGTAGCTAGAATCGGATAGTCGTTGAAACGACAATGTGGCTTTGCCGACGTCATGGGTACCGGCATAGAAGCAGTAGAGTCGGCCTACTTGCTCTTGGCTCAGCTTCCAACGTGCGCTTAGCGTGTTCTTTAGGGATCCAGCCACCCAATTTTCCCACAGCCATTCCGCGACGCATGCGGCATCAATAAGGTGCTGTGGCAGTCGCAGGTAGGCATCTTCCCGACCTGACTTTGCCCACAGCGAATTCGCTTGCTCGCTGCGCGCACTTCGCCACACATCGGCGCATTCAACGATGCTCATCGTTTGCCTTCCCTGCCAGTGACTTAGATATCATCTCAGCGTATTCCGAAGCCGGTCCCGCTGCAGTATCAACTGTGTTTAGCTTTTAGACCCAGCCACTTTCAGCAGCTCATCCAAATCCCACGCCGCCTCAAGAGCATCCGCGATCAGATCCAGCTGCCGTAGCCGCTCGGCTTGGAAGGACACGTCTGGGGCAACCTGGAACCCGGGTTTGGCGGCTGCAGCGGCCACCCATTCCAAGAATTCCCGTCGGAAGGCATCGTTTTCCAGCTGGCCATGGCGGTGGGTTCCGCGCAGCGACCCCCGGGCGGCGCCTTCTGAACCAATCCATGGTTTCTCTGTAGAGCGTGCTACTTGCCCATGATGTACCTCGTAGGCGCCTCCATCGTGCTTGATCAGTGTCTTTTCGAGAGCAAAGGCAATATCGATATCAAACAGCCCGAGGCCTGCGGTGGTGGAGGAAGATTCGACTGGGTCGTCGATAAGCGTGCACATCATTTGAAACCCGCCGCAGATGCCCAGGGTCGGGAGGGTACGGCTGGTCACGGCCTCCGCAATCCCTGTCGAGCGCAACCACTGTAGGTCAGAGACGGTGGCTTTGGAGCCTGGTAGGACGACGAGATCGGCATCCGCGATGAAGTCCGGATCCGCAGACCAGGTGACGCTGACGCCCGGTTCACAGGCCAATGCCTCAATGTCCGTGGCATTGGATACCCGCGGCAGCCGGACCGCTGCTACACGCAGGTGTTGGCTGCCCAGTGCACGGGTCTGGGGACCGACGCTGGTACCGATGACCGATTGCAGGGAATCCTCGGCATCGATCCACAGGCCTTCGATAAAAGGCAGCACCGCGACGGTCGGCACGCTGGTCAGGTCTTCCAGCTGTACCAGCCCTGGGTCGAGGATGCTTTGATCGCCACGGAATTTGTTGATCACAAAGCCTTTGATGCGTTCTCGATCCCGGGGCGCGGAAATGAAGTAAGTGCCGTAGAGGTGCGCGAGTACTCCCCCGCGATCGATATCGCCAACGATATAAACCGGCAAGTTAGCGGCTTCAGCGAGCCCGAAGTTAGCTACGTCAGTCTCACGCAGATTGATTTCCGCAGGGGATCCCGCCCCCTCACAGATCACTAGCTCAAAGCGTCGTTCCAAATCCGCGAGACAATCCGCCGAGACTTTGCGCAGGTGGGCACGGTGTTCGATGTAGTTTCGTGCGCTCACGCTGCCGCGCGCTTGTCCGCGCACCACCAGTTGCGACGTCCGATCCGAACCCGGTTTGAGCAGCACCGGGTTGAAATCTACGGAGGGCTCTAATCCGCAGGCCAGCGCCTGCAGTCCTTGGGCACGGCCGATTTCTCCCCCATCAGGGCACACCACCGAGTTGTTGGACATGTTCTGCGCCTTGAATGGCGCGACTCGGATTCCACGTCGGGCAAGGGCGCGGCACAAACCAGCCACGACTACCGATTTACCCGCGTCGGAGGTGGTACCGGCGATGAGGAGCGCAGACACTTAGATGTCTTCGTCTGGGAGGGTCAGAATTTCGTTGCCCTCGTCGGTAATGACGATGGTGTGCTCGAACTGCGCGGTGAACTTGCCATCGCGGTTCTGCACCGTCCAGTCATCATCCCAGATGTCGTAATCCAGGGAGCCCAGGTTGATCATCGGTTCGATGGTCAGTGTCATTCCTGGTTCAAGGAGATCGGTGTAGACGTCGGAGTCGTAGTGCAGCACCACCAGCCCGTTGTGGAACGTTGGGCCGACACCGTGACCGGTGAAGTCACGCACTACGTTGTAGCCGAAGCGCTTGGCATAGGACTCGATGACTCGTCCGATCACGTTGACCTGCCGGCCTGGTTTCGCCGCTTTAATGCCGCGCATTGTGGCTTCCTTGGTGCGTTCGACCAACAGCCGATGCTCCTCCGAAACCTCGCCGGCCAGGAAGGTGGCGTTGGTATCTCCGTGGACACCATTTTTGAAAGCGGTGACATCGATGTTGACGATGTCCCCCTCTTGAATCACCGTGGTATCGGGAATTCCATGGCAAACAATCTCGTTGAGGGAAACACAGCAAGACTTGGTGTATCCCCGGTAGCCCAAGGTTGATGGGTAAGCACCGTGGTCGCACATGTACTCGTGCGCTACGCGGTCGACTTCGTCGGTAGTGACCCCTGGCTGCACTGCCCGCCCTGCCAGCACTAGCGCATTCGCAGCGATCTTGGAGGCTTCCCGCATGGCCTCGATTACCTCTGGGGTCTGGATGAGAGGCTCCCCCATTGCCTCTTGGACTTCGGACTTCCAAGCATATTCCGGTCGTGCGATGTGGTTCGGAACGGTCCGGATGGGGGTTGATTGTCCTGGGGTTAATTTTCCGCGCGTACTCATGTAATACATGCTAGCGCGATCCCAGTTATGGCTTGTCACCGCCGTCGACGGTTTTGAAGAAGTGGTCGGTCAACGCCACCGCGGACTCAGATCCGCCGCCGTTAACGATGAGGGTGGCAAAGGCAACATCATCTTCGCGATAGCCGGCGAACCACGCATGCGATCCTCCGCTGAACTCCGCTTCACCGGTCTTGGCATAAATATTGCCACCCGTTTGGCCCATGCCGCGAGCGGTACCAGAGGTAACCACGGAACGCATCATAGACCTTAGGTTGTCCAGCACTCCGGGGTCCGGTGGTGAAACTTGCTGGTCCACGGTCGTCTCATGTCCAGAGATCAGCTGTGGCAGTGGCGTCTTTCCTGCAGCTGCGGTCGCGGCGACGAGCGCCATGCCGAAGGGGCTCGCCAGGTCTTTGCCCTGGCCGTAGCCTTCGTCAACGCGCTCCATGAACTCATCACCACGCGGCACGCTACCTGTCATGGTGTCCAAACCCGAGATGTGGTAATCCAAGCCGAGCCCGAAGCTCTTGGCCATATTCTCAAGTTCTCCCGGCGCAAGACGGGAAGACATGTCAGCAAAGGTGGTGTTGCAAGACTGCGCGAATGCGTCCTCAAGCGAAGTATTACCGCGAGAGAAACTGTTGTAGTTGGTCACGATGCGCGGCCCGACTTCCATACTGCCCGGACAGGGCACCGTCGTCCCCGGGGTGGCCCCTTGGTGCGCCATGCCTGCCGACGCCGTGATGATCTTAAACGTCGAGCCGGGCGGATACTGGCCCATCAGTGCAGGGTCACCGTCCTCATCAGCGGCACGGGTTTGCGCCACCGCGAGGATCTCGCCTGTCGACGGCCGGATGGCCACCATCATCGCCTTCATCCCTTGGCGGAGGTCAACCGATTCCTGCGCTGCTTGTTGCATGCGATGATCCAGGCTGATCTTCACGGCGGGGGCGAGCTGTGGCTCGTGGCGTTCAAGCGACTCAATGGCGGCGCCGTTTTGGTTCACCACTGCGATCTGCCAGCCGTTGGCGCCTTGTAAATCATCGGACACGATTTTCTCCACGCGGGACATGATTTCCGGCGCAAAGGTGGGGTCGGTGCGCACCATCGCGGCCTCTTCGTTCACAATCACCCCGGGGATACCACGGAGGTCGTCTGCGACAGCTTTGCCCTCCGGCCCACCAATGACGGCAACGGAATACCTACCCTTGTGATCTGCAAGGTTCTTGGACAGTTCTTGCTGGTCAATCTTCGGCACCGCCTTGTTTTGTGCGTGTGCATTATTGATTGCAGTGGCCACACGAGCGGCAGCGCCGGTAAGGTTCCCGGCTTCATCAGTGTTGATCAGGATGCGCTGGACGCTCCCAGGCTTGAGAACGTCGGCTCCGTCTGCACTGACCACGCGGGATTTCTCCGCTTCGAGGGCTCGCAGCTCGAGGTGCTGGTTGTTGCCTAGCTTCGGATGGATCACCGTGGGGAGGAATCGAACTTTCCATTCCTCTTTGACCTTGGTGAGGGTCATCGGGGCATCATAAGTGAAGTTTCTTTCGCGCGGGAGCCGCCAGTCCATGTGGATATTCGCGTTCGCGATGGTGTCTTGATTCGTTACCGACGTCACAGCAGCATCGAGGCCTTCCGCCTGCATGCCGTCGATAGTGGCTTTGAGCAGCTGTCGTGTTTGTTCGGGGTTATCTGTCAGCGCCGCCGCCGACTCAACGTCGCCACGCTCGACGGCAGCCACGAAGTCTTCCGCAACGGGGTCGGCAACATTCGGTTTTGGGGTGCACGAAGACATCGACGCAGCCACCAAAGCCCCAACCACCAGTACGGAAAGCTTCTTCATAAAAACGAATCTAACAGGCTCTTTTAGGTTGTTTGGGTACCTCTACGGCGTGTATCGGAAGATCCCCCGCTTTCGTAGCATGACACAGAAAAACTCGGCCGACGGATTTCATCCACTTCGGCCGAGTACACAGAGTCTGTTACTTGGTGATGCTCACCGTAGGAGCGCCAGTCACCGTGGTGTCTTCCATGGTTTCTGCAATCTTCATTGCCTCTTCAATCAGGGTTTCCACGATCTGGGACTCAGGGACGGTCTTAATAACCTCGCCCTTAACAAAGATCTGGCCCTTGCCGTTGCCGGAAGCAACACCCAAGTCAGCATCGCGAGCCTCACCTGGACCGTTAACTACGCACCCCATCACAGCAACACGCAGTGGGACTTCCATCCCCTCGAGGCCAGCGGAGACTTCTTCAGCCAGCTTGTACACGTCCACCTGGGCACGACCACAGGACGGGCAAGAGACGATTTCTAATTTGCGAGGACGTAGGTTCAGCGACTGCAGGATCTGGTCGCCTACCTTGATTTCTTCCTTCGGATCCGCAGACAGCGAGACGCGGATGGTATCGCCGATACCTTCTGCGAGCAGCGCACCAAAGGCCACTGAGGACTTGATGGTGCCCTGGAAAGCAGGACCTGCTTCGGTAACGCCCAAGTGCAACGGGTAATCAGACTTCGCCGCAAGTTGCCGGTAAGCCTCGACCATGATCACCGGATCATTGTGCTTAACCGAAATCGCGATGTCTCCGTAGCCATGCTCTTCGAAAAGCCCGGCTTCCCATAGTGCGGATTCGACAAGCGCCTCTGGGGTAGCCTTCCCGTACTTGTCCATGATGCGCTTATCCAGCGAACCAGCGTTGACGCCAATGCGAATGGGGATGCCCGCATCGCCGGCGGCCTTGGCTACTTCCTGCACTCGGCCATCGAACTCCTTGATGTTGCCCGGGTTAACACGCACTGCGGCGCATCCGGCATCAATCGCGGCGAAGATGTACTTCGGCTGGAAGTGGATATCTGCGATCACTGGGATCGGAGACTTCTTAGCAATGATCGGCAACGCCTCAGCATCCACCGTCTTCGGGCATGCAACACGCACGATGTCACAACCCGAGGCCGTCAGCTGAGCGATCTGCTGCAGGGTGGCATTGATATCGTGCGTTTTCGTGGTGGTCATGGACTGCACCGAGATCGGGTGATCGGATCCGACACCCACCTTGCCGACCATCAACTGGCGCGTCTTGCGGCGCGGTGCGAGGGTTGGCAGCGGTGCATCTGGAATTCCGAGGCCGATTGGGGTTGACACGTGAGGT
The DNA here is from genome assembly GCF_037482625.1 of Corynebacterium sp. H128. Taxonomy (NCBI): domain Bacteria; kingdom Bacillati; phylum Actinomycetota; class Actinomycetes; order Mycobacteriales; family Corynebacteriaceae; genus Corynebacterium; species Corynebacterium sp. H128. The sequence continues at coordinate 19,261 of NZ_JBBHKW010000001.1, read as the reverse complement.
GCTCCTTTGAAAAACACAAGAATTAAGTGGTCACTACTCTACCACCGGGCCAGCAGACATCCGCGACGCAACTAGCCAAATAAGCGAACCGGATTGACGATATCCGCCACGATCACCACTACGCCTAAAACCAACAAGGTGCCCGTCATGACGACTGTCAAAGGCATGAGCTTGGTGTAGTCCGCAGGGCCCGCTGGAGCCAGGCCCCGCAGTCCGCGCACCCAGTCCCGGAGCTTCTCCCACAACACGACGGCAATATGTCCGCCGTCCAGAGGCGGCAGTGGAATCAGATTGAACAGAGCCAAGAAGAAGTTCAGGCTGGCCAGCATCAACAGGAATATCGCCCACTGGGCACGCTCTGCCATTTCGCCGCCGACGCGGGAGGCACCGACCACGCTCATCGGGCTGGTGTCCGCGCGCTCAGCGCCGAAAATCGATGCGAGCACTCCGGGGATTTGTGCTGGCATGGCAGCTAATCCATGCACGGTTGCGGAGATCAATTCACCGGTGAATGCAAAAGTCGCTGGAACCGCAGCTAGTGGGTCGTATTTTTTGATGTCGTCTTTGATAGGAGCCGCGGTCACTCCCATGACACCGACAGTGATTTTCTGGCCGTCCTGGGTTTCCCGCTCCACAGCCGGCACCACGACCGTGATGTGCTGGCGTTCTCCGGCGCGCTCAATATCAACCGCAACGCTTTGCCCCGGCTTGTCCATCACGATCTTGCGTACGTCCATGAAGGTCGGTACTGACTGGCCGTCGACAGCCAAGATCTTATCCCCCACCTTGATGCCGGCAGCCGCAGCGGGACCTGCATCCGTGCACTCCGGTGTGACGCAGGTAGTCTCCCCCACAACCGGGCTGAAATCAGCCTTCGGGTTGGGCAGCCCAGAGCCGACCGCCACGGCGTACAGCACCACTAGCCCGATGAGCATGTTCATTGCCACACCACCAAGCAGCGTCGCGATGCGCGCCCACCAGGGCTTATCAACCATTGCGTAAGGCTTTTCTTCCGGGGTGACCTCATCAATGGCAGTCATTCCCGCAATGTCGCAGAAACCGCCTAGCGGAACTGCTTTCAGGCCATAACTAGTGTGGCCTTTAGTGAATTGGAAGACAGTAGGGCCGAACCCGATGAAGTAACGACGCACTCGCATCCCACAAGCCCGCGCAACCCCCAGGTGGCCGAGCTCGTGCAGGGCAATGGTCACGGCAATACCAAGAGCAAACAGGAATACTCCCGCAAAATAGCTCACTTAAGTGTTCTCCCTAATTATGTGTCCAAGCTGTCCACGACCTCGTTTGCCCTTCGCCGGGCTTCGGTTTCCGTCGCGATGACATCGTCGACGTTTGACGGTACACCAGCGAACTGATCGGCAGCTGAAAGTACCGCAGCAACAGTGTCCACGATGTGTGGGAACTTAATTCGCCCAGCAAGGAAGGCCGCCGCTGCCTCTTCATTCGCCGCGTTGTATACGGCTGGGAATGTGCCGCCCGCGCCGACGGCCTCCCTAGCCAGTTGGACCGCCGGAAAAGCCGCATCGTCGACGGGCTCGAAGGTCCAATTCATTGCATCCGTGAAATCAAGCGCGGGTTGCGCCCCTGCTACTCGGTTTGGCCAATCCAATGCCATGGAAATTGGGAGTTTCATGGAGGGGGGCGAGGCTTGCGCGATGGTGGCACCATCATGGAAGGTCACCATCGAATGGATAATGGACTGCGGATGCACAGTGACGTCAATGAGCGCTGGATCCACCCCGAACAACAGGCTGGCCTCAATCAGTTCCAGACCTTTATTAATCAGTGTCGCCGAATTCAGCGTGTTCATCTGCCCCATCGACCAGGTCGGATGCTGCGCAGCCTGTTCCGGAGTAATCTCCCACATTTCTTCGCGATTCCATCCGCGAAACGGGCCTCCGGAGGCGGTAAGTACAAAACGCGCCACCTCGTCCCGGCGCCCACTCATCAAGCACTGCGCCATCGCCGAGTGCTCGGAGTCCACTGGTACTAACTGCCCAGGCTGCGCACGCTCCAGCACAATGTGTCCACCGGCGACCAAAGACTCTTTGTTTGCCAACGCCAGGGTGGCACCCCGATCCAGGGCCGCCAAGGTCGAACGCAGTCCCATCGAACCGACGAGTGCGTTCAGGACGGTATCGCAATCGATGGCGTCGACAAGCTCATGGGCATGCTCCAGCACCCGGCCGCCGAGTGCCTCAGACACCTGTGCTGCAGCTTCGGGACGCGCAACACAGACCTGCGATGCACTCAGCCCCAACTCTCGCGCCTGCTTAACGACGCCCTCTGGATGCGCACCTCCGGCAGCGATGCCGACGATCTCGAATTTATCCGGATTCTCCGCCACCACCTCCAGGGCCTGCGTGCCGATTGATCCGGTGCTCCCCAAAACCACGATGCGCTTTTTCACGCCCTCCATTGTTGCACCCGGATGAACCGCTCAAACATGAAGTTGACCACTTTTGGGTGTAGCGTCGCTGCGAAAGGACAGGGTCGTTGTCGAGTTTATGGGCTGCGGGCCCTACAATATGCGAAGATATTAAAAACGTTTTCTCACTGAAGGAGCTATGAGCGTGGCTGGTTCTCACAAGATTGAGCCTGAGGTTCACAATGGCGTGTCTACCCTAGACGAGCCATCGGCAGCGTGGGGCTGGCACAACATCGGACGTCGCCCAATCCAAATCGCTGGTTGGATCTCCGTGGCATTCCTGCTCGGCATGAACTTTGGTAACCACCGTGGCCACGTGGAGACTATCTGGTTGATCGCAATTGCTGCACTGATCGCCATTGGACTGCTCCTCCAGCTTTTCCAGCCAAAGCTCTCTCAGGTGCGCACCGTTACCGCACACAACAAGCCACAGGATCACGTAGAGCCACACTGGACCTACGATCAGCACGCCATGACCGGCACTTACGCTGGCCTTTCTGAATCTCAGATGCGTGCGCTCAACGTGGATCCTGTGAGCGTTAAGGGCGAGCTTCGCGCCTAATTCTTCAGCTAAATCCCCACTCCCCGTTTCCGGTGAAGTGGGGATTTTTTCTGCCCAGTATCAGTTCACCCAGGCCTTAACCTTCTGGAAAATCTCTGGATAGCTGTTTGCTAGCTTGCGCGAAGTCAGGTGGATAGTGACTAGGTAGAACACCACCGCGAGCGCCAGCATCAGAACTAGACCGGCGACTTTCAGCAGCATATTCTCCATGACAAAGCCCGCGATCAACAAGCCGGCACCAGGGACTAGCGGTATCCATCCGAGCAACAATGCACCAAAGCTGGATGCGAAAGCAGCGCTGGAGTATCCGGACTTATCCTGCCAAGGATTAGTGCCTGGTTTCGCAGTGGCGAAGGGATTATGCACACTGAAAATCAGGCCAAAGGCTGCGCCATTCAATGCAGCAGCTACAGCAGCACCAGAGACCCACCAGGCGATGCTGTCCCCCTTGGCGATGACTAACATGATGGCGCAATAGACTGCCACCGCTACCCAGACGATTCCAGCCATCGCAAGATGCCTGCTGACAAGCAGCGTCTTCGCCGACAGCCCAGTAACGATATGCACCCAGTTAGCGGGGCCGTCATAACCAAAATCATTTGAACTCACCGCAGCGCCGAAATAGGCCATGAGAAAAGCCCCGACATAGAGCTGAGACGGACCGATCGTCACCCCCTGGATCAGGAAGACAGCGGCGAAAAGCGGGAAGATCGCCAAAGAAGCGGTCAGCTTCGCGTCTCTGCGCACATAGCGGAAGGCGCGGGAGTAGATCATGCCACCCTGCGTGCGCGGCGCCCAAGGCATCAACAAGGTCTCGGAAGGCTTGAAGTCCGCCGCTCCCTGTTCCGCAACGATCGGTGCTGCTAATCGACGGGCGATGGTGCGCTGCCACGCCCACCAAATCCCTACCAGGCTGAGCACTGCAATCAACAGCTGCACCCCGGCGGCGCCATATTTGCCCGCTGCCATCGAAGAAACCACGGCTGGCGCTGCCGCGATGGGGGTCCACTGCGCTATTTCACCGAAGGGACCAAGCGGGAACACACCATCCTCCGGCAACATCTGCATAACAAGGCTATAGCCGATGATAAAGACAAAGCCGAGCACTGCTGAGATCATCCCTGAGCGTTCCTGGCTCCGGCGTCCGCCACCTGCCGAAAGCAACCCCGTCACCAGCTGCCCTGCAAAGAGCGTGATCGCAAGCTGCAGCACGAGCATTGGCACCACTACCCAGCCAAAACCCAACATCGCTGCCCCAAACACCATCGAAATGATGGTGAATGACAAAGCAAGTACCCCGCGACTTTGCATCAGGGTGGCTATGGCACAGGCTTGGATCAGATCCTTTGCCGGCAGTGGCAGCACGGAAAAGCTCTCTGGGATGAGATTATCCTCTGCGCTCGGCATGGCGAAGCCCGCCAGCAGATATGACAGACAGCCGATTCCTAAGAGAGCGGGAAACGCGGTCACCACGCCCTCGTGTAGGTTAGCGGCCGTCGCCAGATAGATCCCGATGGCCCCGCCCACGGCGTAGACCGTGACCAGGATGATCATGAAAGCCTGGCGTGGGTTGTGTTTGAGGTTGCGTCGCCACAGGGTTGATTGGAGTTTCAATAGGGTCTTAGTCATCGCTCTTCAACCACCCCAAGGCCTCCGCTGCGAGGTCACCTCCGCCGACGAGCTGGACAAAGACTTGTGTGAGGGTGGAATCTCCCCGTACTTCCGCAACGTGTCCTTGCCGCAGTACTTGACCATCCTTGATGATGGCGACGTGATCGCACAGTCCTTCCACGAGCTCCATCACGTGGGAAGACAACAACACCGTTCCGCCAGCGGCAACATAGCGTCGCAGAATCTGCTGGATCACTTGTGCAGAAGCCGGGTCCACCGCCTCCAATGGCTCATCAAGGATGAGCAGCGGCGGGTTGTGCAGCAGTGCCGACGCCAGCAGGATTTTCTTAGTCATGCCCGCGGAATAGTCCACGATTTGTTTGTCTGCCGCCGGGGTGAGCCCGAGCGCGGCCAACAACTCGGTGGCGCGTTGCTGGGTAACTTCTGGCGGCATACGCCGGAGACTGCCCAAGTACTCCAAGAATTCGCGTCCTGTGAGCCGATCGAACACGGGCATTCCGTCCGCAAGCAACCCAAACCGTTGCTTGGCTTCCATACCCTGTTCCCAGATGTCGAAGCCACAGATACTGGCGGTACCAGCATCTGGACGTAGCAATCCGGTGGCCATGGAAATCATTGTGGTCTTTCCGGAGCCGTTAGGCCCAACTAGGCCGTAAATGCTGCCCCGGGGAACTTTGAGGCTCAGGTCATTTACCGCGACCTGGGTGCCAAAGCTCTTTCTTAAATTGCGAACTTCAAATGTAGCCTCAGTCATAGGCTACAGCCTAATGAAATTATCGTTCTTCAGCTGCCAACTGGCCACAGGCCGCAGCGATCTCCTGGCCGCGGGTGTTGCGCACGGTACACGGCACACCTTGTTCACTGACCCGCCGAACGAATTCGTCCTGGCGGTCCCTCGGCGAGGCATCCCATTTAGAACCAGGGGTTGGGTTCAACGGAATCAGGTTGACATGGACGAGGGGGCCGAGCGCCTTGTGGAGCTTCTTCCCCAGCATGTCTGCGCGCCAGCCCTGGTCGTTGATGTCTCGGATCAGCGCATACTCGATGGAGACGCGGCGTCCCGACTTGTCCGCATAATAGCGGGCAGCGTCCAACACCTCAGTGACAGTCCAACGATTATTCACCGGCACGAGGGTATCGCGCAGCTCATCATCAGGGGTGTGAAGAGAAACAGCGAGGGTGACGGAGAGCTCTTCATCAGCAAGTTTGCGAATCGCTGGCGCGAGTCCGACTGTGGATACGGTGACATTGCGCTGGGAAATACCAAAGCCCTGTGGGGCAGGCGAGGTAATCTGACGTACCGCAGAAACCACGCGCTTATAGTTGGCCAGCGGCTCCCCCATCCCCATGAACACGATGTTGGAAAGTCGACTCCCTTCGGCCTGCATCGTCGCCGCAGCGGCGCGCACTTGGTCGACGATCTCCGCGCAAGATAGGTTTCGATCCAAGCCCCCTTGGCCGGTAGCACAAAATGGACACGCCATACCGCAACCTGCTTGGGAGGAGATACACAAGGTAGCGCGGTCCTTGTAGCGCATCAGCACAGATTCTAGAAGTGTGCCGTCATGCAACTTCCACAGGGTTTTGGTGGTCTCACCATTGTCAGTGGAGATCTCTCGAACCGATGTCATCAGTGTTGGGAAGAGTGCTTCCTTCACCTTGGCGCGAGCTGCTTCCGGGAGATCTGTCATCGTCATTGGATCGGCTTCTAGCCGCCCATAGTAGTGACGTGCAATTTGATCAACACGGAACTTCGGAAGTCCAAGTTCCTGCACCGCCGCAATGCGCTCCTCAGCAGTGAGGTCAGCGAAGTGTTTCGGCGGCATGCCACGCTTTGGGGCGTTAAATACGAGAGGGATTTCAGCCATAGTAGCCCCCATCTTTCCACGTATCCCGCTGAGCGCCAATTGGCGATTTTCCGCCACACCGCGTTCAATATAAGGCATGACTACTCCGAACAACGATGACTTAACTCAGTATGACGCTCAACCGGACGACGCTTCGCAGCCACAGAGTGCGCCCGCAACGGACGTCGAAAAGCGCGTAGAACCAAAGCAGACTAAACCAACCAAGGTCAACAGCTCGCTCGCAGGAGGCACGTGGGTCGCGTTAATCTTCGGTGCGCTGCTACTTATCCTGCTGCTGGTTTTCATCATGCAGAATCAGCAGAAAGTTGATCTGAACCTGTTTATGTGGACCTTCCAGTTCCCGGCTGGTATCGGGTTCCTGCTCTCCGCGATTTCCGGTGCCCTGATCATGGCGCTGGTCGGCGGTGTGCGCATGCTTGAGCTGCGTCGCCAGGTTAAGAAGGCTTATAAGTCCTAAAGTCCTAGGTCAGGCTGAGAATCAGCCATGTGACCATTGCGGATGGCAACATGCCGTCCAATCGATCCATTAGTCCGCCGTGCCCTGGAAGCATGGCGGACATGTCTTTAATCCCTAGCTCTCGTTTAAACTGACTTTCCACCAAGTCTCCAAGCGTCGCGCATACCACGAGGCCAATGCCAAGCAGCAACCCGAGCCACGCTTGCGCGCCCAGCAGAAAATGCACCGATAGTACCCCCGCGATGCTGCCTAGAATGATGGATCCGGCGAAGCCTTCCCAGGACTTCTTGGGGCTCACTGCCGGAGCCATTGGGTGCGTGCCAAACATCACGCCTGCAATGTAGCCGCCAACGTCCGAGGCGATGACGCACAGCATAAAAGTGATGATGACCATGCCATAAGGCACGCCGGGCCGCTCGATGAGGGAGAGCATCGCGGCGAAGGAGCCGAAGAACGGGATCCACGTCAGCACGAAGATTCCCAGCGACATATCGCGCAAGTAGTTTTGGGGGGCGGTGTTATGACCGTGATGAAACAGTCGACCGAACATCAGCGCCAACACACTAGTAACAAAACCGGCCACTAATCCGGTGGTACCGAAGGGCCAGGAAAGCCACACCATTGCTTGTCCCCCGATGAGGAGCACAGCGCGCTGCAGGACATAGCCGTGTTCTTTAAGTCGCGCATGAACTTCCCAGGTAGCCACGAACACAGCCGCAGCCACGAGCGGGTACCACGCGAACGTGCTGACAAATATCGACAGCAAAACGAGGGTTGCCAAACCCACGCCTACCCCGATGGCCTGTTTTAAGTCTCGACCAGCCGAGTTTTTGGGTCGAATATGCTCCACGTTCGCTCCTACATAAGAAAAGCGCTGCATGATTAACAGCGCAATGGTTCATGGCAGGTAGGACTAAACCTCCATGAGCTCCTTTTCCTTGGCGGCTACCAGATCGTCCATTTGTGCGACGTACTTCTGGGTTACCTTATCCAGTTCCTTTTCGGCTGCGACAACTTCGTCCTCGCCTGCGTCGCCGTCCTTTTGCAGCTTCTTGAGCTGCTCCATGCCCTTACGGCGAATGTTGCGGATGGCGATCTTACCGTCTTCACCCTTGCTCTTAGCCAGCTTCACCATGTCTTTACGACGCTCCTCAGTGAGCTGCGGGATAGTGACGCGCAGTACCTGACCATCATTGGTTGGGTTGACGCCGAGATCCGAGTTACGAATCGCATTCTCAATCTCGTTCATCACAGACATCTCATATGGCTTAATCAGCAGCATGCGTGGCTCTGGTACTGCGATAGTGGCCATCTGAGTGATCGGGGTCAAGGTGCCGTAGTACTCCGCCATGACGCCATTAAACATTGCAGGGTTTGCACGACCGGTGCGGATGGTGGTCAGATCCTCACGGGTGTGCTCGACCGAAACGTTCATGCGTTCTTCGGATTCAAAAAGGATTTCGTCAATCATGCTGTTCCTCAAGTCTCGTCGTTAGTTAGCGCTAGTGTTTTAAGATATCAGGAACGAACCAAGGTTCCGATACTCTCGCCGCGTACCGCCCGGGCGATGTTGCCGTCAGTGAGCAGGTTGAACACCAGAATCGGCATCTTGTTATCCATGCACAAGCTGAAAGCAGTGGAATCAGCCACCTTCAAGCCCTTTTCAATGACTTCCTGTGGCGTGATTTCGGTGTACATGGTGGCCTCAGGGTTGGTGCGAGGATCATCGGAGTAGACGCCATCCACGCCTTTCGCCATGAGCAGCACCTCACAGTCGATTTCGAGGGCGCGCTGCGCAGCGGTGGTATCCGTAGAAAAGTATGGCATTCCCATGCCCGCACCGAAGATGACTACTCGGCCCTTTTCAAGGTGACGCTTTGCCCGCAGTGGTAAATAAGGTTCGGAAACTTGGGCCATGTTGATGGCAGTCTGCACGCGCGTCTCTACGCCCTGCTTTTCCAGGAAGTCCTGCAGAGCGAGACAGTTCATGACGGTACCGAGCATGCCCATGTAGTCCGAGCGCGCGCGATCCATGCCACGCTGCTGTAGCTGCGCGCCACGGAAGAAGTTTCCGCCGCCGATGACTACACACACTTCGGTGCCTGCTTGCGCGATCTCAGCGATCTGCCGCGCGACGTTTTGCACCACGTCTGGGTCAATACCAACGTTTCCGCCGCCGAACATTTCACCGCCAAGTTTCAGCATCACTCGCTTGTATCCTTGGCGCTTGGTTGCGGAATCCTCCGACATGAATGTTCTACCTTCCTTTTGGGCGTTTAACTAGGAACAGTTTACATGGTTTACACACGAAAAAAGCGCCCCGCACGCTTGGTACGGAACGCTTTGATTGAGCACTGGATTAGTGCTGGCCAACCTCGAAGCGGGCGAAGGAAGTCAAAGTAACTCCGGCTTCGTCCATGAGCTGCTTCACGGTCTTCTTGTTGTCAGAAACAGAAGCCTGCTCGAGCAGGGTGACATCCTTGTAGAAGCCGTTCATGCGGCCTTCCACGATCTTTGCGACGGCTGCCTCTGGCTTGCCTTCTTCGCGGGTGATCTTCTCCTGAGTTGCGCGCTCCTTCTCAACAACGTCAGCCGGGACGTCTTCACGAGAGAGGTACTGTGCTTTCATCGCAGCAACCTGCATGGCAGCAGCCTTAGCAGCGGCCTCATCATCACCGGTGTAAGCAACCATGACACCAACTGCTGGTGGCAGGTCAGATGCACGGTGGTGCAGGTAGACGGCGATCTTCTCGCCCTCGAGGGTAACGGCGCGACGCAGCTCGAGCTTCTCGCCGATCTTTGCGGACAGCTGCTGGATAGCCTCTGCAGCGGTCATGCCGTCAACCTCAGCGGCTGCAAGTTCTTCAGCGGAGTTTGCCTTCACTGCAGCAGCAGCGTCAGCGATCTTGGCGCAGAAGTCCTTGAACTCAGCGTTCTTAGCAACGAAGTCGGTCTCAGAGTTGATCTCGACCATGGTGTTACCGGAAACAGCGACCAGGCCCTCAGCAGCAGTGCGCTCTGCACGCTTGCCGACGTCCTTAGCGCCCTTGATACGGAGCAGCTCGACAGCCTTCTCGAAGTCACCAGCGGTTTCTTCGAGAGCCTTCTTGCTGTCCATCATGCCAGCGCCGGTCATTTCGCGCAGCTTCTTGACATCTGCAGCAGTGTAGTTCGCCATGTTGGGGCGATCCTCCTTGATTTTAGAAGAAATTTTCCTTGTTGAAGTCTAGCTTAGAGTTCGGAAAAGTGCGCGCAGCGGGTGGTCAAAAACGAGCCAGAACTACTGAACAAAAGCACGTCTTGTATAACCAACTATCTTCGAAGCAGCCTTGTGAAGCTACTTCCTCAAAATAATACGTCACCCTGCGTCCACGATCGTCGGAGTTGTTATCACATTGAAATGAATTTCACTTGGCTTCCGCGCATAGTCTGACGACTGTCAACCCAAGACAGTACTGGTGTTTCCATTGTGGTTGCCACGCCGGTGGCAACCGCTCTCGCTGCAGAGGCTTCCCTAGTAGGCATTTGTGGCGCTTGGGGCAATGGAATTCGGCTGTTCCCCACTGGAATGTGCTGGTCTCAGTAACCAAGTGAGAGGATGAAAGGGATTGAAAAAGAAGCTCTTAGTTCTTTGGGGGCTAGTTTCTGTCGGATTCTGCGTCTACGCAGTCTTTCATCCAGAAACCATTCTAAGCCGCATAGCAAGTATCATCGCTGCCATGTTTATCATTGGGACTACAGCTTACTTGGTAACGCATAGCAGTGAGTTCAAATAGGAAAATTCATACCACGTCTCGAAAGAGATCTACCCCCACCCCATAGAATACAGGGTCAATGATAACGCCCATGGTTTTCGTCACCCTCTAGGTACATTTTGACAAGTAAAGCATGGGGCGGGGTAATCTCCAGGTGCACCAACTAGCCGTCCAGCAAATGATCGCCGGCTAGTTTTTCTCGCTATGCGGCAATTGCCTGTGGCTGGATTCTCAGAAAGTTCTGGGTTTTTAAATCGCAGAAACAACGCTTTTACTTCCGTCGCCCTTGACAGAGGGTCAAGTCCGGTGGAGTGGTGTACGAACCCTTTCGGTCTAACAGGGATTACGGTCTGAGTTCGGGCCCGGCACAGTCCTTTGCACAAATCTCATTTGGGCCTGGCGAACGTCTTTGTCGGATTATGGAAGTCGGAATTAGGGCGCAGATCTGTCAACCTGATTGTTTTATTCACTTTTCGCCCCGAAATCCGACTTCCCTAATCCGATTTACAGCGCAGAACGCGAAAAATCCCCTTGCGCCCGTAAGCACAAGGGGATTTGAAAGTACTGTTTTACTCAGCAGCCTTTTCTTCAGCTACTTCTTCGGTTGCCTCAACCTTAGCGGCGACCTCTACCTTTGCAGCAGGCTCTTCCTTTGCAGCAGGCTCTTCCTTTGCTGCAGGCTCTTCCTTCTCGCCTGCGGCATCCTTGGCTGCGGCGAGCTGACGCTCTTCGCGAGCCTTCTTGCCCTCTTCCACAGCGGTGGAGATGACGCGGGAAAGCAGTGCGGTGGCGCGGATAGCGTCGTCGTTGCCTGGGATTGGGAAGTCAACTACGTCTGGGTCACAGTTGGTGTCCAGGATAGCTACCACAGGGATGGACAGCTTGTGAGCTTCGCTGATGGCGATGTGCTCTTTGTTGGTGTCGATAACCCACATTGCGGAAGGAAGCTTGCTCATTTCCGCGATGCCACCGAGTACACGCTCCAGCTTGGTGCGCTCACGGGTGAGCATGAGGATTTCCTTCTTGGTGCGACCCTCGTAGCCATTCTCGGCTGCGTCCATGGCCTGCAGTTCCTTCATGCGGTGCAGACGCTTGGAGACGGTCTGGAAGTTGGTCAGCATACCGCCGAGCCAACGGTGGTTCACGTATGGCATACCGACGCGATCAGCCTCGGTAGAAACAGCTTCCTGAGCCTGCTTCTTGGTGCCAACGAAAAGGATGGTGCCACCGTGTGCAACGGTTTCCTTGACAAACTCGAAGGCCTGATCGATGTAGGTCAGCGTCTGCTGGAGATCGATGATGTAGATACCGTTACGATCGGTGAAGATGAAACGGCGCATTTTTGGGTTCCAACGACGGGTCTGGTGTCCGAAGTGGACGCCAGCGTCGAGAAGCTCGCGCATGGTTACAACTGCCATGGGTGCTTCCTTTCAAGTAGAAGTTTCGGTTTTAAAAGTTGTGCAGGTTTTTCTCCTGCTCCTAGCGACCAAGCCGCAGCACAACACCCGGTGAAAATCCACAGGGACCTCGTTGCGCAAGACTGTGTTTGGACGCGCGTAGTCAATGTGCGGACACACTGCTAGGGATCACTTTAGCGGTTGGCACCGGCTTTTCCAAATGAACACGACCGGTTCTCCACAGGTCAGGCGACTTTAGCCCCAAACGCACCATCTTCCACAGCTTTGGCGCCACAACGCTTGTCGACGCCCACTCAACCCATCACCCTACTAGCCATGAGACTCTCCTGGTTCCTGGTAGGACTGCTGCTAGTTTTCGCGTTGCCAGATCCTGCCCATGCTTATGTTTCCCCCACCACCGGCGCTGCATTTGTCCAAGGGATCCAGCGCCCTTTTGACAAACCGGAACGCAATTGGTTGCCAGGGCATCGAGGAGTAGACCTCGCCGCTCCGCCTGGCAGCCCAATCCGAGCCGCGGAAACAGGGGAAGTCGTGTTTGCGGGAAGCATCGCCGGCAAACCCACCATATCCATTCAGCATGGGGACGGCATCCGAACTACATATCAGCCTGTACACCCACATGTTGCGGCAGGAATGTCGGTGGGCAGCGGCCAAGTCATCGGCACACTAGCAGGCTCAGAGGGGCTGCATTGGGGCGCGCTGAAGGCGAAGGATGACTACATCAATCCGCTCTCGCTACTTGATGCCCCAACGATCCGGCTCAAGCCCGTGGATGCGCCTGATCAAAAGCCGCTTTGAGCCGATCGGCGCTGACGTGGGTGTAAATCTGGGTGGTTTGCAAAGAGGAATGTCCCAACATTTCCTGAACTACACGCAGGTCGGCTCCTCCGTCCAACAAGTGAGTCGCGGAGGAATGTCGCAGTCCGTGCGGGGTGAGTCCAGAAATCCCGGATACTGCAGCAGCCTGTTCTACTACTCTTCGCACCTGACGTGGGTCAATCCGTTTTCCCCGCACCCCGACAAAGAGAGCAGCTTCCCCGGCAGCCGCTAACTCTTTCCTGCCCGATCCCAACCATTGCCCCAGGGCATCAGCAGCCGCAGCACCAAAGGGCACGACGCGCTGCTTGTTCCCCTTACCTGTTACCCGTGCGGTTTTTGAGCTCAGGCTCAAGTCATCCACATCGAGGCCCACAAGCTCTCCAACGCGGATGCCTGCGGCATACATGAGTTCCAAAATGGCAGAATCGCGCAGGAATTCAGCCTCTGAGCGCGAGGCCGCATTCCCCATCAGCTCCCCTGCTTCCTTGGCAGCCAAGACCCGCGGAAGATGACGACCCGGCTTCGGACTCACGAGGCGAGCTGCAACGTCAGTTTCAATCTCTCCATGTTTGACCAGCCAGGAAGAAAACCCCTTCACTGCAGCTGTCCGACGGGCAAGAGTAGATCTGGCTTTCCCTTCGGCCACGGCTTGTCCAAGCCAGGCACGCAAAGCAACGAGCTGAAATTCTGCGGTTGAGGGCACAACCTCTGCCAGGAGTGTCAGATCGCTACGGTAACCCTTGACTGTGGCCGGGGATTTTCCTGCGACCAAGTGGAGCGCTTCGCAATAGTCGTCGATAAGCGGTATTAATGCAGCCATGACACTCCAAAAGCAAGTGGCGGCACGACTTTTTGTCGTACCGCCACTACCTTGAACTCACCCATAATGCATAACCTTAGCGCGCGTCGCGTGCAGGTGGTTGGAGGTGCCACACTGCCCACAACTAGTAGGAATGGTCGGAGTTGCAGAACCAGCCCGAACTACAACTCCTTCACTTAGGCTTGCCTAACCTATGTTAGGTTGCCGTTTCTAATTACGCAAGGTTTTTGTTGTGTTATTTTTCTGCGAGATTATTCCGCGCGCCTCCACTGGCTCCCCTCCCGCTCTACTACCCCACGTTTAGCCAGGTCAACGAGCAAATGGACGGTAAGTTGAATACTCAATCCCGCATTCACAGCTATGTCCTCTGCCTTGAGCGCAGTTTCAGACATCGCGTCAAACACACGCATTTCATTCCTTGACAGGGTTTGAATCTTGTCAGCTGCAAACTGAATTTCATACTGTGCTTCAACGTCTAGCTTCCCCACCGCCGATAGCAGCTGCCGGATTTCATCCGCACTGACCACCAACTGCGCGTGACCATTGCGGATTCGATCATGACACCCTAGCGAGCCAGCGGTGGTGATCGGTCCTGGAACGGCCATTGTTACCCGACCAAAACCTTCCGCCCAGGTCAACGTATTCAACGCTCCCGAACGCCACGCGGCCTCTACCACTACAGTCCCCGCAGTCATCGCTGCGACCAAACGATTTCGCGTAAGGAAGCGGTGTCGCGCCGGCGGAGTACCAGGCGGATACTCACTAATAATCGCACCGTCGCCTGCTACACGATCGAACATCGCAGAGTTCGCCTGCGGATAGTTTCGATCCAACCCGCAAGCCGCAACCACTACAGTTTTTCCTCCTGCGGAAAGAGCAGCGTTGTGCGCCAACGCATCGATGCCCAAAGCGCCGCCCGAAACAATCGTCCACTGATGAGACGACAACCCCGAAACCAACTGGCGAGTAGCCTCCGCTCCATAACGCGAGTGCGCGCGGGTGCCCACCACTGCTACAGACTGCGCAAGCAATTCACTCACGTTGCTTCCCCGCACCCACAGGGCATGCGGCGGAACTGCGTCCTCCTGCACCGAGCGCGCACAGTCACTCCTACCGGAGGCAGCGAAACCGAAAGACTGCGCAAATTCTGTGGACGGCCATTCCTGACATTCCGGAGTGAGCAGACGCCCACCTAGTTGCTGGATATGCGCCAAGTCCTGGGCTGATTGATCCAAAGCGTATCGTGCCTGTGTTTGTCCCAACAGGTCCCCAATCCATGACTCTCGACGCTTTATCGCCTGTGCAATGGCCTCCACATCCCGGCCTTGAGCAAGAAGTCTCTGGAGTGTCCGGTTAGGACCTTCCAAACACCGTGACAGATAGGCCCATGCCTGCGCCCGTGTCGTCATGCTGCCTCCAATCCACCGGAATGCAATTCGATAGCACGTGTCACTTCATCAAGTCCGGGACAAGGCGTACCCGCGAGATCGGCCAACGTCCACGCCACTTTGAGGGATCTGTCCACTCCGCGCTGGCTGATGCTGCCGTCGGCAAGCAGCGCAGACAGATACGCCATGGCGACGTCATCGGCCACAAAATCCCGTCGCAGCCGGCGCGGATCAATGCGCGCATTCAACACACCCCACCGATGCTGCGCCCGCTCCCGCGCTGCCTGCACCCGTTCCGCGATGCAGGCCGTTGGTTCTGCCTCCCCGCCCAACACTGACCCCTGCGAATAGGTACGAACGCATAAATCAATGCGATCACGCAGCGGGCCGGAAACGTTGCTCAAATAGCGACGACGCGTACTAGCGCTACAAGTACAGGCGGGCGCCTCTTCTGCGCCACACCGGCAGGGATTAGCTGCAAGGACTAGTTGCAATTGCGCTGGAAACACCACCTCGCGATGCTGGCGCAACAATCGGACTTGGCCGGCTTCTAGTGGGACGCGCAAGCTATCAAGCACCTGCGCGGGAATCTCGCTGACTTCGTCCAGAAACAACACCCCATGATGTGCCAAGCTGACAGCGCCCGGCACAGGGTGTCCGGAACCACCACCGAGCAACGCTGACTGCGACACACTGTGATGTGGTGCCACGAAGGGAGCTGCTGTAACCGGCCCGTTGAAACTCAAACCGGACACCGAATGCACGGCTGTGGCCTCAATAACCTGTTCTGGACCCAACGGCGGCAGGAGCCCCGGCAGACGAGCAGCGATCATCGATTTTCCCGATCCTGGAGGGCCCACCAAGAACAAATGATGCCCGCCTGCCGCTGCGATTTCAGCACCGAGCCTGGCGTCGGGCTGCCCCACCACATCCACCATGTCCGGCTGTTCAGGAGCTGTTTCGTTTAACAGCTGCGGCCGCTGCAGGGCCGGCATCCCCATCATCCATTCGGCTAGCTCTTGCA
Organism: Corynebacterium sp. H128; assembly: GCF_037482625.1. Lineage (NCBI taxonomy): Bacteria > Bacillati > Actinomycetota > Actinomycetes > Mycobacteriales > Corynebacteriaceae > Corynebacterium > Corynebacterium sp. H128. The sequence goes on along the minus strand of NZ_JBBHKW010000001.1, from coordinate 3,072 downwards.
GATGCGAAACCAAGAGGATATTTAGTCCCGCTAGCAACGCTGCCTCAGCCTCATTACCTGCCGGTACCATGGCAAGAGACATCCCGCTTTCTCGAGCGGCGATCAACGCTGGAAGAACTCCGGGCACAGGCTTTACCGAGCCATCTAGCCCCACCTCACCCAGGATCATGATCTCTGAAAGGTCGATCTGAGTGGTTGCGGAGAGCACCGCCGCGCATATGGCCAGATCGAAATGGCTCCCCGACTTTCTAATATCTGCGGGAGACAAATTGACCACGAGTTTGGTTTTGGGCCATGGAAGTCCAACGTTAAGCATCGCAGTCTTAAGGCGATCCTTGGATTCCGCCAGCGCCGCCCCCGCAAGACCGACGATGAACATCCCGGGGAGCCCAGGGCCGATATTGGCCTCAACTCCAACGGGCACCGCGCTGACTCCTACAATCGTCGCGGAGTTGGTTTTAGCAAGCGCCACAGTCAATCCCCTCAAAGTGTTGCACGGTGCCTTCATCGAGGAGGAACACTAGGACGTCGAAGCGCACTTCCCGGTAGGGCTGCCCCTCCAACCATCGTGCGGCGGCGCGCTTGAGCCGCGAGAATTTTCGAGGTGTCACTGCTTCTGCTGCCCCGAAGTCAGCTGTAGACCGAGTCTTGACTTCAACAAACACCACCTGCCCGTTCAATTGAACGATAAGGTCAATTTCACCGCAGGTGTAGCGCACGTTGCGCCCGAGAATAATTCCACCTCGGTCAAGAAAGTAGTCAGCTGCCTGTGCTTCCCCAAAACTGCCGAGCTTTGTTGTCACTGTGTCCCCCAAGTACGTGATCGTGCTATATCACCTGGGACGATTCCATAGGAAGTAACAAGGGACGACTGCGAGCCGTGCCTAACTGTGGATGACCCCCGCTATCCACAGCTGCGCATCGTTAGGGCATACTCCCGCTTGACGCTGACTAATTCATCGTCCCCATCATCGGCTCATAGACTTCGGTGGCTTCGCACTAACCGAAGCCCAGGTGCTCGGCTGTACACACCGATTCCACAATCTTGCTCAGGGCGCAGCGTGCTTTCCGCCACGGCATGAGATCATCACCGGAGAGCTCCCCAGTAATGTAGCGACATGCAAGATCGACGGCGTACGGATCAAGGGACTTGAAAACTGGGATCGTATCCCCTGCCCCTAGTTCTAGTCTGGGATGATCATTTCTGGCTTGTCGAGTTCCTCGATGTTGACATCCTTAAAGGTGATCACGCGGACGAAACGCACGAAACGGGCTGCGCGGTACATATCCCACACCCAGCAGTCAGACATGCGCACTTCGTAGTACACATCGCCACCAGTAGTGTGCGGGATAAGCTCCACTGCATTCGCCAGGTAGAACCGGCGCTCCGTCTCGACGACATAAGAGAACTGGCTCACCACATCGCGGTACTCGCGGTACAGCGACAGCTCAACTTCGGCCTCGTAGTTTTCCAGCTCTTCAGCGCTCACCGTGTCTCCTTTTCACCTAGCCAATGTGCATGTGCTGCAGCAACGTTGGCATAACTATAGCGGTGAATGGGGCTTGCACCTTGGCGGCGCACCGCGTCCATGTGCACCTTCGTCCCGTAGCCCTTGTGAGCCTCAAATCCATAGCCCGGAAACTGCTGCGCGTACTCCGCCATCAGCACATCGCGGGAGTGCTTAGCAAGGATACTGGCCGCGGAAATGCACGGCGCGTAAGCGTCTCCCCCGATAATCGGTAGTGAAGGCTGAGTGAGGCCGGGTACGCCAAAGCCGTCGATAAGCGCGTAGGCGGGCCGCAGCTCCAACCTGGCTACTGCGCGCCGCATGCCGGAGATGTTTGCGTGCTGGATGCCCCATTCGTCCACAAATGTGGCGGGAAGATGCACGATGCTCCAGCTAAGCGCCAAGTTCTGGATAAGCGGAAACAACCGGGCGCGACGCACCGGGCTGAGCTTTTTGGAATCGTCTAGCCCAGCCAGTTCCTCCGGCAATGTCGTCGGCAAGATGCAGGCCGCGATAGTGATTGGTCCGGCACACGAACCGCGACCAGCTTCATCAACCCCAGCAACGGGGCCAAAACCGGCCGCTATGAGCGTTTGCTCGATCATGAGCTAGTGCGGATCGCTATTGAATATCCAAATCCTCGACCGCGCCGATGCGGTCAAACGGCAACACGATCGCCTGTACTTTGCCCACAATATTGTCGCGCGGAACGGTACCCTGCAGCTCGTCAGCGAGGTGGAAGCGGGAGTCGGCCGAATTAGTGCGATTGTCTCCCATGACAAAGTAATTGCCTTCCGGGACTTTCACAGGGCCAAAGTAATCGCCACTGCATGCCTCGGAGCCACGCTGCGGATTCGCCGGGTAGGTCGGCGGCTGGAGCTGGTAGGAAGAATCGACAAGCTGACCGTTGACCTTAATACCCTCGTCACCTGCGAGGCACTGAACTTCCTGACCGCCGGTGGCGATAATACGCTTGACCATATCGTTTTCATCGGGCGAGGTCAGCCCCACGTAGGAACCTAGGTTCTGCAGGCCGCGCAACAAACCGCCTGTGTCCTGCTGACGGAAAGAACTATTCCACGAATCAGGGGCTTTGAAAACCACCACATCGCCTGGCTCCGGCTCGCTCATGCGATAGGCGATCTTGTCCACATAAATGCGGTCACCGGTGCACCCGGGGCAACCGTGCAGCGTAGGTTCCATCGACTGGCTGGGGATCACATAGAGGCGTCCGATGAATGTCTGCACGAGCGCAATGAGGATAAAAGTCATGACGACAACGAGCGGGATCTCGATGTACCACGGGGTTTCTTTCTTTTGCTTGCGTGCAGCTGGTTCAGTCATAGTCGGAAACTTTACCAGCAGAGTGCGGAGTTTCTTTGCAGCACGGCATGCGTTGGCGCCGGGACTAGCGAACCATTGTTGCCGAACTCCCCTGGGCGGTGTCAAGCTGTGAATGCACCACAAACCAGAAAGGTGGTTCGTGGTGGTTCAACGATCAACACAGAAGATAAGGGACCATGCGGTGGCTTCGGTGCTTGCCGGCCGACGGGTAACTGTGGTC